>CADCTQ010000568.1 GCA_902805615.1 uncultured Cytophagales bacterium
CCCTTTTCGCGCAAGCACGTGTTCCACTTCCTGATTATGCAAGGAATAACTCAATTTGGCTGGTTCATTCGAACCCTTTACCGGCACGTGATGAAAGGGATTGAATCGGATTAGTACGCGTACGTAAGGTGAGTAAGCCTGGCGGCTGGGAAGCGGACGCTTCCAATCCGGAAGGCACCGGCGGACGCCTGCGCCAGCGTGCCCGGGCAAGGGCGGCAATGCATGGGACAGATGGAGACAAACTGCCTTCGTTCCGCCGGAGGCGGAAGACATAACCGGCACGAAGCACAGCTTCGCGCCAGCACGCTATATCGCGCCAGCCCGTTCTCCTTCGCGCCAGCACGCGACAGCACCTGCTCACCGGGAAACGCCAATGACCTACGAGAACCCGCCGCCACGCAAAGGGGAACAACCCTTCTCACTCCTCACTCCTCGCTTCTCACTCCTCAATTCCCCTCAATCCATTCCTTGAAAGCCGGCACCTTCTCGCGGCTGACGATCACTTCCCCGGCCATGCGGGGCTGTAGCTCCAGTTTGAGCTTGCCGTTGAAGTACGTGTGAATCTGGGCGATGGACGGCAGCGTGGCGATGAACTGCCGGTTGAGCCGGAAAAAGTGGGACGGCTCCAGCAGGTTTTCGAGTTCCTCCAGCGTGTACTCCACGATGAACTGCCGGCCGTCGTGGCGCACGAGGCACACCATGCCGTTGCCGGCAAAAAAGTAGGCGATCTCTTCCCGCGCAATGGGCAGCAACTGCTCGTTCTGTTTCACCAGGAAGCGGTTCTTGTACTTTTTGCCCGTCACGGGCAGCGAATCCAGCAGCGACTCGATTCTCAGGGCGTAGTCCCCCGCCCGGGCCGCCGGCTGCATCTGTTGGAATTTGTGCACGGCCCCCTGCAACTCGGGCAGCTTGATGGGTTTGAGCAGGTAGTCAATGCTCCTGACCTTGAAAGCCTTGATGGCGTACTCGTCGTAGGAGGTGGTGAACACGATGGGGCTGCTTACCGGCACGGCTTCGAAAATCTGGAAGCTCAGGCCGTCGGAAAGCTGGATGTCCGAAAAGATCAGGTCCGGGGGGCGGTTCTCGGTGAGCCAGCGGACGGCCCCCGACACGCTTTGCTGCACGGTGAGCACTTCCACCGGCGCATCCAGCTTGCCCAGCAGTTGCTGGAGCCGTTCGGCCGCCGGGTATTCGTCTTCGATGATGATCGTCTTCATGCGCGGTCGGGTTGGGCGGGTTCCCGCGGGTCAGGAGAGGGCCGGTTGCAGCAGCGGAATGCGCACCTTGAACACGTCGTGGCCCCGGCTCACCTCCACCTGCCGGTCGGAGAGCAGCCGGTAGCGGTTGGTGATGTTCTGGAGGCCCACCTTGGTGGATTTCTCGAAAATGGTCTTTTCCTGCACGTTGTTGGCCACCGACACGTACCGGTCTGCTTCCTGCACGATGCGGATCTGCAAGGGCCGCTCCTTCGACACCACGTTGTGCTTGATGGCGTTTTCCACCAGCATCTGCAAGCTGAGCGGCGCCACCTGCTGCCGGTAGGCCGCCGGTGAAATCTCCTTCACCACTTGCAGGTTGTCGCGGAAGCGCACCTTGTTGAGGTACACGTAGGCGTCGAGGAAGGCAATTTCTTCTTCCAGCGTCACCG
The DNA here is from genome assembly GCA_902805615.1 of uncultured Cytophagales bacterium. Lineage (GTDB taxonomy): Bacteria > Bacteroidota > Bacteroidia > Cytophagales > 172606-1 > CADCTQ01. The sequence continues at coordinate 1,649 of CADCTQ010000568.1, forward strand.
TGTTCTTGTCACGGCTCACCAGCACGTAGCGGTACACGTCCGAGAGCCGTTCCAGGTACTGCTGGGCCTCGTCGTTCTCGAAGTCAATCAGCGAGGCCAGCGTGTTGAGGCTGTTGAACAGGAAGTGCGGGTCGAGCTGGTTGCGCAGGGCGTCGAGCTGCGACTGCACGTTTTCGCGGGCCAGCGACTCGGTTTTCTTCACGTTGTTTTTCCATTCCCCGAAAAAATACACGCTTTCGTAGATCAGCGTCACGCACACCGTCGGGATGATGGCCTTCACGAAGTCGTCGAACACCGAGGAGGGCGTCGGGTCATCCGGCCAGAAGGTGTGGCACACCCGGTTCATGAAAATGGCCACCACCAGCGTAAAGACCAGAATGGCCGCCCCCTGGTACAGGAGCCGCCGGCTCGTCTGGTTGTAGCGGGGAAACCGCCGGCGCAGCAGGACGAACAGTTGCCGGCAGCCTTCCCAGATGATGATGCAGTTGAGGGTGATCATGATCAGCACCTTGCCGAACTCCGGGTCGCCGAACTTGAGCAGCAGCGCCATCGATAGGCTCAGCACCGGCACGCCAACCAGCCGCGCCAGCCGGTCATTGGGAAGTACTTGGGGCTTCATAGGGAGTATTGAGTAGTGAGTATTGGGTATTGAGTACGGCGTACGGGCATTGGGTAGTGAGAAGAAAGTACGGTGATGGGTACCTGCCGCTGGTTGCTCTTTCAAGATACTGTATTTTATGAAGTTGCACCAATCTCCCTTCCAACTACTCACTACTCAATTCTCACTACTCAATACTTCTTCAGAACGTCAGGCGGTAGAACGGGATCGGCAGGAAGCCCTGCTGGTAGGCCGTGCCGATGCGGTTGGTGCGCTGGTTGTACGCCTGCTGGAACACGTTGCGGCTGTTGGTCACGTTCTGGAGGTCGAGGGCCAGTTCGTGGGTGAGCCGGCGGCGGTTCATCTTGTAGCCGAACTTGAGGTCCATGCGGAAGTAGCCCGACAACTGCTCGGCGTAGGCGCGGCGGTCGTCGTACACGGTGGTGTTGCCCTCGGCCGAGGCCGCCAGGTCAATCGGCCGCACGTACCGGCCCCCGGCCGTGGTCACCTTCCAGTTGAGGCTGAGCACGTTGTCGCGGCGGCCCAGGCGAAACTCCCGGCCGGCCAGGGCGTTGACCACGTAGCGGCCGTTGAAGGGCGTGTTGCGGAGGATGCCGTCGCTGCCCTCGTATTTGGCGTCGAAGAGCGACGTCGTCAGCAGGAAGTAGTAGTCCCGCGAGAAGTACTTTTCCAGCGTCAGTTCCAGGCCGTAGTTGCGGCCAGTGCCGGCATTGACGAGGTTACCCCGGTCAATGGGCCCGAAGTCGGCGCCTTCCGTCAGCACCGAGTAGTAGCTGGGCGTGCGTTCCACGGGGGCGTCGAAGATCGCCTGGTAGTAGGCTTCGGCCTTCAGGTGCAGGTTTTCGGCCAGCGTCCGGCCGTACCCGACCACGAAGTGGTGGCTGCGCGTAAAGCCCAGGTCGCGGTTGGTGAGGCTGTACGTGCCGTCAGGGTTGGGCGACTGGTAGAACGAGAGCAGCGCCGGCTGCGCGTTGGAATGCAGGCCGTAGGCGGCGCTGAGCGAAGAACGGTCGCCCAGCACGTAGGTGGCGCCCAGGCGGGGTTCCACCACGGCCTTGTCGTTGAGTTCGTAGTGCAGCACGCTCATGCCCGAGTTGAGGGTGAAGTTTTCGGTGAAGCGGTGCTTCCACTGCACGTACCCCTGCGTGAGCATCGTTTCGCCCGTGGTGTTGCGGTAGCTCTGCAGGTCGGGGTAGAGGCGGGTGTTGGCCAGGTCGAAGCGGTTCAGGTCCACGATCACCCCGCCGGAGACCTTGTCGCGGGCACTGAGCTTGTGGTTCACCGTGGCGTTGACCGAGAGCTTTTCGTTGGTGAACCGGGCCGACTCGCTGGGAATTTCGGCCAGGATCGTCTTGGCTTCCGTGTCGTCGTAGAGCACCGTGTCGCCGTCGAACTTTTGCCGGGTGCGGGAGGCCGAAAGGGTCAGTTTGCCGTAGGTGCGGTCCGAAAAGCGGTGTTCGTACGAGAGGGCGCCCATGCCGGTGAAGAACGATACCCGGCTGTTCTCGTTTTCGTCGCCGTACGCGTCGCCGTCGGTGGGCACGTCCTTGCCCAGGAACGTAATGTTGCTGCGCCCCCCGATGGTCCACAGCGACAGGTTGCCCCGCTTGCCCACCGGGATGTCGGTTTTGTAGGTAAAGTCCTGGTAGTACGGCGTGCCGGCGATCTGGAAGCCCACGCCGGCCAGCAGGCTGAACAGCGAGTAGCGGTAGTTGAGCAGGTACGAAGCTTTCGACTTTTTGCTGTAGGGACCTTCAGCGCCGGCCTCCAGCCCGTTGAAGCCCACCTGCGCCAGGAATTCGTGCTTTTCGTCGTTGCCCTTCCGCAGCCGCACGTCGAACACCGAGCCCAGCGCGTTGGCGTACTCGGCCGGGAAGGCGCCGGTGAGAAAGTCGGACTTGGCCAGCAGGTTGGCGTTGATGATCGAAACCGGCCCGCCCGAAGTGCCCAGCGCCCCGAAGTGGTTGGGGTTGGGAATGTTCACGCCGTCGAGGCGCCACAGCAGGGTGGCCGGGGAATTGCCGCGCACCACGATGTCGTTGCGGGCATCGTTGGCCCCGCTCACGCCGGCGAAGTTGGCCGCCATCCGCGAGGGGTCGCCGAGGCTGCCGGCGTACTTGAGCGTCTCGCCGGGGTTGAAAGGCCGGGCGCTCAGGGTCGCCATCTCGTTGTTGGTCACCGTCACGTCGTCGGACCGCTTGTAGGTCACGGTGGCTTCGGCCAGCGTGGTCACGCTTTCGGTCATCGCCAGGTCGAGCACCACTTCCTTGCCGGCGTTCACCACGATGTCTTTGAGAAACACCGGTTCGTAGCCCAGGAAGGTAACGCGGAGGCTGATGCGGCCCACCGGCACCTGCGCGAGGCGGAAGTTGCCGTCGGGGTCGGTGCTCGTGCCCAGGGGCGGGTTGCTGTTCACCACCAGCAGGGAGGCCCCGGGGATGGGGGATTTGGAAGCGGCGTCGGTGATCTTGCCCCGCACCGTTTGCGTCGCCGTCTGGGCAAGCAGGTACACCGGGGCGGCCAGCAGGGTAAACAGCAGGGTAAACGGGAAGAGTAGCTTTTTCATGGGGCGTTGCCAGGGTTGTTGATGCTGTTCCAAAGAAAGGCGGTGGGAGGCGGCCGCGAAATGCCGACCGGGCTGAAGCGTACGATTCGGCGAATGGAGCGTCGGGACGGCGGGATGGAACTGCGGCGGACCGTGAACCGGCGTTCCGGGCCCGGACGGGCAGCGTCCGGACGAACGGGAACTGTCCGGAAACGTACACGCAAACCGCCGGCAGCGCGGAAAAAACGGGCTTTGCGGGCTCCGGGGGCGTTTGCCGGCCCCTGGCAGCGTATTTGCGAAGGGTTCGACAATCCCCTTGCTCATGCTCACCAACTACTTCCGCGTTGCCCGCCGCAACCTGGTCCGCCACCGGGTGTATTCCTTCATCAACCTCGGTGGCCTGGCCGTGGGCATGGCCGTAGCCACGCTCATCGGCCTGTGGATGCACGATGAACTGACTTTCGACACGTACCACGCCGGCTACGACCGCATTGCCCGGGTAATGGAACACCACACCTACGAGGGACAAAAAGAAACCTACGCCGCCGCCGCCCCGGCCTACGGCGAGGCGCTGCGGCTCCGGTACGGGCCGTATTTCGAGCACGTGCTCATGGCATCGCACCCCCAGCGGCTGATCCTGGTCGCCGGCGACAAGAAACTCATGCGCACCGGCTATTACTTCGAGCCGGGCGTCACCCGGATGCTGTCCCTCAACATGCGCCAGGGCACCCCCGATGGCCTCCGGGACCCGGCTTCGGTGCTGCTGTCGGCGTCGCTGGCTACGGCCCTGTTCGGCACCGACGACCCGGTGGGCAAAACCTTGTTACTGGACGACGCGGGGGCCGTGACGGTCACCGGCGTGTACGAAGACCTGCCCCAAAGCTCCAGTTTCGCCGACATGGCCTTCGTGGCCCCCTGGAGCCGCTACCTGGCTGCCAACGCCTGGATCAAGCGCGGGGACTGGTGGCAGAACGGCTTCCAGGCCTTCGTCCAGGTGGCTCCGGGAAAGGACGTGGCCGCCGTGTCGGCAACCATCCGGCACCTCAAGCGCGACGCGGTGGGGGCGGAAGGGGCGCCCTATCACCCCGAGTTGTTCCTGTTTCCCATGTCCCGCTGGCACCTGTACGCCAACTTCGAGGATGGCGTGAACACGGGCGGCAGCATCACGTTCGTGCGCCTGTTCGGCATCATCGGCGGGCTGGTACTGGTGCTGGCCTGCATCAACTTCACCAACCTGGCCACGGCCCGGTCGGGCAAACGGGCCAAAGAAGTGGGCATCCGCAAGGCCATCGGCTCCGGCCGGGGCCAGTTGGTCGCGCAGTTCCTGGGCGAATCGCTGCTGGTGACGTGCATGGCCTTCGGGTTGTCGCTGCTGCTGGTGCAGGGGGCATTGCCCGCCTTCAGTGAGGTTGCCGGCAAAAAGCTGGGCATCCTGTGGGATCATCCCGGGTTCTGGGCGGCGGGCCTGGGCTTCACGGTGCTGACGGGCCTGCTGGCGGGGGGCTACCCGGCCCTGTACCTGTCGTCGTTCCGGCCCGTGCGGGTGCTCAAGGGCACGTTCCGGGCGGGCGGCGCGGCCGTAACCTCCCGCCGGGCGCTGGTGGTGGTGCAGTTCTCGGTTTCCATCGCCCTGCTCACCGGGGTCATCCTGGTGCAGCGCCAGGTGCAGTTTGCCAAAGACCGGCCCGTGGGCTACGACCGGGCGGGCCTGGTGATGGTTGAAACGCCCACCCCGGACATCCACAACCGCATGGACGTGGTGCGGGCGGAACTAAAGGCCACGGGTGCCGTCACCGAAATGTCCGGTTCGCTCAACCCGCTCACGGGCGTCAGCTTCACCCAGCGCGGCTACGAATGGGAGGGGGCCGCCGGGCAGGACATCAGTTTCGCCACCGTGTGGGTAGACCACGAATTCGGCCGGACGGTCGGGTGGCAACTGGCCGCTGGCCGCGATTTTTCCCGGGCGTTCCCCACCGATTCGGGGGCCGTGGTGCTCAACGAAGCGGCCGTAAAGGTGCTGCGCCTCCAGCATCCGCTGGGCGTCCGCGTGCGGGTTCCCTGGGCCCGGGGGGCCGAGCCCTTCCGGGTGATCGGCGTGATCAAAGACCTGCTCATGGAGTCGCCCTACGCCCCGGTGATGCCCACTGTGTACCTGATCAGCGCCGACAAGCCCAACGTGGTGAACCTCCGCCTCACGCCGGGGGTAAGCACCCGGGAGGCGCTGCGCAAAGCCGAAGCCGTGTTCCGCAAACACAGCCCCAACGCGCCGTTCGAATACCAGTTCGTGGACGGGGTGCACAACCGCAAGTTTGCGGCCGAAGAACGGGTAGGCCGGCTGGCGGGCTTTTTTGCCGGGCTGGCGGTCTTCATCAGCGGGCTGGGCGTGTTTGGCCTGGCTTCCTTCCTGGCCGAGCAGCGCACCAAGGAGATTGGCATCCGCAAGGTGCTGGGCGCCTCCGATCTCGTGCTGTGGCGCCTGTTGTCGAAGGAATTCGTGGGGCTGGTGGGGGTTGCTTTCGGGATTGCCGCGCCGGTGGCCTGGTACTTCCTGCGCGAATGGCTGGCCGGCTACGCGTACCGTGCGCCGCTCTCCCCGTGGATGTTCGGGCTGGCCGGGCTCCTGGCGCTGGCCGTCACGGTGCTCTCGGTGAGTTACCAGACTGTTAAAGCCGCCCGCACGAATCCCGCAAAAAGCCTCCGCAGCGAGTAATTTCCTGCCTTTTCAACCCGGCTTATTCCTGTACCCCTGCCCGGCGCCGGGGAAGGCGCGTCCATTCCGGCCCTGCGGGACTGTTGCAAGGGAAACCGGAGCGTTTTCTGCCCATGTGCCGTCCCCGCGTATGTGCTTAGCGCATTTGAGGCACTTAGGGTGAGTGAGTTGTGAGGGGATGGTGAATGGT
>CADCTQ010000569.1 GCA_902805615.1 uncultured Cytophagales bacterium
GGGGCGCCACATGGCGGGAAAGCGTCGCGTCGCGGGTAGTGGTCGCGTCGCGGCTCCCCTCCTCGGAGGGGCCGGGGGTGGGTTTACTTCTATGCTACGAGTTACACCGGGATCACTGCAAAGTCTTTTCTGGAGCTTGCCCTTATGCAGGTTCTCTCTTACTCTGATCCCTATCAGTGCCGTCAACGATTCTCATCAGGGGGTGCGGTAAACCTGGGATAACGCTTCTCCTGGCGGTAAACCCACCCCCGGCCCCTCCGAGGAGGGGAGCCGCGACGCGACCACTACCCGCGACGCGACACTTTCCCGCGACGCGTACTATTTATTTTTCCCTACAAGATTAGCCTTGAAGGAAGGAGGGGAGCCGTAACTATCGGCTGCACGGCAGGGAGAAGCACACGTTACGTAAGTCTTTCACCATCAGCGGGGTGCATGGGTACGGCTCCCCTCCTTTTTGGGAGGAGGGGCCGGGGGTGGTTATCGTTGCAAACCTTTCGGGGACTAAAATCTGATTCGATCAAGTATATTGTAAAATGAACCTGAAGCACGTCACTTTCGGCATGATGCTGTTCCTCCTGGCGGGACTTACGGCAGCCGCCCAATCCGCCAGTAGCCAGGACACCATTCCACCCAGCCAGGACACGCTGCAACTCGGGGCGGCCCGGTTCGGGGAGTACCTGCCCGTGCTCGGCACCCGCAAAGTGGGCCTGGTGGTGAACCAGACGACCGTGCTCGAAGGCGGCGGGCACCTGGTGGATACCCTGCTCGCGCGGGGCGTCCGGATCACGGCCATCTTCGCGCCCGAACACGGCTACCGGGGCAACGTGGAACGGGGCGAGTCGTTTGCCACCACCCGCGACTCGGCCACGGGCATCACGGTGTACTCCATCTACGGCTCCCGCAGAAAGCCCGCCAAGGAAGACCTCAGGGACGTGGAGGTGATGGTGTTCGACATGCAGGACGTGGGAGCGCGGTTTTTCACCTACATCTCCACGCTGCACTACGTCATGGAAGCCTGCGCCGAAAACAACATTCCGCTGCTGGTGCTCGACCGGCCCAACCCGCTGGGCTACTACGTGGACGGCCCCGTGCTCGACCCCAAGTTCAAATCCTTCATCGGGATGCACCCCATTCCCGTGGTGCACGGCATGACCATCGGCGAGTACGCCCGGATGATCAACGGGGAAGGGTGGCTGGCAAACGGCGCGCAGTGCAACCTGACGGTGGTGCCGGTGGCGGGCTACCACCACAATGCCTTCTATTCGGTGCCGGTGCGGCCTTCCCCCAACCTGCCCGACATGAAATCGGTGTACCTCTACCCCACCGTGTGCCTCTTCGAAGGCACCAACGTGAGCGAAGGGCGGGGCACGGAAAAGCCCTTCCAGGTGTTCGGCGCCCCGTACTTCAAGGGCGGCAACGGCTCGTTCACGCCCCGCTCCATCCCCGTGCTGAGCCTCAAGCCCAAGCACGAAGGGCAGCGCTGCGGGGGCTACGACCTGTCGGGCACGCCCCTCTCAGCACTACAGGCCATCCGCCGGCTCGAACTGCGGTACCTGCTCGAATTCTACCGGCAAGCGCCGGACAAGGCCAAATTCTTCGGGAATACCTTCGACCTGCTGGCCGGCTCCGACGCGTTGCGCAAACAGATCACGGCGGGCCTTTCCGAAGCCCGGATCCGCGAAAGCTGGCAGCCGGGACTGGCCGCGTTCCGGGAAATGCGTAAGAAGTACCTGCTGTACGAATAACAATGCATCATCATAGTCAGTGTCGCGGCTGCCGTGGTCAGTGTCCTCACTGACCACTTTTTAGCCCATCCCCAAAATGTGTCCTCATCGTGGCCTTGACGGAGGAGGTGGCTCACGCCAGCCCCGCCGCCGCGGCAAAAAGCAGTATATTTCCCCGGGCAGGCGTGCTGCATCCTGCTTGCCCGGGCACCCATGAAAGACTCCCTTTCTCTTTTCAACCTCCTGGTGATCGTCGGCTCCTTCCAGGGCGTGGTAACGGGGGCCCTGCTCTGGCTGTCGCCCCGCCGGAGCCCTTCCGGGCGCCTGCTGGCCGTGCTGCTGGTGGTGTTCGTGCTGCTCAGCTGCAAAATTCTCCTCCACACGCTGGGGCTCTGGCAAACCCCGTACCTGCGCTACTTTCCGCTGGGCATTGACCTGCTCATCCAGCCCCTGTTTTACCTGTACGTGCTTTCGCTGACCCGTCCCGGCTTCCGGCTGGTCCGGGGCCACCTGGTGCATTTGGGGCCGGCGGCCCTTTTCCTGCTCCACGCCGGGGCGGTGTACCTGGGGACGGTGGGCCTGGCCGACCCGGCGGTGAAGGACGCCCTGGCCGAAAGCCTGCACTTCAACCTCGTCAAACGGGTGGAAGACTACCTGTCGGTATTGTCGTCGTGCGCGTACTGGTACCTCTCCTACCGCCAGGTGAACCGCTACCGGCAGTGGCTCTACGACCACGTGGCGGCCACCGACCACCCCGAGTACACCTGGCTCCGCAACCTGCTCCGGCTGATGCTGGGGCTCTTCGGCGTGCTGGCCCTCAACCTGCTGCTCGACCAGGGCTTCGGGTTCGACCGGCTTTACTTCCTGCACTGGCAGTTTTTCTACGTGTACATGGCGGGCCTGATCTACTACCTGGGCTTCCGGGGCTACCACCTCCCGGCCGCGCCGCCCCTTCCCGTCGCCATCCCGGAGGCAACCCCCGAACCGCCCCTGCCCCGCGCGGCCGAAGCTTCCGCCGGGTTGGCCGCCCCCGCCCTCAAACGGGCCATTGACGAGGCACTGGCCGGCGAAAAACGCTACCTCGATCCCGACCTGAGCCTCGGGTCGCTGGCCGCCCACCTGGGCGTAAGCGCCGCGGTGCTGTCGGCCACCATCAACACCTGCTACGGCAAGAACTTCCGCAACCTGGTCAACGAATACCGGGTGGAGGAAGCCAAACGCAAGCTCGGCGACCCGGCCCTGTCGCACCTGTCGGTGCTGGGCATCGGCCTCGAATCGGGCTTCAACTCCGAAGCCAGCTTCTACCGGATTTTCAAGCAGCACACGTCCCGCTCCCCGGCCGCCTACGCGGCGCAGGCCGGCAGAAAGGGGTAATTCCTCCCAAAACCGCCTCTCACCTCCCGGAAAAGACCTCTCAAAAGCCTTTTTGAGAAGTTTGCGGCGCCGCGTCTGGCCTCCTTTGCCCCACGGCAGCGCCAGGAGCTGCCCGGACAATACTTTGTACACTAAAAAAGGAGGAATGATGATAACCCGAAAAAAGAAGTGGTGGTTGGGAATCGGCGTCGTGCTGGCCGCGGGCCTGCTGGTCGCCGCGTACCCCCGGGTCCGGACGGCCCGCAATGCATCCGGAACGACCCTGGCTGCTTACCCGGTCCGGGACGACAACCAGCCCCTCAGGGAGGCGTACCGCTTCCTGGAAAGGGAGTCGGGCATGGACGCCTTCGTGGCCCTGAAGGGCGACCAGGTGCTGGCCTCGTGGGGCGAAACGAGTCTGCCGATCAATACCCATTCGGTCCGCAAGAGCGTACTCAGCACACTGTACGGGATTGCCATCCGCAAGGGCCTCATCGGCCTGGACCAGACGCTGGCCGAACTCGGCATTGACGACCGCAAGGTACCCCTGACGGCCGTGGAGCGGGGCGCCACCGTCCGGGACCTGCTTACGTCGCGTTCGGGCGTTTACATCGAAGCCGCCGGCGAAACGCGGGGCATGAAAGACAGCCGGCCCCGGCGGGGCAGCCACCGGCCCGGGGAGGCGTTTTACTACAACAACTGGGGTTTCAACGTGCTGGGCGTCATCTTCGAAAAGCAGACGAAGCTTTCCATCGGCCAGGCCCTGTACGAGTGGATTGCCCGGCCGACGGGCATGCGGACGTTCCGGCCCGGACACGTGATCTACTCGCAGCCGGATTACACCGAGCACCGCCAGTTCGTGATCTTCATGACGGCCGAAGACCTGGCCCGGCTGGGCGCCCTGTTCCTGCGGGAAGGCAAGTGGGGAGGCAGGCAGGTGGTGCCCGCCGCCTGGGTGCGGGAGAGCACGGCTGTCCACTCCGAGACCGACTACCAGGAGCCGTTCGACGGGTACGGCTACCTCTGGCTGCTCGACCGCGACGAAGGCACGGTCTGGGCCGATGGCTGGGGCGGGCAGTTCATGATCATTGACCCGGCGCACGACCTGGTGGTGGTGTCGCGCAACGACACGGGCCGTTCGCCCCTGGGCATGGGCTGGTTCCACCTGAGCGGCCGCGACGGTGCCCGCAATTACCACCAGCAACTGCACCACCTGATGATCGCCGCCACGGCCGGGCCGGCCCCGCGTACGGACCCACCCGGTCAGCCGGCAGTTCATTCCCCAAAAGCCCGGTAAAAGCGTTACGGCGCCGCTGCTGCCGGCGGGGCGTCGAACGTGTCCTCGTACACCACCTCGCCATCCGGCCGGCTGAAGCGGACGTAATCCACCGAGCCGGTGCCCTCAAAATCGTAGCTCACGCCCACGAGGCGGACCGGTTGGTTGGGAAAAGTGGCCTCGTAGGCTTTCCGCCCGTCCACGAACAGCTGCACGTGCCGGTTGCGCACCTGGCACCGCAGCGTGACCCACCCGCCCGGCTCGAAGCCCAGGCCCGACAGGTCGGCCCGGGAAGGTTCCACCTGGTGCCCGGCCAGGTACAACCCCAGGTTGGCCACGCACCCCTTGGCGCACAGTTCGATGAGCATCATGTCGTCTTCGCACATGAGGCCCAGCAGCACGTTCTGGCAGGCGGCCGAGCCGGTCCGGAAGTCGTTGCGGAGCCGGGTTTCGAAGGTAAAATTGTCGTTGCGCAGGCCCTTCAGGTCGCGGACGTTGCGGTACCGGACGGTGGGCGGCTGGGGCTGCATGGGCACGTTCCGGCCCTCGATGGCCGCCACGGGCAGTTGCAGCACCCCGTCGCGAATCACCTGATCCCGTTCGAAGTACACCGGCACCGGCTCCTGGCGCACGGCCACCACCCAGTCGTCGGAGGGAATGAGCAGGCCGTGTTCGCGCACCACGCGGCCCCCGACTAAAAGCTTGGCCTTGAAAAACCCCGGGAAGTAATAGATGGACGTAAATTCTTTGCCGTCCCGCGGCACGGCCTGGCGCCGCCGGGGGTCCCACGACTGCTGGATGAATACCGAATCGGTGGGCGAGGCCGAGGCGTCGTAGCGGAAAACCACCGAGTTGGGAATGCCCCGGGTGACGGGCCGGCTGCTGAACGAAAAGTCGGCGGGGTCGGGTGGGGGGATGGCCGCGTGGTTCTGAAAAAAGACCAGCACCCCGGCCAGCCCGGCCACCAGGCCCGCCCCCAACAGCCAGCCCCGGCGGGTCCGCGGACGGGCCACCGGCGCCGGAACGGGAGGCCCGAGTGCCTCCAAGGTACCGGCCGGCAGGGGTTCAGTTTCGGTGGCGGGGGGCGTAGCAAGCAGGGCGTTCCGGCATTCGCGCCAGTTGGCGTACCCGGCAAAAGCCGCCAGGGCGTTGAGCGTGGTTTCGGTGGGCGCCGAGGCGTACTTCACCCGCCCCCACACCCGTTTGAGCGTGGTTACGCTCAGCGACACCCCGGTCTGGTCGGCAATTTGTTCGCCCAGGCGTTCAAAGTCCGCCGTAGACCAGGCTTCGCCGCTGCCCCAGCCTACTTTCGCTTCGATCTGCCGGAGGCAGCGCGGCAACGCCTCGTCGGCCGGCGCGCCGGTCGTTTTGCCCGTCAGCATGGGCCCGTGATCGGGAGAGTTGGTCGTTTGCACAGATTTGAACAGAAGTTGCACACCCTTGAATGGCGGGGCGGGGCCGGGATTCGCACCTTTACCCCACTTTTCACCCTCCTAAAAGTACACAAATGAAAACGTTTCATCCAATCCTGGCGGCGGCAATTGTTGCGCTGCCGTTTTTTTCCGGCCGGCTGGCGGCCCAGACGGTCGTGCCCTTCACCTCCGACCAGTGGCAGTTCGGCAAGGCCGAGTACACGCTGGAGGACTTCGGGGGCAAGCCGGGGGTGCTGCTCAAGAAAGGCGCCGCGTTCCTCAAGGACGTTTCGTTCCGCAACGGCATCATTGAGTTCGACGTCGCCTTTCCCCCGGGCCGGGCGTTCGTGGGCGTCTACTTCCGGGTGCAGGACGAGGAGAACCTGGAAAACTTTTACATGCGGTCGCACCAGTCGGGCAACCCCGACGCCATGCAGTACATGCCCATGTTCAAGGACCGGGAATCCTGGCAGCTCTACCACGGGGAAGGGTACAGCGCCGCGGTGACTTACGCAAAAGACCAGTGGCAGCACGTAAAGCTGGTGGTGCAGGAAAAGCAGATGGAAGTGTACGTGGGCGACATGGGCAAGCCCGCCCTGTTCGTGACGGACCTGAAGCGGCCCGTGCAGGCGGGCGGCCTGGGCATTGCGGGCGCCGGCCGGTACGCCAACTTCAGCTACACCCCCCTCGACCAGGCAACGATTGTGGGCGTGGCCCAGCCGCTGCCGCCCGCGCCGGCCGGCACCATCATGGCCTGGCAGGTATCGGATGCCTTTTCCGAAAAGAGCCTGGAAGACGCCGTGGCGCTGGCGCCGGCCCACAAGAAAGACCGGCAGTGGCAAATCCTGGCGGCCGAGCCCACCGGCCTGGTGAACCTGGCCCTGGGGCCCCGGTGGTCGGAAAAGGACAACACGACCTTTGCCCGCGTGGTGATCGTGTCGGACAAGGCGCAGACCAAAAGGCTGCGGCTGGGCTTCAGCGACCGGGCCCGCGTGTACCTCAATGACCAGGCCCTCTACGCCGGCCACGACGAGTTCCAGTCGCGGGATTACCGGTTCCTGGGCACGCTGGGCTACTGGGACGAGGTGTACCTGCCCCTGCGGAAAGGCCGCAACGAACTGTGGGTGGCCGTCTCGGAAGAGTTCGGCGGCTGGGGCATCCGCGCCGCCTTCCCGATCCCACTTACCACTGGCGACTTACGACTTACTATTGACCACTTTGCACTAACTTAACGGGACTGCCCGCGTACACGGCAGTGACACAAAAACCACTTCGCCTATGTCCCGCATTCAACCCGTTGACCGGCAGCAGCCGCCGGCGTCCATCGAGCAAGCCTTCCGGGAACACGTGGCTGCCTACGGGGGCCGCATCACCAACATGAAAGCCACGCTGGGCCACGCGCCGCTGGCCTTTTCGGTGTACATGCAGTGGTACCCGCTCTACGAACAGGTGAAAGCCATCCTGGGCGAACGGCTGGCCTACCTGTTTGCCTTTTCGGTGTCCGAAGGCAGCAACTGCCCGCTGTGCGCCACGTTTTTCCGGCGCATCATCATTGACCACGGGGAGCGGCCCGAAGCCCTCGAACTCACCGACTGGGAACGCACCGTGCTCGACTTCGGCAGCGAAATGGCCCGCGAGCAGGGCCGCCTGCCCGGAGTGTTGTACGCGGCCGTGGCCGGGCAGTTTACCGACGAACAGGTGGTGGTGCTGGTGGCCTTCGCCGGGCAGATGATCGCCACCAACGTGTTCAACAACGCCCTGGAAGTGGAAATTGACGAGTACCTGGCGCCGTATCTCCCCCTAACCCCCGCAACGCCCCATGAAAACTGACGGACTGGCCGGAAAAGTGGCTTTCATCACCGGGGCGGCCCACGGGCAAGGCCGGGCCGTGGCCCTGGCCCTGGCGGCGGCCGGCGTGCACATTGCCGCCTTC
>CADCTQ010000570.1 GCA_902805615.1 uncultured Cytophagales bacterium
GCGACTTGTTTTTCTTGAACGGGTTGTGGGGCGACACCACCAGCCACACCTGCTCCAGGTCGGTGTTGCAGGCCATGGTGTTGGCAATGACCAGGTGCCCGACGTGAATGGGGTTGAAGGAGCCGGAAAACAAGCCAATCTTCATGGGGAGTGTGGGAGTTAAGGAGTTTGAGAGGTACATACGCTCATCAGCAACGGGCAACCGTTGCGCTCAAACTTTCAAACCCTCAAATTATTTGGACAGGAATTCATCCACCAGCTGCTGGGCCTTGCGGAGGGTGGTCTCCAGGTCTTCGTTGACGAGGCTGATGTCGAACTGATTTTCGAAAGACATTTCGAAGTTGACTTTGAAGAGCCGCTTGGAGATGGAGTCTTCGCTGTCGGTGCCGCGGCTGCGCAAACGTTGTTCGAGGGCCTGCATGGAGGGCACTTTCACGAAGATGGCCAGGGCCCGGTCGCCGAAGTATTTCTTGAGTTTGAGGCCGCCCTTCACGTCCACGTCGAAGAGTACGTGTTTGCCCGAATCCCAGAGGCGTTGCACCTCCGATTTGAGCGTGCCGTAGAAAGCGCCCACGTAGACTTCTTCCCACTCTACGAACTGGTCCTTGTCAATGCTTTGTTTGAACTCTTCGGGCGAGAGGAAGTAGTAATCTTTGCCGTGGACCTCGTTGCGGCCCCGGCGGTCACGGGTGCAGGCCGAAATGGAGAAACCGAGGCGGGGGTCGGTGGCCAGCAGGTGCCTTACAATGGTGGTCTTTCCCGAGCCCGAAGGAGCCGAAAAGATGATTGCTTTGCCGTTGAAAGGAGCGGGTGAGTTGATACGCTACTAAGTTATCAGGTCCGTGAATGAGCCGCTAAGTTATGAGGAATCCTTGAAACGGCGGTGCCGTTGCCTGCAACCCCGGGCCTGATAACTTAATATCCCGTACAAATCAGGCCCGTAAAATCAGGCATTCTCGGTGATCTTGCTGCGGATCGAGTTGATCACATCCGCGGAGACTGCTTTCCGTTCGAGGCGGTCGCAGAGGAGTTGCCGGATGGTTACTTCCAGGTTGTAGTTCTCGATGCAGGGCATGCAGTAATCGAGATGGTCGTGGAAGTAGTGGAGTTGCTCATGGCTGGCCTCGCCGTCGAGTATGAGGCGGATGGCTTTCAGACATTCCTGGCGGTTCTGACAATCTTTAGCGTACTGAACATTCTCCTTCACTTGCAACAGTACAGGTACTTTCCTCGGCATTGACATACGGTTAAGCGTTAAAATTTTTGCAGGTTCATCGTTCGTTTGTGGGTGAATAAACCAGATAGTGGTCGTTAGGGACTTTTTACGGTTTTTGCTCGCGGCTATCTTTTTATGCTTCTTTTTCAGAACAAGGGCACCCATTTTTTAGTTTGCGTGCTCCCGATAAAATTTAAATTATTCTTAGTTACTTGCTATTGTAAAAAGGGTCCACTCCCGACATCCTGCCTCCGGCAACTTCCCTGAAAAATAATTTGAGTTATTGGATTATTCGGCGCCGCCTTCGTCGTCGTAGCCCATCGTTTTGGCGTAGCCCCGCAGTTTGTCTTTGAGCAGGTTACGGGCCCGGTGCAACCGCGAACGGACCGTACCAATGGGAATATCGAGAATTTTTGCCATTTCCTCGTAGGTAAATCCTTCAATGTCACACAAAATAATGACCGTGCGGAAATCTACTGCCAGGGAATTGAGGGCGTTAGCCACTTCGTCGCCAATCATCTCCGACAAGGACTCCGAACGAAGGTCAGGCGTGATGTTGTCGGCTTCGGCGTCTTCGGAGTTGTAGAACGTTTCTACCTCCTGGTAATCCACTTTGGCCGGCTCCTTGCTCTTCTTGCGGTAGTCGTTGATGAAGCTGTTCTTCAAAATCCTGAACAGCCACGCTTTGGCGTTAGTTCCTTTCTGAAATGAATTAATGAACCGGAAAGCCTTCAGGTACGTATCCTGAACCAGGTCGTTGGCGTCGTCCTCATCCATGGTCAGCCGGAAGGCAAAGTTGTACATGGAGTTGATGTGGGGCATGAACTCATCGTCGAAGATTTTGTATTTCTCCTTTTCTGAGTAGTTTTGGGGCGTTGGCGTGACGATGCTATTTTCGGGATTTGGATTGGGACTGTCCGACATAGGCTGAGGTTGTATCATGGGCAAAATTAAAATAATCTTCGACTTTTCCGTGCAAAGCCCCCTTTGATACCTTATTATAGTAGATACCAATTGCTGGTGTCTGGCCGTACCCACCTATAACGGCATTTAGGCCACTTTTGTTAGACGTATGCCAAATTCTGTTCCGCTGTCCGTCGTCATCATTACTTTCAACGAGGAGCGTAACATTGGCCGTTGCCTGGAGTCCGTGCGCGGCATTGCCGACGAAGTTGTGGTGGTAGATTCCTTCTCCACCGACCGCACCGAAGCCATCTGCCGCCAGCACGGCGCCACCTTCCTCCAGCACCCCTTCGAAGGCCACATCCAGCAGAAAAACTACGCCCTCTCGCGAGCCACGCACCCGTACGTGCTCTCCCTCGACGCCGACGAAGCCCTCTCGCCGGCGCTGCAACAATCGGTGCGGGCGGTCAAAAGCCACTGGGCCGCCGACGCCTACGAAATGGCCCGCCTCACCAACTACTGCGGCCACTGGATCAGGCACACCGACTGGTACCCCGACCGCAAAACGCGGCTGTTCGACAAGCGGAAAGGCCGCTGGGGCGGCGCCAACCCGCACGACCGGGTGGAACTGGAGCCCGGCGCCACGCAGCAGCGCATCGGCGGCGACCTGCTGCACTACAGCTATCACTCGGTGAGCCAGCACATCGGGCAGCTCAACTACTTTACCGACATCGGCGCCCGGGTGGCCTTCGAAAGGGGCAAAAAAGCCCCGCTGCCGGTGCTGCTGCTGAGCCCGGTGCTCAAGTTCACCAAAAGCTACTTCCTGCGGCTGGGCTTCCTCGACGGCTACTACGGCTTCGTGGTGTGCGCCATTTCGGCCTTTGCCAGCTTCCTCAAATACGTAAAACTCCGGCAACTCCGCGCCCCGCATGAGCCCACCCCGTAGCATCATCATCAGCCGCACCGACAACCTGGGCGACGTCATGCTCACCCTGCCGATGGCCGGGCTGCTCAAAGAACGGTTTCCCGGCATTACGGTCTACTTCCTGGGCAAAAGCTACACCCGGCCCCTCATCGAAGCCAGCCGTCACGTGGACGGGTTCCTCGACCGGGAAGCGGTACTTGCGCGGCCCGAAGCCCTGCGCGAAACGGGAGCCGAGGCCATTGTGCACGTATTCCCCGACAAAGCCGTGGCAAAGGCGGCCAAACGGGCCGGCATTCCGCTGCGCATCGGCACGAGCCACCGGCTGTTTCACCTGTTTACCTGCAACCGCCTCGTGAACCTGGGGCGCAAAAACTCGGACCTGCACGAGGCGCAACTGAACATCCAACTGCTGCAACCGCTGGGCGTTACCGACGTGCCGGACCTCGCCCGGATCGGCGGCTGGTACGGGATGCGCACCGACCTGCCCCTGCCGGCGGGCCTGCAACGGCACTTCGCCGACGGGCGTTTCCGGCTGATCCTGCACCCCAAATCGAAGGGCAGTGCCCGCGAGTGGCCCCCGGCGCATTTCCTGGCCCTGGCCCGCAGCCTCAACCCGGCGCGGTACTGCCTGCTGGTGACGGGCACGGCGGCCGAAGGGGAGCTTACGCGGGCGCAGCAGCCCGAACTGTTTGCGCTGCCGCACGTGGTGGACCTGACGGGCAAGGTGTCGCTCTCGGAGCTGGTGGCCGTCATCTGGCACGCGGATGGCCTGGTGGCGTGCAGCACGGGTCCCCTGCACATTGCCGCCGCCATGGGCAAGCGGGCCGTGGGCATCTACCCGCCCATCCGTCCCATGCACCCGGGCCGCTGGGGTCCGGTGGGTCCCCGGGCCTCGTACCTGGTGCTCGACAAGGATTGCAGCGACTGCCGCCAGAGCGGGGATTGCGCCTGCATCCGGGCCGTCGGGGTGGCGGAGGTAAGGGCAAGGATCGTGGAAGGGGAATCAGGATTCACCGGATAAGAGGATGAGCAGGATTGCCGTGCAAAAGTTGAAAAGGGCGCAAGGAGAGGTCAGTTCTCTTTGCGCCCTTTGCGCTTCTTTGCGTGAAACCCTCTTCTCTCTACTTACTCGCCTGGCCCTCCGCCAGCACTTTCCGGAAGAACACCAGGTGGTAGTCGAGGGAGTTGCTGAAGTAGGCCCAGTTGTGCTGGCCTGGCCGCTCGGTGTAGTCGTGCGGAATGCCTTGCTCAAGCAGTTTGGCGTGCAGGGCCTTGTTGGATTCAAAAAGGAAGTCCTTGGTGCCGCAGTCAATGATGAGTTTTACGTTGCCGGTCTTGAAGCGGTCCGTTAGGTACAGCACGGAGTGTTCGCGGTACCGTTCGGGGTATTGCACCGGGTCGCCGAGCAGTTTGAGAAACCACTCCCGGATGGGCTGGTTGAACCACCCGCGGTTGGAGAGGTCTACCGCCCCGGCGATGCTGCCGGCCGCCGCGTACAGGTCGGGGTGCCGGGCGGCCAGGTACAGGGCGCCGTGCCCTCCCATGCTCAACCCCGTGATCAGTCGTCCCTCCCGCCGGGCAATGGTTTTGTACTTGCCGTCCACGTGCGCCACCAGCTCTCTGGCAACGAACGTCTCGTACTGGGAGGTTTTGTCGAGGGGGCTGTCGAGGTACCAACTGCCGTAGCCGCCGTCGGGCATCACGATGATCACGCCGTACTGGTCGGCCAGCCGCCCCACCAGCCCTTTCTCGGGAGGCAGCGTGAGCCAGGCCCGGAAGGTGTCGGAGAAGCCGTGCAGCAGGTACAGGACCGGCAGGGTTGTTTTGCCGTCGTAGGCGGCGGGCAAGGCCACGGCCGCCTTTACGTCTTTGTTCATGGCGATGCTGCGCACCGTGAGGGTATCCATGCGGGCAGCCTCCAGGCGGGTAAAGGCGAGGAGGAACAGGCAGGCGAGTAAGGCGAAGGATTTGGACATTTTAGTCATATTGGATAATACGCAACAGCAATACCGGTGCTAGAAAAACCGGGGACTTACAAGTTGATGGACCGGATCATTTTGTCCCTGATCCTGGCGCCGTACGCATTGCCGGTTTCGGTGGCCACCAAGACTTGCCAGGCGTTCTGACCACTGACTACAATCAAGTTGGTGAAATCCATTTTTTCGCCATTGGATTGAAAAGACCCGTGTTGCACAATGCCTTCCCGGTTTGATACGGTCGTGGCTTCCTCCGTGTACGTGAAATCCTTCATTCCCTTCCCATTTTTCATTTCGTTGGCGCTTCCGGTAGCGGCTCCCTGAAGGTTCGGTGTAATATCCGGCTTGTAGACAATGGTCGTGACTGAAATCATCAGTCCTGGCCCCTCATCGTACTGGTAGCTGGCCATTCGGTCTACGTACTGCTGCACCTGCGCGGGCAGTGGCACGTTCACCCGGGAAAGTTTGCCGGGCGTCTCCACCTCAATGCTGGGGTCACCGTACGCACTGCGCTCCCATTTTTGCCCATAGACTTTTTCCAGGCTTTTGCCACCCGGCAAGTTCCCCGACAGGTACTGGCTGATGAGGGAAAATGCAACAAAGCTCAGGGTAAACCCTAACAACCACTTCCAGTTTAGTTGCTTCATGAAAAGAATAATGTTACCGTTTCAAGGAATGACAACCCGTAAACTACCTCCCTGCCGCTAGTGCTACCGCACCGCCACGGTGCGGGTGTTCTTGACCGACCGGCTGCGGCCCGCGTAGTCGAACAGGGTAACGGTGGCCCCGGCGGGAACCGTAAGCCGGCGGGAAGAACTTGACAGGTAGCCGGAGCCGTAGTACAACTCCCGCCACTCGGTGCGCCCATCGGCGTGGGTGATGCGGGCCTTGTGCTCCAGCGCCGCCGGCTCGATGCTCACCAGCGGCGTTGCCGGCCGGGTGGTATAGGCTTGCAGCGTATCGTTGTTGTTGGCGACCACCACCACCCGGTTGCCCTCCCGGGTCACCAGTTGCGCCATGCCTTTCACGTCTTTGTCGGCAAAAAAGCCGCTCCGGGTCACGGGTACCGGCGTGAAGCGGCCCTTGCCGTTGCCGCGCAGGTACTGGCCCACCCCGGCGTCGTACCAGCCCGTCATAATGTCAGGGGCGTACGAGTTGCCGGCCAGCAAAATGTCGGGGTGGCCGTCCCCGTCGAAGTCGTCGGTGAGCAAGCCGTACGCCGGGGCCACCTGGGCCGGCATGGGCAGGTCACGGAGGGCAAACTTGCCCCCGCCCAGGTTTTCGAGGTAGCTGTTGGTGAAGCGTTCACTCCGTACCACGAATGCGCCTTCCCGTTCTTCCTTCGTGAACATGGTTTCGTACGTGGCCTTGCCATACTCGGCGAACGTCGTGAACCGGCCCCGCATGCCGACGATCTGCGCGATGAGGGCGTCGCGGGGGTGCGCCGGACGTTGTTCGCCCTGGATGTAGTAACACAAGATGGGGTCAAGCCGGCCGTTGTTGTCATAATCCTTGGCGTAAATGCACACGGGCTGCTCCGGCGAGGCGTTGTATTTGTTGTTAAGTCCCAGGTTGCCCGCCACGTAGTCCACGTCCCCGTCGTGGTCAAAGTCGGCGCCGGCCAGGCTGTTCCACCAGCCGGTGGTGTGGGCCAGGCCGGTCGCCTCCGTCACGTTTTCGAACGCATTGCCGGTATTGCGGTAGAAGGAGAGCGGCATCCACTCGCCGGCCACCAGCAGGTCCACGCGGCCGTCGCCGTCGAAGTCCGTCCACAGGGCCGTGGTGACCAGGCCGGCCGTCGCCAATTCGGGACACACCTGCGCCGTGGCGTCGGTGAAGCGTCCCCGGTCGTTGCGCAACAACAGGCTGCGGGCCGGTTTGGGGTACTGGCCCGGGGCAATCCGGCCGCCCACGAACAAGTCGAGGTCGCCGTCGCGGTCGTAATCGGCGGCCGTCACCACCGAGCCGCTGGCCGTTTCGGCGGGCAGCGCGGCGGGGTCAGGCGTGAAGTTGCCTTTGCCGTCGTTGCGGTAGAGGCGGTCCTGGTAGCGGGGTGAATCATCGCCGAACTCGCTGCTGCCGCTCACCACGTACAGGTCGAGGTCGCCGTCACTGTCGGCGTCAAACAGCAGGCTGCCCATGTCTTCTTCGGGCTTAGGATCTATCGCCAGGGGCCGGCTGCCAAACGTGCCATCGGGCCGGGCCAGGAACAGGGAACCGGGCTGGCCGGAGGCGCCGCCGGCGTAAAAGTCTTCCAACCCGTCGCCGTTCACGTCGCCCACGGCCAGGCCGGGGCCGTTCTGCGAAAATTTGTGCGGCACCAGGTGCATGTTTTTAAAGTCGGCAAAGTCGCTTTCCTGGTGTTTGTAGGCGGGCACTGTCGTAGAGTCGGCAGCCGCAAAGAGCACGGGGACGGCGACCGGGCTGGCGGGCGGCGCTTGGGGCACGGCGTTGCGGTAGTCCACCACCAGGGTACGGTTGGGGGCTACGTTCGGCAGCGTCTGTTTCTTGCCGTCGGGCCAGGTTACCGTTACCGTCGCGGGGGCAGCCTTTGCGCCCAGGCCAAAGTGCAGCGTGTTGTCTACGGTAGATTTGTACCCCCGTACCGGGTACTGTTCCTGGTACTGGGTGGCGCCGGGCGTCGTCACTTCCACTTTGGCGCCGAGGCCCTGCGTATTGGGTGCCGGCCCCGCCAGCCGCACGCGCAGAAAGCCGTGCTTGAGGTGTTTGTCGGCATCGTTGCGGTAGAGGAAGGCCCGCTGGTTGGTATTGTTCACCACCAGGTCAAGGTCGCCGTCGTTGTCCAGGTCGGCGTAGGCCGCCCCGTTGGAGATGCCCGGTTGGATGATGCCCCAGGCTTTGGACTTGTCGGTAAAGGTGAGGTCGCCGTTATTTTTAAAGGTATAGTCGGGCAAGTCTATCTCCGGCAGCTTATTAATAGCCTCGGTCGTACTTTTGCGTTTGGCCTGTTCACTGCCAAACATAGACCTTTCCCGGTTGTATATAATGTAATCAAGGTCGTTGATGTCCTTGCCGTACCCATTGGTAATCAAGAGGTCCTTCAAACCATCGTTGTCAATATCGGCAAAAAGGGAACTCCAACTCCAGTCGGTGGCCTCTACGCCGGCTAGTTGTCCAATCTCACTGAAGCTGCCGTTCCCGTTATTCAACTGGAGCGAATTCCGCACAAACTGCGGTTCATACCCCATTTCCAGTGACAACATAAAACGGTCGTAATTGATGTTACCCATCGAAGTCTTGTGACGGTCATTTCTTTCCGCCAGCATGTCTACCACGGCAATGTCCACCAGCCCGTCGTTGTTAAAATCGGCCACGTCAACGCCCATGCTGTTGTGACTCTGGTGCTTAAGGTATTTTTTGACCTGGTTGGTGAAAGTGCCGTTTCCGTTGTTGATCCAGAGCAGGTCGTTGCTGAGAAAGTCATTGCCCACGTAAATGTCGGGCAGACCGTCTTTGTTAATGTCACTTACGCAAACGCCCAGCCCGTAGCCTTCCACGGTGATGCCGGCCGCTTTGGTAACATTGGTAAACGTGCCGTCGCCGTTGTTGCGGTACAAACGGTCGTTGCTGCTGCCCGAACCGTTCATTTGCCGGGGCCGGTGGGCGTTGCGGTTGAACGATTCAAGGGAGTTGGTGAGTAAGTAGCAGTCGAGATCGTTGTCCTGATCGTAATCCAGAAAAGCCGCCTGAACGCTGTACGCACTATCGGCCAGCCCGTACTGCCGGGCCATCTCCGCAAAAGTGCCGTTGCGCTGGTTGATGAACAGCAGGTTAGGCCCTTTTTTGGGTTTTCCCGCCACGCACACGTAAATGTCAAGCCAGCCGTCTCCGTTCACGTCGGCCATGGCGGCACCCGTAGCCCACCGGTTGGTGCCCGCACCGGATTTGGCAGTGATGTCCTCGAATTGCATATTCCCTTTGTTGAGGTACAGGCGGCTGGATACCATGTTGCCCGAAAAATACAGGTCAGGCAGGCTGTCGTTATTGATGTCGCCCACGGCTACCCCGGCGCCATTGTAGATGTACTCGAACGTGAGGGGGTTCAGGCTGTCGCTGGAGGTAATGGTGTTGGCGAAAGTGATGCCGCTTTCGGACTCGGACAGCAATTTGAACAGTGGGGGTTCTCCATTGGGGCGGCAAGCGGTCAGGCAAAGGGCCAGGAGCAATGCAAACGTGAAGAGGCGGGAGATCATGGCAGTAAGAAGTACATCAACCCAAATATAATTTATTTGAGCCACAGTAGGCTTAAAAAGAGAACGTAACTTATCGAATACCGGGAGAAAAGGATGAGCCGGAGGGGGCAGGAGTGAAGGGGAAGCAACTGCCCCGGCCAAACCGGCTGGCTCCGGTGCGGACCGGCGTCCGATTTTCGGGGAAAGCCACCAAAAGCAAAAAGCATTGGGCAGCGTTGCCCAATGCTTTTGTGTATCGTGCCTACACCCGGGTTAGTAATTCGGATTTTGCTGCACGTCGGGATTGAGGTCAATCTCCCCCAGGGGAATCGGGTAGAGCAGGTTTTTATTTACGTCGAACCTCAGCGGTATACCACTCTCCGAAGAGAAGTCAACAGTGGTAATATCCATCAGGCCGCCAACGTGCCACCTTTTCAAATCCAGATATCTGCCTCCTTCTTCCGCGGCCAGTTCAAGGAATCTTTCATTCATGATCCAGTTCATGATCGTAGCCCGGTTGGTTTCGGCAGTACTGTAATTGGCGGGGGCGGTTCCGCCCGCAACCATGTTCCGGGCCCTGGTTCTTACCTGGTTGATGAGATCAATCGCTTCGGTAGTTGAACCGGACGACTGCACCAACGCTTCGGCCTTCAGCAGCAGTACATCGGCGTAGCGCAGAATGCGCGGGTTATTCAAGGAACCAACGCCTACGCCGGCTTTCTCATCCCGGAGCACGTATTTCTTTATGTCCTGGGTTTTCGGATCTGCCGTCAGCGGAAGCCTGGGGTCTGCGGGGTCAAACGCATTGATCAACTTTTTGGTGGCAAAGAAGTCCTCTTTTCCAAACAATGACCAATGGTTTTCGAACCAGCCGTGATAGGCAGTCGTACTGCCGTCAGTATTGTTGAAGTCATTGGGCAGCCATACGTTATCAAAGCCAGGGTTGAAGGCCTGGTGCTCGAACAGGGATTCGCTGTTGTTTTCGGCTCTGACGGAGAAATTATCACCAAAATCCGGCATCAATGAAACACCCGCAATTTTATTGAAAGCATTGATTGCTGCCGTGTAATCAGCCGAACTCTTGGTTACAGTGCCGCGGAACACCAATGCTTTTCCCAACAATCCGTTGGCGCTGTTGGAAGTAGCCCGGCCCCGGTCGGTCGCTGCCCAACTGACGGGCAGCAGGTCTGCCGCCGCCTGTAGATCAAGGATCGCCTGATCAAGCAGTTGGGTGCCGGTTGAGCCGGCCGGCGTGATATCCGCAGTGGTAGTCCGCTTGGTGATCACCGGCGCGGTGCCAAAGTAATTCCACAAATTAAAATTCATTAAACCCCTCAGAAACAGCGCCTCCCCCTGGTGATACCTCGCCAGATTGGGAGTGGTGTATACTCCACCCGCAGCGGAAACCTGTTCTACTTTCTCCAGCGCGACATTCGCCCGGTTGATCAGCCGGTAGGCGGCACTGTAGTACGTAGCCAGGTCGGCATCATTGGAGTTCAGCGTACTGAACACCTCGTAGGAGTAGTTTCCTTTGGTGGTGACATCATCCCCGGGCAACTGCCAGAAGCCATGGATCGGATTATTGACGTTAAACCAGTAAATGTCCGTCAGCCCGGCATACACGCCATAGATGGCCCGCTCCATTTCTTCTTCAGACCGGTAGTACTCATCTTCAAGCTGAAAGTTAGGTCTTAAGTCCAGCTTTTTTTCATCGCAGGCCGGGTAGGCCAGGGAGACCAGGATCAGCCCCAGGCCTATTTTTATTTTATTGTACTTCATCATGTGGTCACATTTTTAGTTACATGCACTGTTGTGATTCCGAATTTACTAAAATGCTGCGTTTACGCCCAGCACAAAAGACCGGGTAGGCGGAACGATATCCGATCTACGGCCGGCATCTGTATTACTTAATCTGGGATCAAGATTGATCGTTTCGGGGTCCAGGCCGGTCCACTTGGTAAAGGTAAGCAAATTGGTAGCGCTTACGTAAATCCGGAAGTTGTCAATGAAGCCCAGCCGGGTCATCCACGTTTTGGGCAATGCATAGCCCACCTGCAAATTCTTCAGGCGCAGGAAACCGGCATTTTCAACGAAGCGGTCAGAAAACCGGTTGTTGTCGGCCGGATCACTTTCTACCGCTCTCGGTATACCGGAGGAGGTATTATAAGGCCACCGGTTGAGGGTAGTCCTCCACTGGTTGAGGCCGGGTGCATCCATCTGCTCCCCGTCAGCGCGTTCTTCGTTGAACTTCTGTACATCGCCTACTCCCTGGAAGAAGATGGAAATGTCCAATCCTTTGTAGCCACCGCCAAGGTTAAAGCCATAGAAGTACCCCGGAATGGTTTTCCCTAAAAAAGTGCGGTCATCGGCCGTGATTCTGCCATCCGCGCCGGGAGTGAACAGTTGTCCCCTGACTTCGGGGTTCCGGGGGCCATTGATGTCCTGGAACCACATGTCTCCCGGAGCCTGGTTGTCGCCATTGATGTCATCCCTGACGCGGTTTGGGTCCCCGTCTGCTTCCTGCCACGCCTTCACCTCGGCCTCATCCTGGAATATGCCACCCACCTTGTAACCCCACAGGTAGAACATGCTTTGTCCTACCTCAACCCTGCCTCTGTCACGGCCGAAAGGTTGATCGTTGAACAGGGCCAGAACCCGGTTTCTGACGGTGGTGAGGTTACCCGAAAAATTGTAGGTAAAGTCGCCTACCGTGCCATTGTATCCGGCTGACAGTTCGATCCCGCTGTTGCGGACAGTACCGATGTTGAGGATAGGGTTGGCAAAGAGCGAACCTTCCCCGACCACGCGTTGTATCCCGAAACTAGGCGTAAGCCCGGCCTCCTGGAGGATACCCGAGGTAGTACGCCGGTAGTACTCTGCCGTGATCGTCAGCTTGTTGTTGAACAGGCTGGCATCAACGCCGATGTTGTTGGTGGTGGAAATCTCCCAGGTGAGCTCCGGCCTCGGAACACCTTGAATATAAGCGCCCGGCCTCGATTGACCCGACCCGTTGCCGTTGCCTGATCCGAAGGCGTAATCAGCCGGGGAAACTATTCCCGCCGCGTACGCAAAATCTCTTGGTACTTCCTGGTTGCCCAACTGGC
Source organism: uncultured Cytophagales bacterium (assembly GCA_902805615.1). Lineage (GTDB taxonomy): Bacteria > Bacteroidota > Bacteroidia > Cytophagales > 172606-1 > CADCTQ01. Next base: position 12,318 of record CADCTQ010000570.1, read on the forward strand.
CCCACCCGGCCCTGATTTTAATATCGTTGACCATGGGGATCGTCTTCATGAAGCTTTCGGCACTGATCCGCCAGGCCGCCGATATACCGGGGAAAGTGCCCCACTTGTAGCCGGGAGCAAATTGCGAACTGCCGTCACGCCGCACGGTGGCATCCAGGTAATACTTGTCGTTGAAACTGTAGCTCAACCGGCCCAGATAGCCTTGCAGGTTTCTCTGTTGGCGCCACGAACCGGAGCCTCTGTACCGCGAGAAGGGACCGCCGAGCCCCCAGGTCTCGGGGATTGCGGTGCCTTGCGGCGCACTGCCGCTGATGAGCTGGTAGCCGTACTCCTGGTCCATGGCGTTCGCCAGCAGATCAATCTTATGATTGCCGAATGTACGCGCGTAGTTTATGCTGAACTCCTTCACCATGTTGAGGTTGCGGCCGTGTCTTTCCCCGTAGGTTCCGGCGGCAGTTCCGTCTTGCCCTTGATAGGGGTTCTGCGGCGTCTGCGAAAACAGGTAGCTATAGAAGTTGGTAAAGTCGTTGCGGCGGTTGTAAAACCAGTCTATGCTCAACGTTCCCTTAAACCGCAAGCCGGGAAGCGGCTCCGCCTGCACGTAAGCGGTCCCCAGGTTTCTGAGCAGGTAGTATTTATTATAGTTGAGGTACTGCTGGGCCATGATATTGGACCGGGTTTGGGGTCCCCATCTCCGGACGGGATCGCCGTCAAGGGTGAACGGGTCGCCACCGTTCTGATTATTCGGGTCGTATTTGTCATTAAGCTTGAACTTTACGGTTGAACTCGGTGCAAAGCCGTACACGCCTCCGTACTCCTCGTTCGGATCATAGATCGGTTGCCACGCAGGAGCCCTGGCTACGTACCCAAGGTGCGATTGGGTATTGTCTTCTGCATCAATGTAACCGAGGCGGTAGGTAATGCCGGCAGACAAGACTTTGTTGATCTTGCTGTTGATGTTCATCGCCAGCGAGTACCGGGAAAGCTCGTTTGCTTTGAGAGGGCTTTCGGTTTTGGAATACCCCGCAGATACGTAATACGTGGTGGCTTCGCTGCCGCCGGAGAGCTTGACGCTGTAATCTTCCAGCAGTGCGTTCCGGTTGATCAGCGGGGTCTGCCAGTCGTAGGAAGGACTGTTTCTCTTGTAGTCGGGACTGCTGGGATCAAAAATAGGTTCCAGGGGCTGGTTGCCGGCATAAGCCGCCTCCAGGTTCAAATCGACAAGCTCCTGGGAATTGAGCACTTCGTACCTTTGGGGCAGGTTCTGCACACCACGCGAAGCCGTTACTTCCACCCGTGGTCTTCCCTGCTTGCCTTTCTTGGTCGTGATCAGTACTACCCCGTTTGACGCCCTTACCCCGTACACCGCCGCCGCCGCCGCATCTTTCAGTACGGATATGGATTCGATGTCGGCCGGATTGATCAAGCTCAATACGTTTACGTTGCCGCGCAAATCTGCCCTTACACCACCAATGTCGGTACTGCCGAACTCGGTGATCGGAACGCCGTCTACCACAAACAGGGGTTCAGAAAAATTGAATGTACCTACCCCGCGGATTCTCACCTGGGGGCGGGCATTGGGGTTACCACCCGGCGTAGCAACAAATACCCCGGCTGCTCTTCCCTGCAGGGCCAGTTCGGGCTGAATGGCAACGCTTTTTTCGATTTCTTTGGCGCCAACGGTGGATATGGCCCCGGTCAGATCCTTTCTCTCCCGTTCACCATACCCGATCACTACGACTTCCGAAAGGGCTTTGATATCGGGAGCCAGCCCGATGTCGACGGCAGTGCGGTTGCCAATGCTTACCTCTTCGGAAATGAAGCCGATGAAGCTGAAAACGAGCGTACTGTTGGCCGGGGCCGATATGGTGTAAGCGCCGTCGGCATTGGTCGTAGTACCCGTGGTAGTGCCCTTCACCACCACGTTCACCCCCGGCAGGGCGGAATTGTTTTCCTGGGAGGTGACCTTCCCCGTCACGGTAACGTTGTCCTGGGCGTGCGCCCAGGGTGCGTAGAGCATCATCAGCAGCAGCGCGGCGCATCTGCACAGGAAGTGAGTGTACTGGTTTTTTTTCATGAGTTGAATGGAAATGAGTTGCACATTGACTTTGTACAAGAAAAGATTGAAAGGTTCAAAGATATTATGGTATTGGCTAAAGTTAAAATTCTATTAATCCATTAGAGAGTGCATCCTGTAGTATGCTGCGGTATCCTGCTCTGTCCTGTACCAGACTTGCAGAAAATGCCCGTCGTAAAGCGTTGGTGCCAAAGGGTTTAACGAACGTTAACTTTACTGGCATTCGTAAAATGAATGAGGAGGCTTGGGGGCCTCCTCAAAAAAACACAATCACAAAAAGGTTGGTAGAAGGGCCCGGCGGGCCGTTCCGGACCTACCGCACGAAGGCCGCCGCCACGCCGCCGTCCACGTTGAGGGTGTTGCCGGTGCTCTTGTTGAAGAGGCCGCCCACGAAGGCAAACACGCCGTTGGCAATGTCTTCGGGCAGGATCACCTCGTTGAGCAGGGTGCGCTTGGCGTAGAATGCCGGGAGTTCATCCACGGTGATGCCGTAGGCTTTGGCCCGGCCTTCGGCCCAGCCGCCCTTCCAGATGAAGCTGTCTTCGATCACGGCGTCGGGGTTCACCACGTTCACCCGGATTTTGTCCTTGCCCAGCTCGGCGGCCATCAGGCGCGACATGTGCAGCTGGGCGGCCTTGGCCGTGCCGTAGGCAATGTTGTTGGGACCGGCAAACAGGGCGTTCTTGCTCACAATGTTCACCACGTCGCCGCCCAGGCCCTGCCGGCGCATCACGGCCACGCTCTGCTGGCTCGTCAGGAACTGCCCCTTGGCCAGCACGTCCTGGAGGATGTCGTATTCGGCTTCGGAGGTTTCTTCGAGGGCCCGGGAGATGGACAGGCCGGCGCAGTTGACCACGATGTCGAGGCCGCCGAAGGCCAGGCAGGCTTGCTCGGCCAGGGCTTCGACCTGGGCCGGTTGCAGCACGTCGGCCGGGGCTGCCGCGAAGGTATCGCGTCCCACGGCCTTTTCGAGTTTGCCTTTGGCTTCGTCGAGGGCGTCGGGGCGGTTGTCGGAGAGCACCACGCAGGCGCCTTCCCGGGCCAGCTTCTCGGCAATGGCCTTGCCGATGCCGCCGGCGCCGCCCGTCACCACGGCCACCTTGCCCGTGAGGGGCTTTTCTTTGGGCATCCGCTGGAGCTTGGCTTCTTCGAGCAGCCAGTACTCGATGTTGAAGGCTTCCTGGAGGGGCAGCGAGGTGTATTCGGAAACGGCCTCGGCGCCGCGCATCACGTTGATGGCGTTGACGTAGAACTCGGCCGCTACGCGGGCCGTCTGCTTGTTTTTGGCGAAGGTGAACATGCCCACGCCCGGCCAGAGTACCACCACGGGGTTGGCGTCGCGGATCTTGGGGCTGTTGGGGTGCTTGTGGTTCTGGTAGTAGTTGGCGTACGACACCCGGTAGGCTTCGAAGGCCGGCAGCAGTTGCGTCCGCACGGCGTTGCCGTCGGAGAGGTCGGCGTCGGGGGCCAGGTCGAGCACCAGCGGGCTGATCTTGGTGCGCAGGAAGTGGTCGGGGCAGGAGGTGCCCATCGGGGCGAGCCGGCCCAGGTCGCCGCTGTTGATGAATTCGAGCACCCGGGCGTCGTCGGTGAAGTGGCCGATCATGCGGGTGTGTTCCGAGCAGAGGCCGCGCAGGGTGGGGGCGAGGCGGGCGGCCTGCCGGCGCCGCTGCGTTTCGGGCAGGGATTCGCGCACTTGTCCGCCGAACACGGGCCGCCGCTTGCCGTAGTTGTCTTCCAGGTACTGCGAAGCCGTTTCGATCACCTCCAGGGTGTTCATGTAGCTTTCGTAGGCCGTGTCGCCCCAGGTGAACAACCCGTGGCCGCCCAGCATGATGCCGCGGATGCCGGGGTTTTCAGCGAGGCACTGCTCTAACTGGAGGCCCAGGTCGAAGCCCGGCCGCTGCCAGCCTACCCAGCCGATCTGGCCATGGAAGAGCTCCTGCGTGATGCGCTGGCCGTCCTTGGCGGCGGCAATGGCAATGGCAGCGTCGGGGTGCAGGTGGTCAATGTGGTTGAAGGGCAGAAAGGCGTGCAGCGGGGTGTCAATGGAGGGCGCCTTGGAGTTGAGGTCAAAAATGCAATGGTTGAACAGTTCTACCATTTCGTCTTCGAAGGCCAGGCCCCGGTACCGCTTCTTGAGGGCGTGCAGGCGGTCGAGGTAGAGGCCGGCCAGCCCGCCCCGCGACAGCGTGCCCAGGTCGCCGCCCGAGCCCTTGATCCACATGACCCGCACGGGCTCTCCCGTGAGCGGGTCGGTTTCGGTCGTCTTGCAACTCGTATTGCCGCCCCCGTAGTTGGTCAGGCGCAGGTCGGCGCCCAGCAGGTTGGAACGGTACAGCAGCAAGGCTACTTCATCTCCGGCCAGGCTGGCCGCTTTGGCTTCGTCCCACAGGTACGAAACGTGTTTAAACGAAATGACATCCTGATTCATATGATAGGCGGAAAAAGTAAGACAACAGGCTAAATTTCAGTGATCTAAATGAGGCGCAAGCAATGGTGGAATAAAGATAACCGCCCCCCTCCCCTTCTGGTATCCTGTGCTATCCTGAGAAACCCGGACGGCCGCGGATTAAAAAAGGCGCAGGACGGTGAAAAGAAGCGCATTTTTTATAAATTTGGGCTATGAGTCTACAGAATTTTTTGTAGATTTTTTTGCACAATAACGTTTTGCCCCTATGAATCGATTTATGCCCCAGTTTCCGGTGCAGTTGTACATTGACGAAGAGTCCAAGGTGCCCAAGTACCGGCAGATCATTGACTCAATCCTGAAAGACGTGGACACGGGAATTCTACTGCGTGGGCAGCGCATTCCTTCCATCAACGAACTCAGCGAGGAGTACTACCTGGCCCGCGACACCGTGGAAAAGGCGTACAACGAGTTGCGGCAGCGGGGCATCATCGAGTCGGTGCGCGGCAAGGGGTACTACATCCGCAGCACGGAAACCGAAAAATCGCTGCGCATCCTGATGATCTTCAACAAGATCAGCGCCTATAAAAAGATGATCTACAACGCCTTCCGGAAAACCATCGGCCCGGAGGCGGTGGTGGACCTGCGCATTCACCACCACAACGCCGACCTGCTGCACTCCTTCGTGGAGGGACACCTGGGCAACTACGGCTATTTTGTGGTGATGCCGCACTTCTACGAAGACATGCCCAGGGCCATGGAGGTGCTCCGCAAGGTGCCGCCGCACAAACTGCTCATCCTCGACAAGAACATCGGGAGCCTGGGCTGCGAACATGCCGCGGTGTACCAGGATTTCGCCCTCGACATCTACGAGGCCCTCGAATCGGGCATGGACCTGATGGTGAAGTACCACAAACTGATCCTGGCGTTTCCCGAAACCGTTCCGTACCCGCCCGAAATCGTGGCGGGCTTCCGCAACTTCTGCAAGGCCGAAGCCTTCGACTACGAAATTGTCTCCGAGATTGAAGAAGATACGCGGGTGCAGGCCGGCGAAGCCTACGTGGTGATCGAAGAAACGGACTTGGCCTGCCTGATCAAAAAGTGCCGCGCCGAGGGACTGACCATCGGCAAGGACGTGGGCATCGTGTCGTTCAACGATACGCCGCTCAAGGAAATCCTGGCCAACGGCATTACGGTCGTCTCCACCGACCACGAACGGATGGGCGAACTGGCCGCCCGCATGATCCTGGAACGCAGCCAGGCCAAAATCCGCAACCCCTACGCACTGATCCGCCGGAAATCTTTATAAACGAGGAGCGGGATTCACAGGATTACAGGATTCGTAGGATGGGAAGGTGAAGAGAAAGCATTGCGCCTGCGGCGGATGGATGGGGTTTAAACCCCATCCTACTGATATTGCTACCGCTTTGCCCTAATGTCGTCCCGGACGGACCGCGTTTGAGAACAAGATTTCAATATCCATAGGATAGGGTTTAAACCCTATCCTATCCTTCCCCGCCGGAGGCGCTTCGCCCTGGCTTCTTTCCCGACCCTTCTCCCGTCTGCGTTATTTCGTTGCTACGTAGAAGAAATCCAGGCACGTATCCACCTCGGTGTCGAGGAAGTAGTCGGTGTAGGTGATTTCGCTCACCAGGCCGGTCGCCTGCTGCATGAGCTTCTTGCGGTTGAGCCGGTTGAGGATGTCGTAGGGAATCTGGAGGACGGCCCGGGGCAGGCGGTACTGCAAATTGAAGATGTCGTAGCGGGTGATCTTTTCCACCGACTGGCGGTTCTGCTCGTAGTACGTCATCACCTTCTCGTTGCCCTGCACGCCGTACTGGTCCACCCGCGGGAAGTACCGGCCCAGCAGCCCGGCCAGGCCCCCGGCGGTGTATTCGCGGACGTGCCAGGGGTTGCGGGTCAGGGAACGTTTGATGTTGGGCGTGGTCACGATCAGCTGGCCGCCGGGCTTGAGCACGCGGTGGATTTCCTGCACGAAGAGGTCGTCGTGCTCGATGTGCTCGATCACCTGGAAAGTCACCACGTAGTCGTAGGCATTGTCGGGCAGGCCGGCCAGCGGGGGAATGTGCTTTTCGATGAACTGGTGCTGCGGGTACGCCTCCCGCAACTGGGCCAGCAGGGGGCCGTTTTTGTCAATGCCCGTGTACTGGTCGCAGGCCCCCGTGAGCAGCTCCAGGCCGCGGCCCACGCCCACGCCGATTTCGAGCAGGTTGCCACTCGTGATGGTCGCCGCCTCGTAGTACGCAAAAAACAGCCGCTGGTGCACCGGGTTGTCCGAAACAATCTCGTGCGACGTAATCTCAGTTGTGCTGAAAGCCATTTGGACAGGGTAAAATTGAAAACTGAAAATGGAAAATGAGGCGTTGCGGCATTTTCCATTTTCAGTTTTACACTTTCAATTAAAATTTGACGCCCATTTTTTTAAGCTGGGATTTGACGAAGTTTTTGGCCGTTTCCTTCACGTTGGTGCCCACCTTCTTCATGGCGCTGTCGTCGGGCTTGGCCTTGAATACCGTGTCGTGGTACTTGAGGTTTTTGAGCGTTTCGGCGGTGGGCTGCGTGTAGAAATAGGCGAAGAACGACTTCCGCGTCTGGCCCGGCGGCAGGCTGATCTTGGAGTAGCCGTGGTACGAAATTTCGTTGGTCTGGAAAATGAGGCACCGGTTGAAATCGCAGGGCACCTTCTTTTCGAGTTTGGTCATGTCGGCATTCCACATTTCCATGGCGCCGCCGTACTCCGGTTTCCAGTTCTTGTTGAGGTAGATGAGCAGGTTGAGCCGCCGGTGCACGTTCTTGAGGTGGTGGATGTTGAAGTCCACGTGAATGTCGAGGAAACTGCCGTCGCCGCCCTGGTGGAGGCCCGTGCCCAGGTTGTCGTCGGTGATGAACACGTCCCTGATGCCCGTCACGCTTTCCGCCCACTTGCAAAACTCCTTGGACATGAGGCAGTTGCGTACCTGCGTAAAGGCCGGGTGGAAGTCGGAAAAGTTAGACCCTTCCGATTTATTTTCGTTCAAGCCCTTGTAATGCTTGCTGAGCTTTTCCACCGAAGGAAAATGATCGTATAATGCATTGGCAATGTCGGCTTGCAGAAAGTTGTCGAGGATAATATGTTTATACGGTTCGCCGTTTTGAAACTGTAATGCCAACTCCTGCACCTTGGCCGGTTGCAGGTAGGCGGGGTTAACGCAGTTCATTGTCGAAATGGTTAGGTTCAGAACAAAAGTAACGATTTGCGGGGAAAGAAGGTTGGACCTTGATGAACATGATGAAGTGATGGCCCTGATGACGCGCACTCCATCATGTTCATCATTCCATCGGGTAAATCAAGGTTCGGACAATGATGTTCATCATTCCATCAAGTAAATCAAGGTTCAGACACCAGACATTATAAACACCACAGTCCATGAAGCAATACATTTGGTGCCTGTTTTTGTTGTCCCTCCTGTGGCAGGGCTGTTCGCGGAGCACTACCGGTCCGCAGGGCGGCGGGGGCCAGGCCGATGAACCCGCCTACAACAAGGAGGCGGCCCTTACCTTCCGCAGCCGCACCCTCGACCGGGATACCTCCCTGCGGGTGTACATGGAGCTGGACGTAAAGCGTGACGGCGGTACGGTGACCCTCGAAAAGTTCGTCAACGACTTCTCGTTCATCTACTACATACAGGCCGACTACAACAGCAAGGAAGTGCTGTACCGGCGGGGCCTCAAGCCGACCACCGAAGCCGTGCGGCAAACCGGTCCGGGTACGTTCGGCTTTACCTTCGATGTGCCCAAGCTCAACATTCCTTCGGCGGTGCTGTTCCTGGAGGTTGCCGATGCGTCGGCGGGCCAGAAGCTGCTGCACGACATCCTGCTGGAGTTCAAGCCCACGCGCATGAGCGACAGCTACGCCGTGTTTGGCCCCAAGGGCAGCTTTCCCCACCTGCGCAGTTACTTCAGCCCCGACGACACGCTGCGCATCGCCAACCTGAAAGGCTCGGCCCAGGAAATGGTGGTGACCCGCTACGCCTACGATTTCGAGCCGGCCGCTTCCCCGATGGGCGCCGGCAACCGCAACGCCCCCAAAGTGCTGCCCATTGACACCACGTTTACGCTGCGCACCAACCAACTGTTCCAACTGGTGGACCCCGGGCTGTACCTGTTCCGCGAGGATACCACGCAGTTGCAGGGCATGGGCGTGCTCATCACCGACGACCGTTACCCGCGCCTGATGCAACCCCAGAACCTGCTCAAGCCGCTCATTTACATCAGCACGCGCAACGAGATCAAGGAGATTTCCAACAGCAACGCCCCCAAAAAGACCCTCGACAACTACTGGCTGCGCCTGGCCAGCAACAACGAAGGCAAGGCCCGCCGCACCATCCGGGCGTACTACCGCCGCGTGAACAGCGCCAACCAACTTTTTACCACCTACAAGGAGGGCTGGAAAACGGACATGGGCATGATCTACGTGGTGCTGGGGCCGCCCGACCAGGTAGCCCGTACCAAGGAAAAGGAAGTGTGGACCTACACGCAGAACCCCAATTTCTCGGAGATCAACTTCACCTTCATCCGCAAGCCCAACCAGTTCGTGGAAGAACACTACGAACTGGTGCGCTACCCCGAGTACGAACCAATCTGGTACCCAATCGTCGAAGAGTGGCGCAGCGGCGTGGTGGACCGGTAGGGGCGCATTGCCGGGCACGTAAAAAGGCTTTCGGCTCGCTCAACTCAATAGGATCGGGTTTAAACCCGATCCTATTGAGTTGAGCGAGCCGAAAGCCTTTTTAGATCATCACACCACTTACAACTTCAGCGTGCCGGGCAGGTACTTGGCGATCAGGTCTTCGTAGTAGGGCCGCAGTTCGGCCACGTTGGGCGGCGCGGGGCTTTTGGAGTACAGGTCGTAGGGGTTGAACTTGCGCACCCAGGCGAACATTTCGCGGTCGTGGTCGTCGAGCAGGTGGTCGTAGGCGTTTTCGCGGTGCTGGGCGTAAAACGAATGGTACCGGATCATGTACAGGGCCGGCTCGGGCAGGTAGTCCTTGGTGAGGTGGTACAGGTATTCGTCGTGGCCCCACGACATGTGCACGTTGCGCAGGCCGCAGTTGGGTTCGTAGATGCCGTACTTGGTGTTGAACCGTTCGTTGTAAAAGTCCGGGTTGTCCTTGAAAAATTCCGGGTACACGATCTTGTCGGAGTGCCGGCAGCCCACCGGGAACGTGTCGCCCACCACGGCCCACTGCGGCTCGCCGAACAGGCAGAGCACCTTGCCCAGGTCGTGGAGGAAGCCCGTGAGCACGAACCAGTCGGGGTGGCCGTCGGCGCGGATGGCTTCCGACGTCTGGAGCAGGTGCTGCAACTGGTCGAGGTCAATGTCGGGGTCCGAGTCGTCCACCAGCGTATTGAGGTATTCCATGGCGCCCCACACCGGCATTTCCCGCTTGTTGAAGCGGAGAAAGTCGTTCTCCTTGTCCCGCACGAAGTCGAACGTCTGGTAGCGGTGGTTGAGCCGGTAAAACTCCCGCACCGTGTCCCGCTCCGGGTTTTCGTAGTTGCGGTACGCGTCTTTGGCCTTGGCCGGCGTTTCCGGTTCGGGGTACCGCTTGAGTACGTCCTCCTCCCATTCTTCGAGGCTGTGCAGCGGGGAGATTTCCTGCTCGGTAAATTGCTTGTGGGTTTCCATACGAATGGTTTGGTTAATGCCTGCGGCTGCCCAACCTACTTACACGCAGCGGCATACGTAAAGGTGACGAATAAAAATGCCTATTGCAACCATTTCGCGATTTCCGGGTGCAACAGGGCCCCCACCTGGGGTTCGGTCATGTTGTCGGCCGTGACCATCGTGACGCCCGTGTCAATGCGGCGGCTCACGGTTTCGCCCTGCAACGCCTGCACGGCCGTTTTTACCGCCAGGTAGCCCATGCCGAACGGGTCCTGCACGGCCAGCCCGTGGACTTCGCCCGTGCGCAGGGCGTTGACCAGCGTTTCGTTGGCGTCGAAGCCGACCAGCTTCACCTTGCCCGCTTTCCGGGCCGTTTGCAGGGCCCGCAGCACCGCCTGGGTAGATACCTCGTTGGCGCAGAAGACCCCGTCCACGTCCGGGTAGCGGTTGAGCAGGTTCTGGGCCACCTGGTACGCCTTTTCCATCGTGACGCCGGCGTACTGGTTGGCCGACACGAGTTTGATGGCGGGTTCAAATTTCTTCATTTCGGCCAGGAAGCCTTCTTCGCGGTGCGTGGTGCTGGCCGACCCTTCGGCGTAGCGAAGCAGGATCACGTTGCCCTTGCCGCCTACCGCTTCGGCCAGCCGCCGGGCCGCGAGGCGTCCGCCTTCCCCGTTGTCGGTGGCGACGAAGCTCCGGTAGGCATCCGAGCCCAGGTCGGAGTCGAAGATGACCACGGGAATGCCTTTGTCGCCGGCGGCTTTGACCACGGGCACCAGGCTGCGGGCGTCGAGCGGGGCCAGGGCAATGGCATCCACCCCGCGGCTGATGAAGTTCTGCACCGTCTGGATTTGCACCTGCCGGTCGTCTTCCTTCAGCGGTCCCTGCCAGTGAATGATTACGCCCAGCTCCTTGGCGGCCTTGGCGGCGCCGGCGTGCACGCTGTTCCAGTACATATGCGTGGTGCCCTTCGGAATCACGGCAATTTCGAGGGTCTTGTTGCCGGAAACCTCCGCGGCGGTGGCCCCTTTGTTCCGGGTGCCGCAGCCGGTGAGCGAAATGGTATTAAGGGCGGCGCCCAGCAGCAGTACCGCCAGGGTTTGCAAAAAGGGTTTGGGTCGCATAGGTTTGGGGGGATCGGTCCGGACCATGAGCCTGCAATCTCATGACTCACGTCTCACATCTCACTTCTTCATTTAGGGCAAGGATATAAATATGAAATTAAAAATTTGCATTTTCAAGTTCTCTTTCTTCCCCATTTTACCCTTTTGCCATGAAAACTGATTCTGCCGGGCCCGAAGCCGCCCGCATTGCCCAAACCCTGCGGGAAGCCTATGATGGTCCCGCCTGGCACGGCCCCGCCGTACGGGAAATCCTGCGCGAAATCACGCCGGGCCAGGCCGCCGGCCGGCCCATTCCCGGGGCCCACTCCATCTGGGAGATTGTGTTGCACATGACCGCCTGGCGGCAGTTCGGGTGGCACAAACTGGCCGGCGACCCGGCTTTCGACCTGGCTACGCCCGAGCAGGACTGGCCGGCGGTGGAAAACGACAGCCTGCCGGCCTGGGAAGCCGCCCTGACTGCACTCGAAAAGAGCCAGCAGCAACTGCTCGAAGCCCTGGAAAAGCTGCCCGACGCTCGGCTGGCCGAGACCGTGCCCGGCCGCGACCATTCCTACTACAAGCTGCTGCACGGCATCATCGCGCACGACCTCTACCACGGCGGCCAGATCGTGCTGCTCAAAAAAATGGTATAAGCAGGATCACACATGTAGAGACGCGATTCATCGCGTCTGGATTCATCGCGTCTCTCTACGACGGCAGCCACACCGGCTTGGTCAGCGATTCGTGTGCCTGCGCGAGGATGGCGCCGTACAGTTCGGGGCGGCGGGCCTTGCGGTAGCGGTAGCCGCCGGCTTGGGTGAGCTTTTCGGGGGTGCAGGTGCCCACGGCAATGTCGTCGTCGAAGCTTTTGAGTTCGGCGACCGTCTCCCCGAACGGGTCGAAGATCATCGGGTTGCCGTTCTTGAGCTGTTCGGCGTCCATGCCGATGGGGTTGCTGAACACCACGTAAATGCCGTTGTCGTAGGCCCGGGCCGGCAGCCAGCGCATGAGCCACCGCATGCCCTTAGGGCCGTCGAACTCCAGGCGCAGCGGGGCGGGGTCGCGGTGCCGGTTTTCCCACAGCTTGGGGTCCACGAAGCCGGCGCCGGGGCGGGTGGAAGGCGTACACATGGTTACGTGCGGGGCAAACAGCACCTGGGCGCCGAGCAGCGTTACGGCCCGCACGTTTTCGATCACGTTGTTGTCGTAGCAGATGAGCATGCTGCACGTCCAGCCGTGCAGGTCGAAGGTGACGTATTCGTTGCCCGGCGAGATGTGCTTGTTGATGAACGGGTGCAGCTTGCGGTGTTTGGCTTTGAAGCCGTGCTTGTCCACGCACACGTACGCCTTGTAAATTTTTCCCGCCTCGTGTTCGAGTATGCCGGCCAGCACGGCAATGTCGTACTTCGTG
>CADCTQ010000571.1:0-5386 GCA_902805615.1 uncultured Cytophagales bacterium
CAAAAAAGAACCAAAAAGGGCTAGGCCCAATGATGCTTCCCCCCACTGGGCTTACCCGCCCCTCGCCATTGGGCCGGGCCCACGCGCCGCGATACCACCGCTGCCGAAACAACGATACTAACGCGTAAGGGGGCTTGCCTATCGCAACGCCGCAGGAACGATACCAGCGCGTAACGATACCACAGCCTAAGGAAGGGGGCCTGCCCACTCAATGCGATCAACACATTGCGCATCCACCAGGGAGGGCGCTAATCACATACACGGTTTAAAACCCTACCCTGCGGAAATAAACCAAAAGCCTTGTGGCAAAGAAGACGGGTTCTCAAACCTGATCTCTTCGCTACAAGGCTTTTGTGAATTCGTACGGTAATATCCGTAGGATAGGGTTTAAACCCTATCCTTACTCCGGTCTGCGTCTCCCTTTTCTACCATCCGCTGGCCAGTACGTCGGCGATGTGCATGGTTTTGAGGGGGAGCTTGTTTTTCTGGATGTAGGCGTCGAGGTGCATCAGGCAGGAGTAGTCGGTGGAAACCAAGTAGTTGGCTTTGGTTTCGAGGGCGTGGTGCACCTTCTGTTCGCCCATTGCCGCCGAGATGGATTCGAACTTGACGGCAAACGTACCGCCGAAGCCGCAACACGTCTCGTTTTCTTCCAGTTCGCGTATTTCGAGCCCCGACACGCCGCGCAGGAGCCGGCGGGGCGCCTTGCTGATGTGGCATTCCCGGAGGGCGCTGCACGAGTCGTGGTAGGTGGCCGTGCCGTCGAGCCGCGCCCCTTCGATGCGGGTCACCCCCAGCACGTCCACCAGGAACTCGGTCAGTTCGAAGGTATTTTTGCTTACCCGGGCGTACTCGGCGGCCAGGACCGGGTCTTTGCCGAACAGCATTTCGTAGGAGTTGCGCACCATGCCGGCGCAGGAAGCCGAGGGCGTGACGATGTAGCGGTCCAGGCCGGGAAAATCCACGAAGAACTTCTTGGCGACTTCGCGGGCGTTGTCGAAGTACCCGGCGTTGAAGGCGGGCTGCCCGCAGCAGGTCTGGTTGGGGTTGTAATTGACGGTGCACCCCACTTTTTCCAGCACTTTTACCATGTTGAAGCCAATCTGCGGGGCCACCTGGTCTACGAAGCAGGGAATGAATATATCAACGATCAATGGTTCTTTGGCGGACATAGGGTCGGGGAGAGAAGTGGTCGGTCAGGCGGGTCCGGCGAAGACGCCGGCGGAAAGTTGCCACGCCTTGTCGAACGCCGAAACGTCCAAATCTACCCGAATCCCCCGTTTTTCAAAAACCGCCAGCAGGCTTTCGGTGGCGATGTTGCCGGTGAGCTGGTCGGTAGCCATCGGGCAGCCGCCGTAGCCCCGCACGGCCCCGTCGAACCGGCGGCACCCGGCCCCGTAGGCGGCCTCCACCTTTTCGGCCGCGGCCTCCGGCACCGAATGCAGGTGGGCGCCGAACGTTACGGCCGGGAACGCCGGGATGAGTTGCCCGAACAGGGCGGCAATGCTTGCGGGCGTGGACGAGCCCACCGTGTCGGACGGCGCGATGATGCGGACGCCCATCTCCACCAACCGGCCGGTGAAATCAGTCACCAGGGCCGGGCTGTACGGGTCGCCGTACGGGTTGCCGAAGCCCATGGACAGGTACACCACCAGCGTCTTGCCGCGCGCCGCGCACAGATCCTGCATCCGGGCCACTTCGAGCAGGGCTTCGGCCACCGACTTGTTGGTGTTGCGCCGCTGGAACGTTTCGGACACCGACAGCGGAAAGCCCAGGTACGCAATTTCCCCGTGCCCCGCCGCCTCTTCGGCCCCGCGCAGGTTGGCGACAATCGCCAGGAGCCCCGTGCGGGTCGCCGACAGGTCGAGGCCGGCCAGCACCTCGGCGGTGTCGCGCAGTTGCGGTACGGCTTTGGGCGACACGAAGGAGCCAAAGTCCAACGTGTGAAAGCCGACCTTCAGCAGGGCGTTCAGGTAGGCGATTTTGGTGGCGGTGGGAATAAAATGCGAAAGCCCCTGCATGGCATCGCGGGGGCATTCAACGAGCTGGAGGGCCATCTGAACCTTGATTTACTTGATAGTCTGAACCTTGATGCAAATGATGAAATGATGACCTTGATGGTCTGAACGTCCGACAGTCTAAATCTTGATTGACTTGATGGAATGATGGGATAGCGGCGATCAACATCAAGGTCATCGTTTCATCAAGTCAATCAAGGTTCAGACAATCATTTGCATCAAGGTTCAGAATAATGCCGTGGCGATCTTTTTGGTGGCGTCGGACTTGCTCATGGTGTAGTAGTGCAGCACGGGCACGCCGAACTCCATGAGTTCCTTCGACTGCTGGATGCACCACTCGATGCCGACCTGCTTGACGGCGGCGTCGTCCTTGCACTTTTCGACGGCGTCCACCAGGTCATCGGGCAGGTCAATGAAGAAGGCGCGGGGCAGGGCCACGAGTTGCTTTTTAGACGTGAGGGGCTTGAGGCCGGGAATGATGGGCACGTTGATGCCCTCCTGGCGGCAGCGGCGCACGTAGTCAATGTACTTCTGGTTGTCGTAGAACATCTGCGTGACCACGTAGTCGGCGCCCATGTCCACCTTGTGCTTGAGCTTCTGCAAGTCGAACCGCATGCTGGGCGCCTCGAAGTGCTTTTCGGGGTAGCCGGCCACGCCGATGCAGAACTCGGTGGGAATGGGCTTTTTCATCTCCTCGTCGAGGTAGACGCCCTTGTTGAGGTTCACCACCTGTTGCAGCAGTTCGGTGGAGTAGCGGTGGCCGTCGGGTTCGGGCACGAACACCCCTTCGCTCTTGATCGGGTCGCCGCGGAGCACCAGCACGTTTTCAATGCCCAGGAAGCTCAGGTCAATGAGGGCGTTCTCGGTTTCTTCCTTCGTAAAGCCGCCGCAGATGATGTGCGGCACGGCGTCCACCTTAAAGCGGTTCATGATGGCCGCGCAGATGCCGACCGTGCCGGGCCGCTTGCGGATGGTCCGTTTTTCGAGCAGGCCGTTTTCGCGGAGCTTGTACACGTACTCCTCGCGGTGGTAGGTCACGTCAATGAACGGCGGGTTGAACTCCATGAGCGGCTCGATGGCGCTGAAAATGCTCTGGATGCTCTCCCCCTTCAGCGGCGGCAGGATTTCGAAGGAAAACAAGGTCTTTTTTGCTTCCTTGATGTACTGGGTGATCTTGGTCATGTAGTTGTAATTGTCCTAAAAAACAGCCTTTGCATCAATCCGGAGGTCACCCAAACGGGCCGACGTAATTTCGCCGCTCCCGGCCAGGAAGGCGTGTAACCGGTATTTCCCTTCGGCGAGGGTAAATATTTCGATCACCTGGTTGGCAGGGTCGGCAATCCAGTACTCCCCCACGCCGAAGGTTTCGTACAAATCCTTCTTCTGCACGGTATCCCGGTAGAACGAAGACGGCGACAGGATTTCGACGATCAGGTCGGGCGCCCCCAGCAACCCCCGGTCCGCAATGGCTCCCCGTTTTTCCGTCGCCACGAAGAACAGGTCCGGCTGCACCACGTTGTCCTCGTCCAGGATGACGTCGAAGGGGGCAATGTTCACTTCCCCCAATCCTTTTTCCTCCACGTACCCATCGAGCAGGCGGAAGATCCTCTTGAGCAGACGCTGGTGTTCGGCACTGGGGGCAGGGCTCATGTACAAGTCGTTGTCAATGACCTCGGCCCGGGTTTCCGGCGGCAGTTTTTCGTGCATCTCCGCGTACGTCCACTTTTGCTGTACCAGGGGCATCGGGTCGGGGGTTAGGGTACACTGATGGTACACTGATTGATTATGATGATTATGATTGGTTATGATCTTTTTTCCTGATTCCGCTTCCCTTTAAAATCAGTCCCGATCATAATCATCATACCTCATCAGTGTACCATTGCTTTAGAACGGCAGGTCGTTGTCGTCGTCGTTGCCGCCGAGGAAGGGCGCATTGTTGGCGGCCGGCTGAGTAGTCCGGGCCGGGGCCTGGCCTCCGTTGCGGGCGGGTTGCTGCTGCTGGGGCTGGGGCTGTCCGCCAGCGGCGGGGGCCGTTGCCTGTTCGATTTTCCACGCCTTCAGGTCCGTGTACCAGCGGCCGTTGTACTCGCGGGATTCCACGTCGAAGCTTACTTTCAGTTCGTCGCCGGTGGATACTTCCAGCAGGATGTCGGCCTTGTCGCCCCAGGCCGTCATGCATACTTTTTTGGGGTAAGGCCCGGCGAGTTCAATTACGAAGTCCTGTTTTTTCCAAACGCCGTTCCGGCCATTGCCGGTTTGTTCGGGCAGTACGGTCACCAAGCGACCAGAGAGTTCAAGTGGCATAAGTGGGAAAGATTTTAAAGTATCGTGATAAGTTCTGTAAATGTCAGTGCTGCAAAAATACCCCTTTCATCCCTAACGCGGGCGGAAGGCACCCGAAAACATCCGATTATTTTGCCCGGCCCAGGCACTTGCCGGCCACGGCCCGTTTTCCGTTTTCAATTGTCCATTTTCAACTTTTTTCCTCCGCTTTCCGGGCGTGGAAGAAACAGTCGTCGCCGTCGAAAAAGGAGAACCGGCCCTCCGCCTCGTCGGCCGTGTGGAGCACCAGCCAGCCGTCCCCGGAGGCGCCGGCGTGGTCGTCTTTGCCCTGCCAGCGGAACCGGTAGGCAGGCATCCCGTCGCGTTGCGTCACTTCGCCCCGGATGCGCCCCCGTACGCGGCCCAACTGAAAATCACCCTGGCCGTCAGGCCCGATTTGCAACGTTGTCTTCCCTTCCGCGTCAATGGGTTGCCCGGCGGCATCAAGCAATTTACCAAGGACGTAACTGCCGGAAAAACGTTGGAGGGTTGGTGCCGGCTGCCCGGCCGGGGCTCCTTTGGCAGGCTTACTCACCCTCCCATAGCCGTAGGTGCTGGCGATGCACTTTTGCAGGTAGTTGCCCTTCGAAGCGGCTTTCATCAGGTTATGGTATTCCGTGACGGGCACGTCGAAATACTCGTAAATGAGGCCGTTGTGCACAAACTCCACCTCCAGGATTTTCTCCAACTGGTCGTAGCCCACCGAGGCGATCATCGAAGAGTTGACGGGCGTGCGTTTCATGCGTGTGTTTACCCCTATGAAATTGAATTCTCGATTTGTTGCAATTCTTCACGGATGCGGGTGGATTCCTGCCGCAGAAACGCATTCAGGTGTTACTTGAACTGTTTCTGCTCGTCCTTGGAAAACGCATCGTAATAATCAAACAACGCTTTCTTCAACAGCAACTTTTCCACCTCGTCCGAAGTCCGATCTGTTATCTGAAGGTGGTCCTTAAAGTTGAAAGTTGCCATGTTAGACCTATTTCATATTCTCAATACCAGCCATCTTCAGCAACTTATCCAGTTCCTTTTCTTCCAAGTCCTCC
>CADCTQ010000571.1:5396-7651 GCA_902805615.1 uncultured Cytophagales bacterium
ATATCGACAGTAAATAAACAGTACCGGCTACTATTTTTACGCAACTGATGACTCTGGCTCCGCCACTCTTGCCTTTCCCTTTAGAAGTAATTGCCAACCTGATTTTATAACAATCTTTTCCGATTGGCGTGCCTTGCACCGGATTCACTTCAAGCGTGTCAAATAATGGTTTAGTGTCTTGTTTAAGAGAAGGATACTTCTTTATAAGCCTTTTGATCTGTCGTTCAAAAGCCGAAGAAACAACGACTTCAAAGCTCATCCCACAGTTGTTTGGCCGTTTTTAACTGCTTGGTTCCCGCCTGATGAGCCTCCACGTCATGCAATGCTTCCTGAAGGTCCTGCACAAACTGTTTCTGCTCTTCCGACAATTGTTCTTCCTTTACAACCTCTACAAAATTGAACCTGCGCAGCAATTCCATAAAGAAAGGAGCTTCATGGTCAGGAATGTTGATTGTGATCTTCATAAAAAACCGTTTACGCGTCGTAATTGAGGTTCGGGGCCAGCCAGCGTTCCACTTCGGCTACCGTCATGCCCTTGCGGCGGGCGTAGTCTTCCACCTGGTCGCGGGCAATCTTGCCCAGGCCGAAGTACCGGGATTCGGGGTGCGAGAAGTACCAGCCGCTCACCGACGAAGCCGGGTACATGGCAAAGCTCTCCGTCAGCTTGATGTCGGCGCGGGCCTCGGCGTCGAGCAAGTCGAACAGGATGCGCTTTTCGGTGTGGTCGGGGCAGGCCGGGTAGCCCGGCGCCGGCCGGATGCCCGCGTACTGCTCGGCGATCAGTTCGTCGTTGCCCAGCTGCTCGTCCTTGGCGTAACCCCAGAACTCGCGGCGGACCCGCTGGTGCAGGCATTCGGCAAACGCCTCGGCCAGCCGGTCGGCAATGGCCTTGATCATGATGCTGTTGTAGTCGTCGTGGTCCTTCTCGAACTGCTCGACCAGCGCCTCGATGCCCAGGCCGGCCGTCACGGCAAAGGCGCCGATGTAGTCGGTCTTGCCCGTTTCGATGGGCGCAACGAAGTCGGCCAGCGACACGTTGGGCACCGCCGCCGCCTTTTGGCCCTGCTGGCGCAGGAAGTGGATTTTGGTGCCGATCTCGTACTTGGCGTGCCGCGTGTACTCGGGGGCGAAGCGGGCCGAAGAACCGTTCATGGCCTTGAGGTTGTAGCGCAGCGACGTGTGCACGCCGTGCTTGTCGCAGGGCGTCTCCACGGTGGCTTCCTCGTAGTCGAAAAGCACGATGTCGTCGCCCACGGCGTTGGCCGGCCAGAAGCCCACCACCGCATTGGCCCGGAGCAGTTTCCGGTCAATCACCTGCTGGAGGAGCTTTTGGGCGTCGTCAAAGAGTTTTTTGGCCTCGGTGCCCACCACCGGGTTGTCGAAAATCTTGGGGTACTTGCCCTGGAGTTGCCAGGTCTGGAAAAAGGGCGTCCAGTCAATGAAGCGGGCAATCTCGGCCAGGTCGTAGTTTTCGAAGCAGCGGTTGCCCAGGAAGGCCGGCTTGTGGATCTGCGTGGCTTCCCAGTCAATGGGCGTGCGCTTTTCCCGCGCCTTTTCGAGGGGCACGTAGTTCTTGTCCTTCTGCCGCGAGGCGTGCTCCACGCGCAGCGCTTCGTATTCCTTCTTGATCCTGGCGTAGAAATCCTCGCCGCTCTCCTTGCCGAGCAGCGACGAAGCCACCGGCACGCTCCGGCTGGCGTCGAGCACGTGCACCACGGGGCCCGAGTAGTTGGGGTCAATCTTGACGGCCGTGTGGATGCGCGAGGTGGTGGCCCCGCCGATGAGCAGGGGCAGTTTGAAGCCCTGCCGTTCCATTTCCTTCGCCACGTGCACCATCTCGTCGAGGGAAGGCGTAATGAGGCCGCTCAGGCCGATCACGTCCACGTTCAGCTCCCGGGCCTTGGCGAGGATTTTTTCGGCCGGCACCATCACGCCCAGGTCAATCACTTCGAAGTTGTTGCAGCCCAGCACCACGCCCACGATGTTCTTGCCGATGTCGTGCACGTCGCCCTTCACGGTGGCGAGCAGCACGCGGCCGGCCGAACTGGAGGCGCCGGCCTGTTTTTCGGCTTCGATGTAGGGCAACAGGTAAGCCACGGCCTTTTTCATCACCCGGGCGCTTTTCACCACCTGGGGCAGGAACATCTTGCCTTCCCCGAACAGGTCGCCGACCACGTTCATGCCGTCCATGAGCGGACCTTCGATTACCTGCAAGGGCTTGGCGTACTGCCGGCGGGCTTCCTCGGTGTCCTGGT
>CADCTQ010000572.1 GCA_902805615.1 uncultured Cytophagales bacterium
CCAGCCCAACACTTCGGAGGCCATCTACTTCGTAGCCCCCGAGAAGCCGGGCGACTACACCTACGAATGTTCAGTGCCCGGCCACTTCTACGTGATGCAGGGCACGATGAAGGTGGTGAAGGAATAGCGTGAACCGGCGCAAAAGGTACGCGGTCGGAACGGCCGCCCGGGCAGCAGCGTTCTAACCGCTTACTCTTCTATAAAGCTCGTTGCCAAGCGGTAGCGGGCTTTTTTGTTTTCGGGTCTTGTGATTTTCTGCTTACTTCCCTCTTTTGGGCGGTATTAAAGAAGTTATTTCTTACATCACCCCATGCGTAATCTATTACGGCTTTGCTTCACTGCTTTGTTCATGCTGGCCCCCGTTGTTTGGGCCAAGGCCCAGGTACCCGAACCCGACACTACGCTGTGGGTTACCGAAGGACCGGTTCGCGACGTGGTAAAATTGGGTAATACCATTTACATGGCGGGTAACTTTACGGCGGTGGGTCCCCGGACGGGTTGCGGCATTGTAGTTGACGGTGTTACCGGGAAAGTGATCAGCCCGTCCAAAACCCGCATCAACGGCTACATGAATGCCGCAATACCGGACCAGAAAGGGGGATGGTACATTGGGGGCAATTTTAATCAAGTAGGCTCCGTACGTCGCAACGGGCTGGCTCACCTGCTGCCGGACGGTTCGCTTGACGAGAACTGGGACCCCCAACTGATTGCTTTTAACTCCGATCCATTTGTTCACGCCCTCTGCCTTTCCGGCGACGTGCTTTATTTTTCGGGCAGATTTGAACAGGTAGGAGGAGAATTGCGGATGAATCTGGCTGCCGTGAACGTTGCGTCCGGACAACCTACTGCCTGGAGCCCTTACATGGTCTACGGCTACGCGCACAGAATTGCCGTGCACAACAACACGGTGTACCTGGCCGGTGACTTTAACCAGATGAGTGGGGCGATCAGAGATGGATTAGCCGCCGTTGACGCGACCACTGGTGAACCTTCTTCCTGGAACCCTGCTCCCAACGGTGAACCGAAATCATTGCTCGTTGCCGGGAACCAGCTTTTTGTCAGCGGTAGTTTTACCTCTCTTGCCGGGCAAACCCGGAACCGGCTGGCCTCTTTCGACTTGGCTAGTGGTGAACTGACAGCCTGGCACCCCGACCCGGATGGAACCGTTGGTGCGTTGGCCTTTGCCGACGGCCTCCTGTACGTCGGGGGCAGGTTTACTTCCATAGCCGGCGTAAGCAAAAATCTCCTGGCCGCCTTTGATCCAGTCTCCGGGCAAATCACGCCGTGGAATCCCCGCCTGTTGGTAGTTGAATCAACGTCAGCCGTAGACGCACTGGCAGTGGTAGGGAATACGGTGTACATGGCCGGGGGGGTGAGTATACGTAACGAACCAAATCAGCGTTTCGCCGGTGCGGTACTAACCACCACCGGGGAGCTTACCAGTTGGAACCCCAAGGTCAGCGGCGCGGTATCGGCAATTGCGGCGGGCTCGAATGGATCACTGTTGGTGGGAGGTAATTTCAAGGCGGCCGGTGGCGTGTCCCGAAGACAACTGGCAGCCTTTGACGCAACCACGGGGGAAGTCACTCCCTGGGCTCCCAAAGTTGATCGGAGAGTTGCCACGTTACTGGCTACCCCCGAGGCCATTTACATCGGGGGTGGTTTCGGATCTATAAACGGCCAAAGCAGGAGTAACCTGGCTGCCGTTGATCCCGTTACCGGGGAGCTTACGCCCTGGTATCCCCACGTTAACGGTGCAGTTGCTTCGATCACTGCCACCCCAGATAAAATATATTTTAACGGTGGCTTTACCAGCGTAAATGGTCAGGGCAGAATCGACTTTGCCGCCGTGGACCGGGTAACGGCTCAACTCGCGGATTGGAATCCCAATCCTTCCGGCTCGGAATTAGACGTGTATACCGATGTACAACTCATTGCTTCCGAAACCACAATCTTTGTACAAGGGGAATTCCGAATGGCCGGTGACGCCACCATAAGAAACTTCATTGCCAGTGATGCCACCACCGGCAAGCTTTCTGACTGGAACCTGCGCCCCAATGGGCGGATTTCCGGCGTCGCCCTATACGGCAACCGCCTGTACATAAGTGGTTCCTTTACCAAACTGGGTGATAAGGACAGGCGTTACCTGGCGGCCGTTGATGCCACCTCCGGTGAAGTTACCGACTGGAGCCATGATTTGACCAGTCCGGTAGGGGAATTTGGAATCATAAACAACAAAATATATGCATCAGGGGGCTATCCCCGAAGAAATGAACGGGAAAAAGGATTTGCTGTCGTAGATGCCATTTCCGGTACGTCTACGTATTTCGGATTTACGCCTTACATGGGCTACATCAATAAGTTTGCTGCTGCCGGAGACAGGGTATTTGTACTGGGGGAGTATACGGGCTACGACCAGCAAGGCTACGTATTCGGTCCTTGGGTAACCAGTTTTAAGGTAAACCGGGGCTTGACCAGCACGATCAAAGGCACTGTATTTGACGACCGGAACAAAAATTGCGTTCGGGACAAGGGCGAAAAAGGCGTAGGAAACGTGATTATCGAAGTAAAGCCGGGAAACTACCGCGCGTTGAGCGATGCGCAGGGAAACTACAGCATTGCGGCAGATACCGGTACCTACGCCGTGCGACAGCTATTGCCCGTGCTGAAAGATACTGTTGCCAGACAGATCTGCCCGGCTACGGAAAACCACCCGGTCAGGATTAGCGCGTACGGCCTTATTGCTGCGATTGATTTTAGCAATGAGCTTACTGCCACTTATAACGTGATCAAGGGAAAAGTATTCATTGAAAAAACAGAGGACTGCGCCCAAATGTTCGGCGAGGCAGGCTTAAAGAACATAAAGGTAGTGGTGGAACCAACCGGCGCTTTTGCCTATACCGATGCAGAAGGAAATTACGCAATCCGGGTAGACACGGGTACTTACCGGGTGAAGCAGATATTTTCGACCTCGCGCGACACCCTTTTGCAAACCGTTTGCCCCGGGCCCGAATACCATTCCGTGCAATTCACCACCCTGGGCAACACGGCAACGAAAGATTTTGCTGATCGCCTGGTCATACGTTACAATTTAATCAAAGGCCGCATCACCTTGGCAGAAAACGGCAGCAATTGTACCGTTGATCCCGCTGCCAAGCCCATGGCCGGGATGAAAGTGATGGCCGAGCCGGGTCTTTATTACGGAATCACCGACTCCACCGGCCAGTACGTAATCAAAGTAGATACGGGCCGCTACACGGTAGTGCAAATGCTGGGTGACCAGAATGGAACCCGCATCATTCAACCGTGTCCACTTAGCCCGGTCACGCACGCGGTCTCTTTCCCAACCTACAACAACACGGTGACCGGTAGAGATTTCAGCAACCAAGTCATCCTGCGTCCCCACCTGACGGCCGGCGTAACGTCCAGCCGCCGCCGGCGGTGTTTCCCCAGTACGACCACGCTCTCCTACTGCAATATTGGCAACGCAGCCGCAACGGACGTAAAGGTTCACCTGCAACTGCCCCAGCACGTAGTGCTGGTAACCGCCAGTGCGCCCTATACCCGCGACAAAGACAAGAACTACGTCTTCAACCTGGGAGAGTTGAAGGCGGGGCAGTGCGGGAACATTCAGGTCCAGGATTCGGTCGTGTGCAATGATCCGAACATCCGCGGCCTTACCCAGTGCACCAGCGTTTGGATTACGCCGGCCAACGGCACTACCCCCGATCCGGGGTGGGACCAATCGGACATTACCCTGAAGGCCCGTTGCCTGGCCAACGGCGTGGTCCGGCTGGCCCTTTACAACACGGGCACGGGAAACATGGCCGACAGCGCCGCCTTCCGGGTGCTGCTAGACGCCCGGCTGGCCCTCGGACGTAACTTCAAGCTGGCCGCCGGCGACAGCCTCATCCTGCGGGTGCCCGCCAACGGCCGCACCGTGCGCCTGGAAGCCGACCAGCGGCCCGGCCACCCCACCAAAAGCTCGACCAACGTGACCCTGGAAGCCTGCGGCACGAATGCAGACGGGGGTGTGAGCCTGGGCTTCGTGGCCCAACTGCCCGGCGATGACCAAGAGCCCGAAGTCGCCGAAGAATGCCTGCCCATCACCGACTCTTTCGACCCCAACGACAAGCTGGTGCGGCCCGCGGGCACCACCGACCAACACTACACGCCCACGGGCACGGCCCTCTCCTACACCGTCCGCTTCCAGAACACGGGCAACGACTACGCCTACACCGTGGTGGTGGTAGATACGCTCTCCGAAAAGCTGGATTTCAGCACCCTGCAAATCGGCGCCGTATCGCACCCCTACCGGTTCACGGTGTCGGGCAAGGGCCGGCCGGTGCTTACGTTTACGTTCAACAACATCAACCTGCCCGACAGCGCCCGCGACCAGGCCGGCAGCAACGGCTTCATCCAGTTCAGCATCAAGCCCGTAGCCGACCTGCCCGCCAAAACCCTCATCGAGAACTTCGCCGACATTTTCTTCGACTACAACCCGCCGGTGCGCACCAACACGACCGCCAACCGGATCTTCGACGTGCCGTACGTGGTGGAGCCGTCGGTCCGCCTGGACGAGAACGCCGTGATCGTTACGCCGGTCCTCACCAGCTTCACCCCCGCTTCCGGGACGACCGGCACGGTGGTTACCCTCACCGGGAAGCACTTTGATGCCGTGCCCGGTCACAACGCCGTCACTTTCAACGGCATTGCCGCCCCCGTGACCGCGGCCACGGCCACCACCCTGACCGTTGCGGTGCCGCCGGGTGAAGCCGCCGGCCGCATCCGGGTGGGTACGCCCGACGGCGTGGCCCTGAGCACCACCGACTTCCTGCTGGCAACCCCGCCGCCCACGGCTGTAACGCCGGGTCTACTGGCCGCCGGGGTGCGCATTTACCCCAACCCGGCACCCGGCCGGTTCGTGGTCGCGTTTACGGGGTCCATCCCGGGAGTCACCGAAGTGGTCATCCTGGATGCGCGGGGCGTGCCGGTACGGATCCTGCCGCTGGCGGGAAAACGGGCCGACCGGGCCGAAGTTGACCTGACCGGGCACCCGGCCGGCATGTACCTCGTGCTCATCCGGACGGAGCACGGCACCCTTGCCCGCAAGGTGACGCTGAGGCCGTAGCCGGCACCGTAAAAGGGGTGGTTTCATTACATCTGTGGGGTACTGCCGACGAAGGAGAAATTGGGAAAAAAGCGTAATCGGTTACAACTTTGAGAATGAAGCGCCTTTCCCTGTTTCTCCTCCTTTTCGTCACCCAGGCCGCCTTACCGCAAGTCCGCATCCAGAACCTATTTTTCAACAGTACTTCCAACATTCTGCGGCTCAATTTCGGCAGCACGCCCCCGGGCGTGGCGTACACCGGCACGGCTTCCGGCGCCGACATCGGGGAAGGCATTGCCCACGTGGAAGACCCGGACGGCAACATCATCATCTGGGTGAACGCCAGCGGGGTGTACGACAAAAACGGCACCCTCATGCCGGGGTCGGCGGGCATCCTGGCCCACCCGTCCTCCACCGAAATCGTGATCTGCCCTCTCCCGGGCAGCCAGGACCGGTTTTACGTGTTTTACAACAACGAAACCTGTTCGGGCCTCTACTACGCCACCGTAGACATGCGCCAGCGGGGCGGCCTGGGCGACGTGACGGCCAAGAACCTGCCCATTGACCCGGGTAACTCGTACGCCGAGGGCCTGGAGATCGTGAAAATTCCCTGCTCGGGCCACTACTGGCTGCTGGCCTACCAGTGCACCACGGGCTTCAAACGCTTCCGCATCAGCCCCGCGGGCATCGGCGCGGGTACGCTTATGCACCCTTTCGAGGCGAAAGGCCCCAACAACCGCGCATACGGCGGCCGGGGCGAACTGGATTACCACAACGGCCGGATGGGCTACGGGGTACGCGGCGACAACCGGGCCGTGCTGGCCGACTTTGACCCGGTGGCCGGCACGATGACCGGGGTGCGGGAAGTGGTATTCAGCGCCACCGACGGCATGTACGGGCTGGAGTTTTCGCCCGACGCCTCCAAAGTGTACCTCACTGACTGGAACAACCGCGACTTCCTGGGCAACGTGATCTCGGACAACCTGTTCCGCTACGACTTTGCCACGGGAGACATCGCTTCCTGGCGCATTGGTTACAACACTACCAACTGCCGGGACGCCGTGGTGGAGGGCCTGGGCCAGGTGGAGCTGGGGCAGGACGGCAAGCTCTACATCCCGCACGTAAACGGCTGCCAGATCACGGTGGTCGGGAACCCGGACGCGGCGGCCCCAACGTTCGGGACCATTGACGTGAATGCCATTCTTTCCACCGGCGTGTCGGACCACATCCAGTCGGAATTCCTGGCGCAGCCGCTCCGGTTGCAGGCCAGCCGGCCGGCGGTGTGCCCGGGCGAAGCAGTCACGTTAACGGCCTCCGGGGGCAGCGGGCGTTACACCTGGGAACCGGCGCCGGGGCTGGTACCGCCGGCGGGCAACACCGTGGAGGTACGTCCCGCGGCCACCACCACCTACGCCCTCTACGCCACCACGCCCTACGGCTGCCGCGACACGGTGCGGGTTACGGTGGAGGTAAAAGGGCCGGCAGCCCCCGCCCTGTCCGTAGCCGGCGACAACCCCACGTGCGGCAACTCGGTCGCCACGCTGCGGGCCACGCGGGGCCTCACGGGCTACGCCTGGACGCGGGACGGACGGCCGCTCCCGGGCGCGGCGGCCGATTCGCTCATTACCACCGAGCCGGGCCGCTACCAGGTGGCCGGCACCAGCAACGGCTGCGCGGTCTCGTCGGAGGAGCTGATCATCGAACCTTCCTTTTTCAGCCGGCCCGAGGCCCTGTTCGTGCCCAACGTGTTTACGCCCGACGGGGACGTGCAGCAGGCCAACGAAACCTTTGCCATCCGGAACTACACGGGCAAGGTCCGCCTCCTGGTCTGCAACCGCTGGGGCAAGGAAGTGTACCGGAGCAACGACTACCGCAACGACTGGACGGCGGAAGGTTTGCCCGACGGCATGTACTTCTACCGCCTGACCCACGAAAGCGGCTGCTTCCGCGAGCAGCGGGGCTGGGTGCACGTGCTGCGGTAGCACGTCTTTCTCAATGCCAACTCATCATTTTTTCGAATCCGAGCAACTTCATGCACATGCGTAGACAACTACTGATCCTTCTCCCGATTTTCCTTCTCACCATTGCATGCTGTTACGGCCAGGCCGTAGATACTACCCAATGGGTGACCGATGGGGACGTACACGCCATTGCCCGAAACGGCAACACCCTTTACGTGGGTGGCCGGTTTTCGTACGTAGGCCCTAACACGGGAGGCGGGGGCGCCGTTGACCTCACTACCGGACACCTGCTCACCAA
Organism: uncultured Cytophagales bacterium; assembly: GCA_902805615.1. Lineage (GTDB taxonomy): Bacteria > Bacteroidota > Bacteroidia > Cytophagales > 172606-1 > CADCTQ01. The sequence goes on from CADCTQ010000572.1 coordinate 7,370, forward strand.
GCAGTTTCCCCACATCAACGGCGAAGTTGCAGCAGTAGTAGCTGACGGAACGGGAGGCTGGTTCATCGGGGGCGTTTTTACCAAGGTGTATGGTACGCCCCGGTACCGGCTGGCCCACCTGCTGGCCGACGGCAGCCTGGACCAGGCGTGGAAAGTACCCGTGGGCGAAGAAGACACGCTCCTTTTGGGGGGTGTCAGTACGTTGTACCTGCACGAGGGGCAGTTGTACATTTCGGGAGGTTTTGATAAAATCAAAGGACAGGCCCGAACCAATTTTGCCGTAGTCAATGCTTCCACCGGAGAACTTTCGGATTGGGCTCCTAACCCCAACGGCGCCATTGGGACAATGATCGTTTCGGACAACATTCTGTACGTGGGCGGCTTCTTTACGTACCTCAGCGACGCCCCGAGGGCTCATGCCGCTGCGTTTGACCTGGCAACGCGCAAGCTCACGGGGTGGAATCCTTCCCTGAACCGCTACGTTCGTTCCATTATTATTTCTGGCAGCGCCGCTTACCTGTGTGGTGACTTCGACAGGGTGGGCAATCAGCCCAAGCCATACCTGGCAGCCGTAACGCTGGATACCGGTCAGCTCACCTCCTGGAGCCCTGGTCCTGACCGGTACGTTGAAGCATTAGCGCTCCAGGGAAACGTTCTTTACGCCGGAGGAAGCTTCACGCGAATTGCCAATGAGGCCCGGCAGGGGCTGGCTGCTTTCGACCCGGCTACGGGGCAGCTCCTGCCCTTTGACATCGGGCTTCAGATTGCCAGCAGCATATCTGCCATTGTACCGGTAAATAACCTCCTCTACCTGGGTGGTAGTTACCGCGCCGCCGATGGACAGCGTAGGTTCCTGGGAGCACTCGACGTGCAGACGGGCCGGTTTACCTCCTGGGACCCCAAGCCAACTTTTACGGTTCTGGAAATTGCCGTCAGTGGCAATTCCATCTTTGCCGGTGGTTCTTTCGAGTCCATCGGCGGCTACTACCGGTCTAATGTGGCCGCCCTGGATGCCACTACGGGCGCTGCAACGGGTTGGGCTCCGTCGGTCAGTGGCAAGGTGAACACAATAGCCCTTTACAACAACCAGGTATACCTGGGAGGAGAGTTCCACCGCATCAACAATCAGCCACGGTACAGTCTTGCCGCAATAGACCCGGTAAACGGTCAGTTGCTGCCCTGGCGACCCGACGCCGAGGCGGGTTCGGTACACACCATTGCCATATCCGGCACTACGGCTTACGTAGGCGGAGATTTTGGCCAGATCGGGGGTTTGTGGAAGTTCTACCTTGCTGCCGTTGACCTCGTAACCGGCAGCCCCACGAGTTGGTCCCCCTCCATTAATGGGTACGGCCCCGTACACGCCCTGAAAATCATCGGGAACCAGGTATACGTAGGGGGATCATTCAACAACATCGGCGGGCAAAGCCGCAATGGCCTGGCGGCCGTAGACCTCCGCTCGGGTCAGCCTACCGCCTGGAACCCGGGCGTCACGGGCATTGTAAAATCGTTTGCCGCCAATGATACTACCTTATTCGTCGGAGGCTACTTCAGCACCATTGGCAACCAGGCCCGCAGCAACGTTGCCGCCATAGACCTGAGAACGGGCCTTCCTACGGCCTGGAATCCGCAGGTGAACGCCGGGGTGGAAAGCATGGCCCTCATCGGGAACATGGCTTACCTGGGGGGCGGGTTTACGGAAGTGAACGGCCAGCCCCGGGCAAACCTGGCGGCCGTGGGCGTCAGAGACAACACCCTGGGGAGTTGGAACCCTCAACTGTACAGTTTTGCCTCCAGAACCATCTATACCCTGAGTGCCTACAATGGCAGGTTGTACGTGGGTGGCCAGTTTGAAAAAGTAGGTTCCTGGCCCACCGCGAACCTCGCCGCGTTCGGCACCAACCCGGCGGCCCCCAACCTCATCCGGGGCAGCATTTTCGTGGACGCCAACGGGGATTGCCGCAAGAACGACGGGGAACGGGCGCTGCCGGCCGTTGTGAAAGCCGAACCCGGTTCCTACTATGGTTTTGCCGACAGCCTGGGTAACTACACCCTGGCCGTGGACACGGGTATGTACACCATTGCGCAGGTGCTCCCCGCCGAACGGGGCAAGGACATTACCCAAACCTGTCCCGCTTCCCCCGCTACCCATACCGTTTCCTTTAACACCTATAACAACAGCGCAGCGGGCAAGGACTTCGGCAACCGCATCACCCTGCGGCCTTACCTGACCACCAGTGTAACTTCGACCCGGCGCCGGCGCTGCTTCGCCGCCAATACTACCATTACGTATTGCAATGAAGGCACCTTGGGGGCGGAAGGCGTGAAGCTGCACCTGGCACTTCCCGAACACGTGGTGTTGGTGAGTGCGGGCCGCTCCTACACGCGTGACAAAGACGGGCACTACGTCTTCGAAATAGGCAGCCTGCCGGCCAACGGGTGCGGCACGATTGTGACTACCGACTCGGTCACGTGCAACAACCCCGACATCCGGGGCCTCACCCAATGCACCAAGGTCTGGATGACGCCGGCCAATGCCACTACGCCGGCTGCCGGATGGGACGGGTCCGACGTTGCGCTGAAGGCAAAATGCCTCACCAACGGCCGGGTACGGCTGGGCCTCTACAACACCGGCTCCGGCGCCATGACCGACAGCAGTGCGTACCGGATGCTGCTCGACGCCAAACTGGTGCTGAGCCGTAACTTTAAACTGGCCGCCGGCGACAGCCTCATCCTGCAAGTACCGGCCAACGGGCAAACGGTACGCCTGGAGGCCGACCAGCGGCCCGGCCACCCGACCAAGCAGTCCACCAACGTCACCCTGGAGGGTTGCGGCACGGGTGCCGGCAGCAAGGTAAGCCGGGGCTTCGTCTCGCAACTGCCCGCCGACGACGCCGAACCGGAAGTGGACGTTGAATGCCTGCCGATCACCGATTCTTTCGATCCCAACGACAAGCTCGTGCTGCCGGCCGGCATCACTTCTGAGCACCTGACGGCCTTCGGGCAGGAACTTGAATACACGGTCCGTTTCCAGAACACGGGCAATGACTACGCTTACCAGGTGGTGGTGACCGATACGCTTTCCGATAAGTTGGACATCAGTACGTTGCGGGTGGCCGGGGCATCACACCCGTACAAGTTCACGGTGTCGGGCAAGGGCCGGCCGGTACTCACCTGGACGTTCAACAACATCAACCTGCCCGACAGCACCCGCGACGGGGTCGGCAGCAACGGCTTCGTGAAGTTTACCATCAAACCGCTGGCCGGGCTCCCCACGGGTACCCGGCTTGAGAACTTTGCCGACATCTTCTTTGACTACAACCCGCCGGTACGGACCAACACGGTAGTCAACACGCTGGGTGAACTGCCCCGGGAGGCTGATGCTTCGCTCGCCCCCGAAATCGCCGTTTGCCAGTTCAACCCGACTCCCTCGGCGGGGGCCGGCCGGTCGGTGTGCGAAGGAGATTCCGTCAGGCTGCAAGCCCTCTCTCCACAGTACGGGCAGGGCCGGTGGAAGCGCATCAGCGGGGCGGGTACGTTGGGCGAACCTGGCAATCCCTCTACTTTCGTGACGGGGCTGGGCTACGGCGACAACGTTTTCGAATGGCGGGTGGTGCGCGGCAGTTGCTCGGATGATTCGCTGTCGGCGCGAATAACCATTGCCCGCCACCGCAATCCCGCAAAGCCGGTGATCCGCCTCGCGGAGGAAGATGAGCTGGTGTGCGACCCGGAAGCCGGCCAGTACCAATGGTATTACGAGGGCCAACTCCTGCCGGACAATGCACGGCGGGTCCGGGCCGACCGGGAGGGGCACTACACCGTCCGCATTGCCAATGGGTTGTGCGCCTCCCCCCTTTCCGATCCCTACGCGTTTGTGCTCACGAGCCTGGGAGCCTCGCCTGGGGCCGGGCCGGTCCTGCTGCACCCCAATCCGACCAGCGGTATTTTTACCATCGTCCTGCCTGCATCCCTTGCCCGGGCCGCAGTTGCGGTGTTCGACGCCCTGGGTAGAGAAGTCGCCGGGTCTGCGGGTGATACCAGCCCGCGGCGACAATTTGACCTCCGCCCGAACGGCGCCGGGGTGTACCTGGTCAAAATTCAGACAGAGCAGGCCGTGATCGTGAAAAGGGTGGTCGTGCGCCGGTAAACGCAGGTGCTTACCCAAAAGCAGAAGGGGCAGCCGGTGAGCTGCCCCTTTGCGTGGGTAGGGTATGGTAAGGTGCCGCTACGGTTTGGCAAAAGCAATGGGGGCCACGAAGCTGAAACGGAAACTGAGCACGTTGTCCTTCTTCGACCGGTTACCCCACTGCGAAATGTTGTCCAGGTAGTCGTTCTGCGGGTTGAGCCAGCCCGACTGCATGCCCACGCCGTAGCCGTTGTCGAACAGGTACGTAACCCCGGCCTGGGTAGGCAGCAGCACGGTAATGTTGTTGTAGCTCTCCTCCTCGGCGCGGGTGTCGAGCTGGCCCGCCAACGCCTGGTTCCGCTCGTCTTTGGGCGAAAACCGGAACAGCCCGGCGCCCTGGCTCAGGTACGCGATCCAGTGGCGCGACTTGACCAGGTTTACCTGCAAATCGTAGTTGAGCGACACGTACGAAGTTTTGAAGTAGACGTTCGGCGTGGCGGGTTGCGCTTCGGCGCCGGTATACTGGTAGTCGGGGTTCTGGCCGGTAACCGTGCCGATGCCCAGGTTGAAATGCCCGTTCAGGCGTTTCTTGCCGTTCAGCTTGAGCCCGAGCTGGAATGCCGAAGACCACTTCTGGTACTTGGTTGCCAGGTCGCCGCGGTAGGCATTGGCGGCCACGCCCACTTCGAGCAGGCGGGCCACTTTACGCGGCTCCGGCGGCTGGGCCCGGCCGGCGGCGGAAAGCAGGGCGAAAAAGAGGCAAAACGAAAGGGACGTAACGCGGCAAGGAGAGGGTAAACGCTGGTTCATACCACTGCGAGGATGGGAATGTTGGGTAAAAGTGAAGGAGTGCGGGTCGCGTGGTTTGGGGGTAATGCGGATTCGGGTATTGCGGCGGGTGGTTTACTTGATCCGGTCGGGATTCTCGGCCAGGAAGGCGCCCCAGTTCTTGGAACTCTTCGTCGGGGCCAGGCCGCCCTGGTAATGGTGACACAGGGCAACGGCCAGGGCGTCGGTAGCATCGAGAAAGGCCGGGGTTTCGGCGAACTTAAAAATACTCTTTAGCATGGCGGCCACCTGTTCCTTGGAAGCATTGCCATTGCCGGTGACCGACTGCTTGACCTTGCTGGGGGCGTACTCCACGATGGGAATCTCGCGGACCAGCGCCGCGGCCATGGCCACGCCCTGGGCCCGGCCCAGCTTGAGCATGGATTGCACGTTTTTGCCGTAAAAAGGTGCCTCCAGGGCCATTTCGTCCGGCAGGAACTCCTCGATGAGCAGGGTGATCTGTTCGAAAATCTTCTTGAGCTTGATCTCCTGGTTGGTGAGCTTGCTCAGGTTGAGCACGCCAAACTCGATCAGTTCCACTTGCTTGCCCCGCACGGCAATGAGGCTGAACCCCAGAATCCGGGTGCCGGGGTCAACGCCCATAATGATCCGATCCGCCGTGAGAATGCCTGCCATTATTGCAATATATACAGAAGTAACTAGTGACAAACGCCCCTGGCGAAGAAAGCACGTAAGTTTTTAAATAGTTCCCCTCCAGAAGCGGCGTTTTGGGGGCGTTCCGGTGATGTCCCTGCTGCCAATGCGTCAGCCTTCTTTCCTTTCCCCTCCATTCTGTCAGGCGCCCTCCCCCGGCCGGTGGGTGGTCTTAAAATTGAGCGGGCAGACCCAATCGGGGGTTGATCCGTCCCAAGTCCACGGGTGCGCACGCGCAACGGGTCGTTCGCGCACTGGCTTTGCCCGCATCAACTCCCTTCAAACCCTATGCGATATGGATGCTTATTCGAAAATCGTGACGGAGGCCGTGGGCCTGATTAAAAACGCCGTCGTCAAAATTGACATTTTCAACAGCCAGCGGGGCAAACCCGCGCCGGCCGGTTCGGGCTCGGGGTTTATCTTCTCCTCCGACGGACTCATCTTTACCAACAGCCACGTAGTGAAAGGAGCCGAAAAGATCCGGGTGACGCTGCTCGACGGCTCGGAGGAAGACGCTTTCCTGGTTGGCGATGACCCCGATACGGACCTGGCGGTGATCAAAACGTACGCCAGCGGCTTCTCGGTGGCCCGCATGGGCGACTCCGACGGCCTCAACATCGGCCAGCTGGTGATTGCCATCGGCAACCCCTACGGCTACCAGCACACGGTGACCACGGGCGTAGTGAGTGCCCTGGGCCGTACTCTGCGCACCACGTCCGGCCGCCTCGTTGACAACGTGATCCAGAGCGACGCGCCGCTGAACCCGGGCAACTCGGGCGGCCCGATGGTGAACGCGGAAGGCGAGGTGATCGGGGTGAATACGGCCGTGATCCGCGGCGCCCAGGGGCTGAGCTTTGCCGTCGGCATCAACACGGCCAAGGACATTGCCGGCTACCTCATCAAGGACGGCAAGGTGGTGAAGGCGTACCTGGGCCTGGTGCTCCAGGAAATCAACCTGAACCCGCGCATCGTGAACTACTACGGCCTCAAAAACAAGAAGGGCCTGTTCGTGGTGTCCATCGAAAAGGATTCGCCGGCCAGCCGGTCCACCCTGCGGGAAGGCGACATCATCATTCAATTCGAGGAAACGCCCCTGCACACCACGCACGACCTGTTCAAGCAACTCTCCCGCGACCGGATTGACCGCCTCTCGCACCTGACCATCATCCGCAACGCCCAGAAGCTGACCACCGACATCTACCCCGCCGCCCAGGCGGCATAGACATGAGACGTGAGATTTGAGACGTTAGACAAAAAGCGGAGGCGGCGTACCCGAATGATACGCCGCCTCCGCTTTTTTTGAATGAACCGGGTTAAAGTCTAACGTCTCATATCTCACATCTCCCGTCTATTCTTTATTGGCTACGCTGCGGGCCAGTTCGTTCTGCTTCTGGCCGGGCATTCCTTTCAGCTTGGTCCACACCCAGTTGCCGACTTTCTCACCCTGGTAGGTGCCTTGTTCCACCCCGTCGCGGAAGTGGATGCCGCCGTACACGCGGCTCATGGACGTTTCCCAGTACGCCTGTTCGAACGATTTGAACGAACGCACGCCGTGCCCGTACCGGTACTCGGTGGAGTCGGTGAAGGCCACGTTGTCGCCCAGCAGGTGCGTCAGGATGCGGCCCGCCGAGGCGGAGATGGCACTGTGGCCGCTCACGTACTCGGGGAAGGGCGGCGTCTCCAGGAACGGCATCCAGTCGGGGTCCAGGCTTTTGTTGATGACCGTCACGGGACGCACCCGGTCGGTTTTGAACTTGCATTCCCAGCAGGCAATGAAGGCGTCGAAGACCCCGATGGCCGACAGGGCGTACGCTTCGGTGGCTTGGAGCATGTCGAGCTTCTTGTCGCGGGCCACCGACCGCACGATGGCCATCCAGTGGCCGGGAGGCGACATTTTCTTCTCCGTGAAGGCGGCGTGGCCGGCAATGTTGGTCACCAGGGCGTTGTCGTCCCAGAAGTAGGCAATCTTCTTCTGCTCCTCGGTCATGTTCTTGCTGATGTCGTGCACCTCGCGGACCAGTTCGGCGAACTTGCTCTTCGGGTCCGGGTCGTAAGGAACGGGCGGCGGCGTGGGGAACTGGGAAACGGAGTCGAGGGTAAACGTGCGGATCGTGTTCCAGCGGGGTTCGCAGGCTTCGGCGTACATAGGCGGCGTGGGCTCCCACCCCCCGACGCCGTGCGACAGCGTGTGACGGTACCCACGGGTTTTCTTGTAGTTGTCTTCGTTGGCATAAGCCATGATGTGCTTGGCTACCTGCTCCCCGTAGGCCACCGACCGTTCGTACACGTCTTCCGGAATGCCCATCTCCCGGTACTTCTGGTAGAAGTCCTTTTCGTAGTCGTCCCACATGTTGGCCGAGAACGTCAGCGTGCGGCCCACGGTGGTAAACGCTTTTACGCCGGCCAGCGGGAAACAGTACGCCTGGTTCGCCTGCGGCTTGGGCACTTCGGCAAAGCCGTTGAGCTTGCCGGCCATTGAGTGGTACTGCTTGGGCTGCCCGTTGCGCATGGCCTCGTAGGCGGCCAGGTACGAATACGCGTAGATCCGGCTGGCAACGGGCGGCTTGAAAATGTCGTACACGATCACGTTGGTCAGGTGCTCGGTAAGACCGTGCAGCAGTTCCGGGGCCGCGGCCTTCGCGTTGTATTCCTCGGGCGTGGCTTTTTTGCCGCAGCTTCCCAGGAAAACCGAAAGCACGAAGAGAGGGAGGTAGATGAATGGCTTGTGCATTGCTCAATCAGGATACGATGGAAACAGCTCATCCGCCAAATGCGTTCCGGTTGCCCGGAAGTCGTCGCATTTTTGGGGCAGCAGTATCAAATATACGCCGATTGCGCGGGATTGCGTAAGATTTCATCTCCAATTTGCGGCCAACCCCCGCTACCGCGTCAGCACTTCGTCAATCATGCCGTAGGCTTTGGCTTCGTCGGCCTTCATCCAGTAATCGCGGTCGGCGTCCTTTTCAATCTGCTCCACCGGCTTGTCGCTGTGCTTGGAAATGATCTCGTACAGTTCCTGGCGCAGCAGGATGATCTGGCGGGCGGAAATCTCAATGTCGCGGGACTGGCCCTGGGCGCCGCCGTGGGGCTGGTGAATCATGACCCGGGCGTGGGGCAGGGCGGATCGTTTGCCGGCGGCCCCGGCGCACAGCAGCACCGCCCCGAACGACGCGGCCATGCTGGTGCAGATGGTGGCCACGTCGGGCTTTACGTACTGCATGGTGTCGTAAATGCCGAGCCCGGCGTACACCGAGCCGCCCGGGCTGTTGACGTAGAGCAGGATGTCCTTTTTGGAATCGGCAGACTCCAGGAAGAGGAACTGGGCGATGATGATGTTGGCAATGTTGTCATCCACGGCCGTGCCGAGGAACACGATGCGGTCGGCCATCAGGCGGGAGAATACGTCCACCTCGCGGAAGTTGAGGGGTCGTTCCTCGATCACCGACCGGGTCATGTTCTCCACGCGGTCGAAGTAGCGATCTACGGTGAGGCCGTTGAGGTACTGATCGTATACGGCAAACTTGCGGAATTCATTGCGGCTGACTTCTGAATGAAACATAGAATTGAGAATTGAGAATTGAGAATTGAGAATTGAGAATTGAGAATTGAGAATTAAAAAAAATACCGGAGGAATTGAACCGCAAAGGGCGCAATGGAGACGGATCAGGATTCACAGGATGGAAGGATTAGCAGGATTTTGGCGCAGATACCGGAGAACGCGTATTTCTTTGCGCCCTTTGCGTCTCTATGGCGATCCTTGCGGTTCAGTTTTTCTCCGTGGTGGTTTTTAGGTAAGGCGGTGCCCGGGCCGCGAAACCGGTGAAGGTTCCGCGGCGAGTACTTTTGCAGAAAGCACACGGGAAAAGGAAGGTTAATCAGCCGAACAGCCGGGCGTGGATGGCCCTCAGTTGCTGCCGGAGCCGAAGCCGCCCCGCCTCGCGCAAGGCCCGGTAGGCCGTTTGCTGGGCCGACAGGTTTTCCTGCCATTCGCGGTCCCACAGCAGCCGCACCTCCACGTCCACCCGCTCCTCTTCACCGAGGGTGCCGCGGAGGTAGCCTTCCAGCCTTCTCATGGTTTCCAGTTCGGGACGCATAAGGAGTTATTTAAAGTGCCCAACCGAAAGGTGACTGACGGCTTTGCGCAGCCGCTCCAGGCATTTGAACTTCTGCACGGTGGCCGACCGGATGCTGCGGTAGCCGTGGTCAGTGGCGATCTGCTCCAGCCGCTGCCCGAAGTAGTAGAACCGCACCAGCAGGTCCTGGCACTTTTCACCCAGCCGGTTCACGTATTCGAGCAGGTTGCGCTTGTCCTCGGCAGTCTCCGGTTCGGGCGTCCCCCCGGCCGCCTCGGCGTGTCCGTCCGAAAAGGGCACCTGCCGGCTGCGTTTCTCCCGTTCCTGCCGCCACCGGTTCTTGCAGATGGCGACCAGGTAGGTCGTTGGCGCCGCGGTAAGGACGAGCTGGTCGTGCACCACTTTCTCGAAAAACAGGATCATGGCGTCCTGGAGCAGGTCCTGGGCGTCTTCGGGCCGTCCCTGGTGCTCCTTCACGTAGTGCAGCACGGACGGGTACGTACGGGCGTACAGGTATTCGAGGGTTTTCTCCCGGTTCGCCAGCAGTGCCAGCCGCCAGTCCGTGGCTTGGGTTGTCTCTACTGCGGATGTCATAGGCTTTTTTTGGGTTAATCGGAATTTACGCAAACTATCACCCCGCACCGCGTGCATTTTTTAAAAATCTTTGCCTGCCGGTACCAACCAATCCCTTTCCCCCATGAGCCCGAGGCGCCAAGTGTACGAAATCCTGAAAATATCCGACCGCAAGGGCACGCTCAGCCACGCCTTCGACGTGTTCCTGATCGTCGTGATCCTGCTCAACGCCCTGGCCCTGATCCTGGAAACGGTGGAGCGCATTTACGTGCCGTTCCGGGCCTTTTTCCAGTACTTCGACCTGTTTTCAATCCTGTTTTTCACCGCCGAGTACGGGCTGCGCGTCTGGACGATCCCCGAACACCCGGAGTACCGGCACCCGGTGCGGGGACGGCTGCGGTTCATCCTTTCGCCGCTGGCCCTGGTTGACCTGCTGGCCTTCCTGCCCTACTACCTGCCCTTCATGGGCGTTGACCTGCGTTTCGTGCGGATGCTGCGCATCTTCCGGCTGTTCCGGGTCTTCCGGGTGTCGCGTTACCTGAAGGCGTTCGACCTGATCCGCCACGTGTTCCGGCGAAAACGGGAGGAGCTGTTCATCAGCCTGGTGTTCGTGGCATTCATCCTGGTGGTTACTTCGTGCACCATGTACTTCGTGGAACACGAGGCGCAGCCAAAGGCCTTTTCGAGCATTCCGGCCACCATGTGGTGGGGCGTGGCGACGCTGACCACGGTGGGCTACGGGGATATGTACCCGATTACACCGCTGGGCAAGTTCATCGGTTCGCTCATTGCCATCCTGGGGGTGGGGCTGGTGGCCCTGCCGGCCGGCATCCTGGCGTCGGGGTTTTCGGAGGAGATGGCAAAACGAACTAACCGCCAGGACGGGTTGTGCCCCACCTGCGGGCAGGAAATTCCGAAGGATAGGGAAGAAACGCCTAAATCTGGGGATATTTAACGGCCAAAACACCTGCTTATGCACAGACCTGACGTGACCGGTTTGCCCATCCTGGAGGACTTCGACCTGTTTCTCACTTTCCTGCGAAGCAAGAAGGAGATTCCCCTCACCAATGACAAAGTACAACTCAAGCGGACGGACCTGTACCGTCTCAATGAGGAGTTGCACTTTAAAGCGAAAGGGGTAACTGATAAAAGTCTGCAAACTTCCTACCCGGAACTTGAATTCTTCTACGCGGCTGTACAGGCCGGCAAGCTGGCCCGCATCTGCTACGGCGAAAAGGGGAATTTCCTGCAACCCAACCCGGACCAACTGGAGCGGTATTCATTGCTTACCCGTACGGAGCAGTACTTCTTCCTGCTGCAAACCGCCTGGTGTTATCTCAACTGGTCCAAGCTCTGCGAAACCCGTAGTATGTTCTTCACTGACTCGGTCGTGGCAATACTCCAACTGGTGGCCGGAAATCCGCCTGGCTTCCGGTTGGAGGTGGACGTGTCCTACAGCCGGCTGCGCGTTGGAAAGGGGGAAATATCCCTAAGCCTCATCAACAAAGTCGTGCAGATTTTCGGGTTTTTGGGCTTCTATGAACTGGAGCCGGCCGTTTTTGCCAAGAAACCGGATCGCTACACTTTTCCGTTCCGCAGCATTGTCGTTGCCGAAGCCGGGACGGTACTGGCCCCCGTGCTGCTGTCACAACGGCCCCTTGAACAGTGGAACGTGCCGTTGCGCCGGGAACTCGCCATTGGGGAAGTACCCCTGGGCCTGACGGAGGAAGAGTATTACCAGGAGGACCCGCAAGGCTACCTGATACCCCGGCCGGCCGGGGAACTGGTCATTCCCGCTTTCCTGCCGGCTTTCGCCCCGTTGTTCGAGCCCGGTGAACTCTCGGAAAGCTTGTATTCAACTGTTCCCACGTTCACGCCGGGCCTGTGCGTACTCAAAGTTGCGCTGGAGAAACAGTTGTACCGTACCATTGCCATTGGCGCCTCCGCTACCCTCGACGACCTGCACCAGGCGATTCAGAACGCGTTCCAATTCGACAACGATCACCTGTATGCCTTCTTCATGGATGGGGAACCCTGGTCGGATGATCGTTTCAATGACCCCCGCATGGAGGAAAGCCCTTTTGCCAGTGGAGTGAAGTTGGGTGAGCTGGACCTGTACGCCGGCAAGCGTTTCCTTTACTTGTTTGACTTCGGCACTGAGTGGCGCTTCCGGGTCACGGTGCTGCAGGTTGACCCTTCGGCGCCCGAACCCAAGAGCCCTAAAGTAGTAGACAAGCAGGGTAAAAATCCCAAGCAATACTCTGGTTGGTAACCATCCGCTTATTTCCATAACCCTTGTATGGCAAAAAAGAAACCTTCCGCTAAAAAAATGTGGGTGTGGGCGCCGAAAAAACCGGCTAAGCCCGTCATTCCGGATGCCGAAAAAAAGAGTACGGAAGCCCGGTGCATTGCGTTGATCGAACGGATGAAACCCCAATGGATTCAGCCGCCGAGCGAGCAGTGGGGCTACGTGAGCGATGTGTACGGCAAGTGGTACCGGAGCTATTACTATTTCTGCGCCCTCTACCGGTACGATTCCCCGCAATTCATCCGCCCGGAAGCGGAAACGAAGTTTGCCCGGTTGGAATACGCCGAACCGGGCAAATTCAACCTGGCTTACTTCCGCCACACCGGCCAGTGGTTCGAGGTGTTTGAGCGGCTGAGCCTGGAAGATTGCCTGGAACAGGTTGAGAAGAACTCTATTTTTCTTCCCTGATCTCCTCCCGGCCGTGCAGGTGCCCCTGCTTTTACGGGCTGGTGCGGGACGGTTGTGCCGCCCGTGCCTGCATTTGTGCTTCCTGCTGCACTTAATCTGCACGTTGGCGGGACATCTCTGCCCGGTGTCGAAGCATTACAGCGGTCTGGCTGAGGGGGATCAATGAAACTTGTCCTGCTGCCAATTTGCGGGGTTGTAGATAATATAATTGGAGATGCGTTGATAAGCTGTTTCGTTTCGGATGATGTGTTCGTAATAATTGCGGTGCCACAATTTACCGTCAAATGGTTGCCAATTGTAGCTTTTGACACCCCGGATGTAAGCGTTGGTGGTCATTGTTTTGAACCATTGCACCACCGCATGTAGGGGCGAACCCCCGTGTTCGCCCTCCCCCTCTGCCGGGGTATTGGGGCAGACACGGGGGTCTGTTGGAATGTTGGGGCAGACACGGGGGTCTGCCCGTACGGAGCCGGTATTGATTACAATCGCGTGGAAATGATTGGGCATGGTAACGTAAGGCCCCAATTGCACGTCAGGAAATTTTCCGGGTATTCTCTCCCACCATTCGTTAATCATATTACCAGCATCATTGTACGTCATTTCGTTTTCGGTTATTTTTCCGAAGAAGTGCTGGCGGTGCCGCGTACAGATGGTGACAAAATACGAACCTGCCTGTGCGTAATCGTAATTCTTTAGCCGGATGGAACGGCGGTGGTGAATGGCAGGATTGTATTTCAAGCAGAGGTAGTGTATTATATAAAGAACAAACAATAAGTTACGCAATGGAGTAATCATTCCATGATTTCTTCCTTAATTCTTCAAATACAAGCGGGTAGAATTCAACTTTTAAATCGCTTTTGCCGCTGCTGCTTTGCTGTTTGCGCTGATGATGATTTCCATGTTGCCAGTAGTTGGGCGTATGGTCCGGACGCCTGTCATCAAGATAACGAAACGAACGGAAAAAGGGTCAACAATTCCCCCGCAACCCTCCCGAAAGGGCCGCCGTTGTAGGACTAACCTTGGCGTGAAGAGGGCTTTCTCCCTTCACGAAAGCACTTATGGAAACGGTCCAGACCCTCTTCCGGCAGAAGTACGTACACATGGGCATTGACCAGGCGGCGGGCATCCTCATCGTGCAGTGGATCGGCTTCCTGCAACTCGACGAGGTAATGGAGGGCTGCCGGGTGATGAGCGACGTGGTCCGCACGCACGGGCTAAAGCGGCACCTGAGCGACCATACCGAGTTGAAAGTCCTTAAAGCCAGCGTGCAGAACTACCTGATCGGCGAGGCGTTCCCCAACTACCAGCGGGCGGGCCTGGAACGGATTGCCGTGCTTTCTTCGGGGGACGTGTTTACGCAGGCCACGGTTGAAAACGTCAATGGCCAGTCGGGCTCCAACCAATTGCAAATCGCAATCTTTCCCAGCCGGGAGGCCTGTTACGCGTGGCTGCTGGGGTAGCCGGTCGTTGTCGGTGGGGAACTGAAGGTAAAAGGGGGCTCCGGTTAGAGGAGCAGGGCGGCGACTTCCTGCCAGTTGTTGACGCGGGGCGTCCAGGTTTCGTGCACGTTATGGGGGGAGGTGAACAGGATGCCCTGGCCGGTGAACCCCTTGAAGTGCCGCGACCGGTCGTCAATCAGGTAGTCGGCGTGGATGATGCTTTTGTCGCCGCAGAAGACGATGTGCGTCCAGGGAATGAACGGGAAGTGGGCCTTCATCCACTCGTACTTGTGCACGAACGAAGTCGGGAATTCCATCGCGGCAGTGGTGATGAAGATTTCGTACTTCTTGGACAATTCAAAGATCACCTCCTGGCTGTCCGGAATCACTGCCATGTCTTTAAAAAAGCCGTCCGTATGGAGGTACTCGCGGATTTTGCCCCGGTGCTCGGGCAGCACTACGTCAATAAAACTTTTGCCTTGTAGTTCTTCCAACGAGATGCGCCGGCTGAAATCCCGTTCGTACCAGTCAATGATGCGCAGGTAGGCGTCGGCAATCACTTCGTCCATGTCAATGGCAATCCGTTTCATTTCGTGGTTGGTTGTGGGTGGTTCGTTTCCGGTGCTTGGTGTCTAACGGGAAACGGTCTCTTGTCTGGTGTCTCCCGTCTCACTGCTAATCTTAGCCAATAATCCGGTTATACGCAAAAAGGCCCCCAAAGGAGCCTTTCACTGCGTTTATTTCATGACCCTTATTTACCCGCCCAGGTAGAAAAGCACCCCCAGGTTAAACTGGTAGTTGAAATTCAGGCTGGCTGTAAAGCCGTTGGTGGTCGTTTCACTCTTTGTCGTGAATACGTTCCGCGTTTCATTGCGGTTCGTGCTGTTGAAATATCCCAGGTTTAACCCGCCGAAAGAGGTTTCGAGCCCGATCTTCGGCGTGATGAAGTACACGATTCCCGGACGGATGAAAGCGCCGATGCCGAAGGAGCGGTACGCGTTTTTCTGACTCACCGGAGTATTTTTATAGGTCTGGTCGTTGCTGCCGGCCCCGTAACTGATGCCGTTCAGTTCACCGAACAAGGCCAGCTTTTCCCCGATGGGCTGGTAATAGCGGACAAAGGCCCCCACGTTGTATGACCTCCCTTTGCTGGTTTGGGTAGAGTCTTCATGGTTTTGAAACGAAATGCCCGGTGCAAGCCCCACCGCCCACCGGTCAGCGAAGAAGTACCCCACCTTGGGATTCACCGAGAACTGGCTGCTTTTATTTTCGGCGTTTGAGTTTGTCACCGTACTGGTCCTGGAGTTGAACTCAATTCCCCCGCCTGCCAGCCACTGGCCCTTGCGCTGCTGGGCAAAGCCGGTGAGGGATAATAACAGGGCTGCCAGGCTAATCATAAAAAGGTTTCTCATACGTTAAAAATCGTTTTGGTTTGCCTTCAAAAGGCAAGAATTGGGCCGATCCTACGGCCCGCCGGGGCTCTCATTGCAAATATTTGCGCACAAAAAAAGGCCCCGTTTCCGGAGCCTTTTCGTGTGTGACTTTACTGTTCTTAGAACGTGTACGCGTTTTCGCCGATCACCTGGGCGGCGATGCGGCGGCGCGTCTCCTTGGCGTTGATGGGGGCAATCTTGGTGAACCGCTTGAGTCCCATCAGCATCACCCGCTGCTCATCGCCTTCCGCGAAGGAGTTGATGGCGTTGCGGCCGTGCATCCCGATCCGCTCCACCGCGTCGTTGAGGTACAGTTTGGTCATGTCAATCTGCCGGGCGCAGGCCGCTTCGCCGCGCAGGCCGATCAGCTTCTCGGTGCGCAGCACGGTGGATTCGGCCACGTACACTTCCATCATCATGTCGGCAATATCCATGATGATCTCCTGTTCTTCGGCCAGCTTCATGGCGAACTTCTGCACCGAGGCGCCAGCCACCATCAGGATGGCTTTCTTGAGGTTGCGCAGGGTCTTCTTCTCGGCGGCAAAGAGGGCGTCGTCCTCGTCGGCGCCGAAGTCGGGGATGGACATGATTTCCTTCTGCACGGCCATGGCCGGGCCCATCAGGTCGAGTTCGCCCTTCATGGCCCGCTTGAGCACCATGTCTACCGACAGCAGCCGGTTGATCTCGTTGGTGCCCTCGAAGATGCGGTTGATGCGGGCGTCGCGGTAGGCGCGGTCCATCGGGGCGTCGGCCGAGTAGCCCATGCCGCCGTAGATCTGTACGCCTTCGTCGGTCACGTAGTCGAGGGTTTCTGAGCCGTGGACCTTCATGATGGCGCACTCAATGGCAAACTGCTCGGTGCCTTTGAGTTTGGCTTCGGCTTCGGGCATGCCGTTCTCCATCAGCGATTCAATGGTGTCCTCAATGTCCTGGCCCACGCGGTAGCAGGCCGACTCGGAAGCGTACACCTTGGTTGCCATTTCGCCGATCTTGTACTTGATGGCCCCGAAGTTGGCGATGCTCGTGCCGAACTGCTTACGTTCGTTGGAATAGTTGACGGCGTTGTCAATCACCTTTTTGCAGGCGCCTACGGCCGAAGCGCCGAGCTTGATGCGTCCGATGTTGAGGATGTTCACGGCAATCTTGAAGCCGTTGCCGCGGTCGGAAAGCAGGTTCTCGACGGGCACCGGGCAGTCGTTGAAGAAGACCTGGCGGGTAGACGAACCCTTGATGCCCATCTTCTTCTCCTCCTCGTTCATGGTGATGCCGCCGAAGTTCCGCTCCACGATGAAGGCCGACAGGTTCTTGTCGTCTTCAATTTTGGCGAACACGATGTAGATGTCGGCAAAGCCGCCGTTGGTGATCCACATCTTCTGGCCGTTGATGACGTAGTGCTTGCCGTCGGCGCTGAGCCTGGCCTTGCTCTTGCCCGAGTTGGCGTCCGAACCGGAATCGGGTTCGGTGAGGCAGTACGCGCCTTTCAGTTCACCCGTAGCCAGGCCGGGCAGGTACTTGGCTTTCTGCTCTTCGTTG
>CADCTQ010000573.1 GCA_902805615.1 uncultured Cytophagales bacterium
CGGCGGCAGCGGAATCTCGCCGAGCCGGGGCAACAGTTCGGAGAAGCGCAGGTGCGCCGGGGTCCACTCGAACCGCACTTCCTGCGCTTCCCGGTCGGCCAGGACGGCCCGCACCGTAACGGTGCCGTCGTCGGGGGTAATCACGTCTTGCGTAAGGGCTTCGCCTTCTTTCCACCGCTTTTTGTTGCCGACCAGGCAGCGCCACGTGCAGGTGCCCCGGGCCCCCATGATGGCGTGGATGGACTGCTCCAGGCGGTGGGGTTGCAGCAGGAATATTTCGACCAGCGCCCCGGTGTCACGGCGGAAATACAGGCGGGCGGGAATCACCTTGGTGTCATTGAACACCAGCAGCGAGCCGGCCGGTACGTACTGCGCCAGGTCCTTGAACACGCCGTGTTCGATGGCGCCGCGGCGGTACACGAGCAGTTTGGAATGGTCGCGCGGTTCGAGGGGAAACGCGGCAATGCGGTCGTCGGGCAGGTCGTAGGTGTAGTCCTCCAGGCGGATGGTCTGCGCGGTGATGGGAAGTGGGGCTTCCGGCATGAATGGGGCGGTTTGGGGTCGGGTGGAAAGGGGTGTTACGGTTTGGTTGCCGCGTCGGCAATCTGCACCTGCAACCCGGGGGCCTGGGGAATGCCCACGTCTTTGACCACGATCCTGGTTTTCTGCCCGTCCTGCCAGGCCAGCGTTTTGGGTTCCCGGGTCACGGGCTGGCCGTATTTGTCGGTAAAGTACCGGTTGAACTCCTGCATGAGGCTGTCCACCGACTGGGCGTCGTTGAGGAACACGTCCAGCTTGATGTTGCGGACGGTGTTGTTGCCGGGAGTGTAGTAGTAGAACACGTCGGTCATCTCGTTGTTGCCCAGTTCTACGTTGAACATCACGTAGTCGGTGCTGTCCTCCGACGGGGCGCTGCGTTCCTGCTCCTTTACCTCGTCGAGCTTGTCGCCCACGGAGATGCCGCGGAGCATGCCGTCGGGGGTGCGGACGATCTGCTGAAACTTGGGGCTGTACTGGGCCAGCGCGGCGGGCGGCTCCAGCGAGGCGCCCACCTGCGAGGAATCCACGGTCGTCGTCTTTTCCTGGCCGGATTCCGGGCCGCAGGCCACGCACAGCAGCCACAGTCCCCCAATCAAACAGCCGGCCCTGAAGCGGGACAGCCCATCGTATGCAAACATGGTGTGATGTCTTGAGTAAAAACCAAATAGCACTTTATACGGGCGCTGCCCCGAACCGGCTGCAAAACTACGGATTCGCTGCCATTATTCCTGTACGGCGCGACCTTTACCCCGGAAGGCACGAAGAAAAAGGGAGACGGGAGGAAGGGAGACGGGAGACCGGAGGAGGCGTGCCCAGGCAGGGCGGTGAAAGGCGGGCAGTGCGGATGGATGGATTAAAGGAGGAACTTAACCGCAAGGATCGCAAGGAGAACGCGTACCGCTTTGCGCCCTTTGCGTCTCTATTGCGCCCCTTGCGGTTAAGTTAACTCTTTGGAATGCGTAATTTGCACCCAAATCAAATTTTGCATGAAACGAACTCTTGCCGCCGCCGTCCTTCTCGTGTTGCCCCTGCTGGCTTTCGCCCAGGAAAAACTGCTGAAAGCCGGCCCGATGGTGGGCTATTCCGAAATGCGGGAAGTGGCCCTGTGGGTGCAGACGACGGGACCCGCCAAAGTGCGGTTTGCGTACTGGGACCGCGAAAAGCCCGCCCAGAAGTACCAGACGGCCGAACTGAACACCTCGGCGGAGGGAGGCTTTACGGCTACGGCGGTTGCCGACCAGGTGCAGCCGGGCAAAAAATACGCCTACGAACTTTACCTCAACAACAAGAAGGTGGACCGCCCCTACCCGCTGGCGTTCCAGTCGCAACCCCTCTGGCAGTGGCGCACCGACCCGCCCCCCTTCAAGTTCGCCACGGGCAGTTGCTTTTACGTGAACGAAACCGAGTACGACCGGCCCGGCAAACCCTACGGCGGGGGCTACGAAATCGCCGCCACGATCCTCGGCCAGCAGCCGGACTTCATGCTCTGGCTGGGCGACAATACGTACCTGCGCGAACCGGACTGGAACACCTGGACGGGCATTGTGCACCGGTACGGCCACACCCGCGGGCTGCCCGAACTGCAACCGCTGCTCGGCTCGGTGCACCACTACGCCACCTGGGACGACCACGACTACGGCCCCGACAACTCGGACCGCTCTTTCTGGAACAAGCAGCAGACCTTAAAGGCTTTCAAACTGTTCTGGGCCAACCCCAACTACGTGCTCGGCGACAAGGCCGGCGTGACGGGCTCGTTCGGGTGGCACGACGTGCAGTTTTTCCTGCTCGACGACCGCTGGTACAAAACGCCCAACCACAACACCACCGCCCTCGCCGGCGAAGCGGCCAACCCCGCCGGGCCGCGCCCCCTGCTGGGCGACGCGCAGTTGCAGTGGCTCGTGGACGCCCTCACCTACAGCCGGGCTCCCTTCAAGTTCGTGGTGATCGGCAGCCAGGTGCTCAACCCGGTGGAGCAGGAAGACAGCTACGCGTTTTACCCGCAGGAACGGGACAAACTGCTGGCCGCCATTGCCGCCGCCAAGATTCCGGGCGTGATCTTCCTTGACGGCGACCGGCACTTTACTTCCCTCACCAGGCTGGAACGGCCGGGCACGTACCCGCTATACGACGTGACCATTTCGCCGCTGACGGCCGGCACGTACTCGCCCAAGGAGAACAACACGCTGCTGGTGCCGGGTACGCTGGTCACTGACCGCAACTTCGCCCTCATGGAAGTAAGCGGCCCCCGCACCGACCGCATGCTGACCATCCGCGTACTTGACGCGGCCGGCAAGGAACGCTGGACCCGCCAGATCAAGGCCAGTGAACTGAAATAGACAGTAAGCAATGGGCAGTAAGCAGGCAGTAGGTGTACTGACGAGAAAGAGTAGGATGCAAAAAAGGTTAGCCACGGCGACACGGAGGGCACGCAGGAACACGGAGAAAGAGGAGAAAGGAACTTAACCGTAAAAGCCGCAGGGAGAACGCGTTTTTCTTTGCGCCCTTTGCGCCTTCTCTTTGCGGCCTTTGCCTGAAACCCGCCTTTGCCCGAAACAGCAGTAAACCGGGATGGATTTGAAATTAAAAGGGGCCGGCTGACGTTGAGGGTAAAAACAGGAGGTGTCCGCACCTGGCGCGGCGCGTAAGTCCCGTCTTTTTACCGGGGAAATGGTAACTTTGCCAGGCATTCCGGGTTGTACCCAAGCGCACGTTATGAAGCTGCCCATCAAGAACATACTCAAAAACCACGACCTGCGACACACTTCCTGCCGGGAGGAGGTGCTGGACATTTTTTTGCAGCGTGACTTTGCCCTGTCGCACGCCGACCTGGAAGCCAACACCAGCGACCACTTCGACCGCGTCACGGTGTACCGGACGCTGAAAACGTTCCTCGACGCGGGCATCATCCACAAGGTGCTCGACGACGAAGGGGTGACCAAGTACGCCCTCTGCCGCGAACGGTGCACCTCGGCCGCGCACCACCACGAACACGTTCACTTCAAATGCACGGCCTGCGGCCAGACCAACTGCCTCGACAACGTGCAAATCCCGGTTATCAAACTGCCCGACGGCTACCAGGCCGCCGAAACCAACCTGCTCGTGCAGGGCGTGTGCCGCAATTGCAGCAGCGTCTGAACCTTGAACGTCTGAACCTTGATTTACCTGATGAAATGATGCACATGATGAATAGCACACACAATCAGGGTCATCATTTCATCAAGCAGATCAAGGTTCAGACACATAATCCCCATCATTTAGCCATGAAGAAAATCCTCATTACCGGCGGGGCCGGGTTCATTGGTTCCCACGTCGTACGGCTGTTCGTGAACCGGCATTCCGACTACCACGTTTTCAACCTCGACAAGCTGACCTACGCCGGGAACCTCGCCAACCTCACCGACATTGAGCAGGCGCCCAATTATACTTTCCTCAAAGGAGACATCGTGGACGCGGCTTTCGTGGACGGGCTGTTTGCCGAACACCGCTTCGACGACGTAATCCACCTGGCGGCCGAGTCGCACGTGGACCGCTCCATCACCGACCCGCTTTCTTTCGTGTACACCAATGTGGTGGGCACGGCCAACCTGCTCAACGCCGCCCGCCGGACCTGGCAGGACGACCTGCCCAACCACCTGTTCTACCACATTTCCACCGACGAGGTGTACGGCTCGCTGCACAACCCGGAAGAATTCTTTACCGAAGAAACGCCCTACGACCCGCAGTCGCCGTACTCGGCCTCGAAGGCGGGCTCCGATCACCTGGTGCGGGCCTACTACAATACCTACAAGATGCCGGTGGTCATCACCAACTGCTCCAACAACTACGGCCCCAACCAGTTTCCCGAAAAGCTCATTCCGCTGTGCATCCACAACATTGCCCATAATAAACCCCTGCCCATTTACGGCAAGGGCGAAAACGTCCGCGACTGGCTCTACGTGGTGGACCACGCCCGGGCCATTGACGTGGTGTTTCACCAGGGCAAGCCCGGCGAGACCTACAACATCGGCGGGTTCAACGAGTGGCGCAACATTGACCTGGTGCGGCTGCTCTGCCGCATCATGGACCGCAAGCTGGGCCGCCCGGAAGGCGAATCGGAAAAGCTCATCACGTACGTGACCGACCGCGCCGGCCACGACCTGCGCTACGCCATTGATGCCAAAAAGATCATGCATGAACTGGGCTGGAAGCCTTCCCTGCAATTCGAAGAAGGGCTGGAAAAAACGGTGGACTGGTACCTGTCCAACACCGAATGGCTGACCAACGTAACCTCGGGGGCTTACAAGCACTACTACCAGGGCCAGTACGAAAGCCGCTAACCGCGCCGCCTCCCAAACCTTTCGGGTTTCGGAAATCTGTACGTGATTGGCGTTGGACCGAGAGTAGTATGGTTAGGCGTAGTACCGGAGAGCCGGGCAAGTACCCTTACGGCTGGGGGTAGTCTGAAGACTACCCCCAGCCGTAAGGGTACTTGCCCGGCTCTCCGGTACAACTCTCCCGGTACAGCCTTTAATCGCGGCGTTAATCACGTACGGAAACCCGAAAGGTTTTCCGCTACAAATCCGGCCAAACCGTATACTCCGCCGGGAAGTGCTCCCGCAGCGGCACCGGCTCCTTGAAAATGCCGTACACGGTAGCCCCCGAGCCGCTCATGCTGGCGTACACCGCCCCGGCTTCGTACAACTTCTCCTTTACGGCAGCAATGGCCGGGTACCTGGCAAAAACCGTCCGTTCGAAGTCATTCCCCAAAGCATCCTTCCAGGCTTCCACCGGCCGGGCCAGTACGTCCCGCAGGGGAACCGCCGGCGGCCGGGCCACGATGCCGGCGTACGCCTCGGGCGTGGACACGTGGAGGGCCGGGTTGACCAGGCCGATCCAGTACCCTTGCAGGTCCACCGCAATGTCGGCAAACCGGTCGCCCTTTTCATAGCAGTACAGCGGCTTGTTTTGGATGAAAAAGGCGCAGTCGCTGCCCAGGGGCCGTACATAGTCTTCCATGCGTTCCGGCGTAAGCCCCAGTTCGAATTTGTCGTTCAGCAGTTTTACCGCGAACGCCGCATCGGCCGAGCCGCCGCCCAGGCCCGCCCCGATGGGAATGACCTTGTGCAGGTGGATGTGCACGGGCGGCAGGTGGAAGTCCTTTTTCAGCGCCGCGTAGGCTTTCAGGCAGAGGTTGTGCGCCGCCTCGCCGGGAATGGGCAGGCCGGAGGAAGAGAACTGCAAAGCCTCCGCCTCAACCATTTCCAGTACGTCCGTCCAGCCCACCGGGTAGAAACACGACTCGATGTTGTGGAAGCCGTCGGGCCGCCGGGCCACCACGTGCAGCCCCAGGTTGATCTTGGCGTTGGGAAAGGAAATCATGCTTGGAGGTAGTAAGAATTCAAAGGTGCGCAATATTTGGATATTGGGGTATTAGGGGACTGGGGTATCAGGAATCCGTGCAGCCGCCGTTCACCCCCAATACCCTAATCCCTTAATACCCCAATACCTAATCCCCAATTCCCATCTTCCCCGTAACTTTGCCCCATGCACATTTTGCTGATTCACCAGTATTTTCTGGAAAAAGACGACCCGGGCGGCTCCCGATTCAACGAAATGACGCGGGTATGGGCCGAAAATGGACACCGGGTGACGGTCATCGGCGGAATGGTCCACTACGCCACGGGCAAAAAACGGGAAAAGCACCGGGGCAAATTCATCGCCCGGGAAACTTACGACGCCGGCATTACCGTGTACCGCTGCCACGTGTCGGAAGCCTACAACACCAACTTCCTCGGGCGGCTCTGGGCGTACTTCTCGTTCGTGTTTTCGAGCATCCTCTGCGGCTTGTTCCGGGCCCGGCAACGGTACGACGTGGTGGTGGTCACCTCCCCGCCCCTGTTCGTGGGCATTACCGGCTACGTGCTGTCGCGCCTCAAACGCATTCCGCTGGTGTTCGAAATCCGCGACCTGTGGCCCGAGTCGGCCATTGACACGGGGGTGCTCACCAACAAGACCATCATCCGCTTCGCCTACTGGTTCGAAGGGTTCATTTACCGCAAGTCCAAGCTCATCAACACGCTCACGCCGGCCTTCCGGCACAAGCTGATCACGGAAAAAGGCGTGCCGGCCGGCAAAGTCGTGATGATTCCCAACGCGGCCGACTTCTCGCTGTCCGAGCAACTGCTGCAAACCTTCGACGCGGAGGCGTTCCGGCGGGAAAAGGGCTGGACGGGCCGCTTCGTGGTCACCTACGTGGGCGCCCACGGCGTAGCCAACCACCTCATCCAACTCGTGGAGGCGGCCGGGCTGCTGCGCGACACGCCGGCCCTGTTCCTGCTCATCGGCGACGGGATGCAAAAGCCCATGCTGCGCGAGGAAGTCCGGCGGCGGGGCCTCACCAACGTGCAGTTCGTGGATTCGGTGCCCAAACAAGAGGTGTTCAAGTACATCCTGGCCTCCGACCTGGGCACGTCGGTGCTCAAGAAAACCGATACGTTCAAGACGATTTACTCCAACAAAACGTTTGATTACATGTCGTGCCGCAAGCCGATCCTGATGGTGATTGACGGGGTGTCGCGGGAACTGGTGGAGGCGGCCCGCTGCGGCGTGTACGCCGAGCCGGAGAACGCCGCCGACATTGCCGCCAAGATCCGCGGGTACCTGACGGCCAACGGGCAACTGGCCCGGGAAGGCGCCAACGGGTACGCGTACGCCCGGCAGCACTTCGACCGGGCGCACCTGGCCGGGCGGTACCTCGAAGAACTGGCCCGCATCACCGGCCGGAAGTAAACGGAAGACGTCTGTCCCGGCCTCCGGAATGCATCCCCACGCAACAAATCACCGTAAAAACGCATACTGATGAACGGCAACCGCACGATTGGCATGGTACTGTTTCCCGGGCTCACCCAACTGGACCTGACGGGGCCGTACGAGGTGTTTTCCCGCCTGCCGGACACCACCATTCTCCTGCTGGCCGCCGCCCGGGCGCCGGTCCGCACCGAAAAAGGCATGCTCCTGGTGCCCGACGCCCCCTTTGCCGAAGCGCCGCCCCTCGACGTGCTGTTCGTGCCGGGCGGCCCGGGCATCGGCGGGGCCA
>CADCTQ010000574.1 GCA_902805615.1 uncultured Cytophagales bacterium
GCGCACGTCCGGTTCTGCGGTAAGGGAATAACCGCAAGGTCATTCCCTTACCCAATTAATCAATAGTTCACGTTATTTAGAGTCGCTTTTTAACATCCTCCAGTATTTTGGAGTGGGCAGCGGGGACTGATCCAAATGCATCAGCCATGCGCTGACTTATTGCTGCCTCAGGTGCCATCCTTTGAATTTCTTAACCTTTCCGTTGAATATCGTTATGCAGCCGTTAGTATAAGAGGGTAAGTTTAATGCCATAAAACCTGCAAGTGAAATCAAGTTACTGATGGAATCAGCTGCGAGGTGCATAGAAAATTCTCAACGTTGGATTTTATTCCACCTGATTACCGCTGCCGGCGGGGCCTTAACGGGCCGAAAAAATATCTGCTAACTTTCTTTTTTTCAACCATTTTCAAAAAATGCATCATGGCTAAAGTCTGGTTTGTAACCGGTGCCTCGCGGGGCCTCGGACGTAATATTGTAGAAGCGGCATTGAACGCCGGTGACTCGGTCGTCGCCGCCGCCCGCAAGCCTGAGCAGTTGGCTGACCTCGTCGAGCAGTTTGGCCAGCGCATTTTCCCCGTCGCCCTCGACGTAGCCGACAACGAGCAGGTGCTCCAAGCCGTCAAGGCGGGCCATGAGGCCTTCGGCCGCTACGATGTGGTGGTGAACAACGCGGGTTACGGTGACACCGCCGCCGTGGAAGACACGACCATCGAGTCTTTCCGCGCCCAGATTAACACCAACCTCTATGGCGTCATCTACGTGTCCAAAGCTGTGCTGCCAATTCTGCGCGAACAGGGCCACGGCCACATTTTCCAGGTTTCCTCGGTCGGCGGTCGCGTGGGCTCGCCGGGGCTGGCCGCCTACCAAGCCTCCAAGTGGGCCGTGGGTGGCTTTTCGGTGGTTCTGGCGCAGGAAGTAGCCCCGCTCGGCATTCAAGTGACCTGCCTCGAACCCGGCGGGATGCAAACCGACTGGGCCGGCTCGTCCATGACCATTCCGCCCGTGAGCGAGCCTTACCAGCCGACGGTAGGGGCCATGGCGGCCATGCTCAAGCAACACGCGGGCCAGGAGGCGACCAGCCCCGCCAAGGTAGCCGGCGTTATCCAGCAGTTGGCTAACAACCCCGACGCGCCGGTGCGCCTGCTGCTGGGGACCGATGCCGTGCAGTACGCCGGCCAGGCTGCCGAAGCCCTGGCCGCCGTTGACGCCAAGTGGGTCGACCTGTCGACCTCCGTCGCCCGCTAGTCCCGCACCCCAGCCAGTGTCCGCCAGTTCCAACCTGTCAATTTCAGTAGATATGTCTCAGAATCATCAGTTTCAGAACAAAGTAGCCATTGTAACCGGGGCGGGCACCGGCATGGGGGCCGACACGGCCATGCTGCTCGCCGAGCGCGGAGCCAAAGTGGCCCTGGTGGGCCGCAGTGAAGCACCCCTGCAAGAGGTAGCCGCGCCATCCGGGGCCTCACGCGCTCCACGGCCTTGGACTGGGCGGCGCGCGGCATCCGCATTAATGAGTTGCAACCGGGCGTGATTGATACGCCCATGATCAGCCAGGGTGGTGCCGAGGAGACTGCGCGGATTTCAGCCAGCATTGCCGCCAAGCGCTTGGGCAAAGGGCGGGAGATTGCCACAGCCGTGGCCTTCCTGCTCTCCGACGACGCCTCCTACATCACCGGCGCACACCTGGCCGTCGACGGCGGCTTCCTGGCATAAACGCCTGCCGCCTGCCTCGGGCCAATGACAGCGGCTGGGACTGGGACTTGGACTACTGCTATCCGACCCCAGCCGCTTAGCCGCCCAAGCGGCTGGCGCACCCCTTCCCTAATTTCTTTAATCACCTCTCACCCATTAAGCAGTCCGCAACATCGGCGGGGCCATGGCCCTGCGCTTGGGCGCGGAAGGCGTACTCGTCGTCGTGGCCGACATCATCAAGCGCACAGCCCGCGCGACCTGGGCGGCATCGACCACCTGTTCAACGTGGCGGCTGACCTCTCGGCGGCCACCATCGGTGTTGACAGTGGCCATGATATTCTAACCCTGCCGGTGGAAGTGTGGCAGCGTACCAGTAATAACTACCAGAGCAGGTGTCTTATTTCCGGAGCAGTCAAAGCAATCAACTCATCACTGGCAGTGTTTTTTTTAATTCTTTCGCCCGCACGGCTACCAGGAAAGCATGAGCCAGTAATGATAGTGTGATGTGACGATGCCAAGCTTGCCACTTGCGTACCTCATAGTGATCCAGGCCACACTCCCCTTTAGCCAACTCGAATCCTTGTTCAATCTGCCAGCGTTGGCCGGCTATGAGCACCAACTGTTCTAATGATGCTTCCGCTCGCGGGGCAAAAACCACATAACTAAGCTATGTCAGTGGGATCTTCCAGACTTCGCCTCAAGAGTAAGTAGTGACCTAAGTAGGCTTCTTCTGCCACCTGTAAGCGCCTAAGGGGCACGACTGCCCAATCGTAGAGGCGCGGTCCTTTGGCTCCTTCTCCGGCCGATAAGCGCTGCCAATCTTTGGGCTCGACTTGCCCGGCGATTTCAATAGCGGGCCACTGCTTAAAGCCCTCATACCATAAAGGTTCATTCTTGGGCACGGCCAGTACAAAAGCTATTTCTTGCTCTTCCAGCCACCTCCTCAACTTGGGATCTCCCCCATAGATACTATCGCCGGTCACCCACTTGAAAGGCACTTTTTCCTCAATTGCTGTTTGGATCATCTGCCGGGCATTCCCGAAAAGTACCACGCCTCCTTGTTCGATAAATTCACCAAAGCCCGCCGGCCCGGCCTCCGGCAAGAACCCAGCGTCGGGCTGGGCATGTCCATTATCAAAACCATCATCGAGTGGCACAAGGGCCGGATCTGGTTCGAGAGCCAGGAGAACAAAGGCACTACTTTTTACGTGGAGATTCCCAAACACTAAGGGCAAATCCATTGCTTCTCCCGGGTAGGAAAGTACGGGTCCTCTCCCCATGTAAGCCCAAAAAGGCCGGGCAGATCTTGCATGGGAATCCTGCCTGGTTCGTATCATACTAAAATGACTTCATGATTGCGTATTTGGTTGTTCACACATACCTGTAAAACAGGGAAGTAATAACAACGAATAACAAACAACGTTTTAGTATCAGGTCATCGCTGCTCCTGACCGCAGGAAGGCCGAAGAAACTTTTTTATTCTGTAATTATGCGTACGTCAGCGGGCAAGCTACCAACCCCACCAACGGGGATAATCCAGCAACCTGATCCGGCCGTTCAACCGGAGACCGAGGAGTATCTGAGGCGGTTCAGCTACGTTCAGCAGGGCTTCTGCATCATTGAAGTCCTGTTTGACGAGGCTAATCAACCGGTCGACTACCGGTTCCTGGAAACCAATCCCGGTTTTGAAAAACTTACGGGCTTACCGGATGCGGTGGGCAAAACCATGCGGGAACTCGAGCCCAACCATGAGGCGCACTGGTTCCGGCTCTATGGCCAGGTCGTTGCCACCGGTCAGGCCGTTCACTTCGAAAACCCGGCCGCCCACCTTAACGGCGGGGTCTACTACGAGGGGTATGCCTTTCCCGCCGGAGCAGCGGGCAGCCGTCGGGTAGCCATCCTGTTTGCCGACACCACCGGGCGGAAAAAAGCCGAGCAAGCCTTGCGGGCAAGCCATGCGCGGCAGGCGTTTCTGCTTCAGCTCAGCGACGCGCTGCGGTTCCTGGCCGACCCGCTGGAAATTCAACGAACGGCGATGCGCGTGCTCGGGGAAGCCTTGCAGGTGGACCGCGTGATGTACGGTGAAATGGATGAGGCCGAAACGGCATACGTTATCGCCGACAACTACGTGCGCGGGGCGCATGCAAAAACCGTCGGGCGTTTTCCAACCAGCAGTTTCGCTGAGTTCACGGATTGGAGTCATGCCGGCAGACCAGCCGCCGTTGCCGATGTGGCCGGGGACGAGCGGTTGTCGGACAGTACCCGGGCGGCCCTGATTGCTTTGGACGTGCATGCCTGCGTGAACGTTTCACTGCTCAAGGGGAATCGCTGGGTTGCCAACTTGGGCGTTCACCACGCAGCGCCACGCCAGTGGACGGCCGAAGAAATCGAACTGGTGCAGGAAACGGCCGAACGCACCTGGGCGGCGGTGGAAAGGGCAAAAGCCGAAGAAGCCCTGCGCCTGCTGACGGCCAGCCTGGAAGGGAAAGTAGCCCGGCGCACGGCCCAATTGCAGGAAAGCCGCGACCTGTTGCAGTCGGTTTTTGACGTGTCGCTCAATTCCCTGAGCTTGCTCAAAGCCATCCGCAACGAGGCCGGAAAGGTTGTTGATTTTGAGTGGGTGCTGGCCAACCAGGCGGAGCAGGAAAGAGTAAACCGGGGAAGCCTTGCCGGCAAACGCTTCACGGAGATGTATCCTGGTACAGAAGCAGCCCGCTGGCTGCAACGCTACGCAGACGTAGTGGCGCAAGACCACGTGGCCGATTTTGAAGATTCCTACGTGCTCAATGGCAGCCGGCAATGGTTCCACGTGCTGGCGCAACGCTACGGCGACGGCCTGATGGTCGCCTCTTCGGTGGTGACTGAACGCAAAAAGGCGGAAGCCGCACTGACGGCGGACCTGGCCGGCATGCAACGGCTCCACCAGCTGCACGGCAGGCTGGCCGCCGAAACGAACCTTGACGAGGCCCTTACCCAAATCGTTGCCCTGGCTTGTGACTTCCTGGAAACCGACCGGGGCTGCATCCAACTGGTGAGTGACGACGGTGAGCGGCTGCAGATGCAGGCGTACCGGGGTTTCGAGGAAAACAATCCTTTCATCCGGCTTTTCCGGTACGAAGGCTCCAAAGCGGCCTGCGACCTGGTGCGCCGCCACCGCAAGCGCATGTTGTTTGAAGACCTGGAAAACATGCCCGCCCTGGCTGGCACCAGGGATCTGGACGTGTGTCTTTCCCAAGGCATGCGGGCTTCCCAATCCACGCCCCTGTTTAACCGCAAGGGCGAACTGGTCGGCGTGTTGAGCAACCAGTTCCGCGAGCCGCACCGTCCCAGCGAGCAGCAGCTCAACCTGATTGATTTGCTGGCCTGGGCAGCGGCCGATTTTATCGAACGCCATCAGGCCACCGAGGCCCTGCGGCAAAGCGAACAGCGGTTTCGCCGGTTGGTGGAATCGTACGCCCAGGCCGTATGGGAAACGACGGCCGAAGGCGTGGTGGTCCTCGACAGTCCTTCCTGGCGGGCCTATACCGGGCAAACGGTGGAGGAGTGGCGCGGCGATGGCTGGGTCAACGCGGTTCATCCCGACGACCGGGCCAATGCCCGGCGGCAATGGCGGGAAGCAGTGGCAGCGAAAGGAGACCTGGATGCCGAGTTCCGGCTCCGGTATGCCCCGGGGGGGTACCGGTGGACCCACGTACGAGCCACCCCGATCGTAGATGCCGAAGGGATAATCCGCAAGTGGGTGGGCATGAACCTGGACATTGAGGAACGCAAAAGAGCGGCAGAGGAGGTAAAAAAGAACCTTTCCCTGCTGCAGCAGTCGGAAG
Organism: uncultured Cytophagales bacterium; assembly: GCA_902805615.1. Classification (GTDB taxonomy): domain Bacteria; phylum Bacteroidota; class Bacteroidia; order Cytophagales; family 172606-1; genus CADCTQ01. Next base: position 5,517 of record CADCTQ010000574.1, read on the forward strand.
CAATTGCGCCCATGGGCAGCTGGGAATATGATTTTGGAAGCGGCGCCTTTACCTGGAGCGAGGGCATGTACCGCTTGTTTGGCTTGCTCCCGGGTACGCCGGTCCGTCCGGAAATCTACCTGGACTACGTCCTTGAGGAAGATCGTCTCCTGGCCCAAAAGATTGTGCAGGCCCTCCGGCAAACCCACGAGCCGCTGGAGGAAACCCTCCGGATTGGCGTGAACGGCAAGGCTACTACGCTGAAGATCAAAGCTCAGGTACTGCCTGATGGGCAGGGAGGCGCCGGAAAAATACTGGGCGTGGACCTGGACATCTCCCAGATTAAGCGACTGGAGGAAGAAAACATCCAGATCCGGCTTCAGCAGCAGCAACAGTTGCTCAATGCCATTCTGGATGCCCAGGAAGAAGAACGCCGCAGGATCTCGGAATCCTTGCACAACGGGGTAGGCCAACTGCTTTTTGCCACTAAGCTCAACTTGGCCGGGGTGCAACTGGATGCCCCGCCTAAAGGGAAAGCCGAGGCAACCGGGGCCCTCCAGAAAGCAGAAGCCCTGTTGACCGAAGCCATTGAGGAGACCCGCAGGGCATCGCACGAACTGGTACCCATTCTGCTCAAGGAGTTTGGATTGGAGAAGGCCATCGGAGACTTTTGCCGCCGCTTTGACCGAACGGGCATTGCGCTGGATTGCCACTGCTTCCCCGAGCGGTTATCCCCGTCCATGGAAACGGCTGTCTACCGCATTGGGCAGGAGCTCATCAGCAACATTGTGAAGCATTCGGGGGCTACCCGGGCCAACCTGGAAGTGAGCAAGGACAAAGACTTTGTCTACCTGGACGTGCAGGACAACGGCAAGGGCATGCCGCCGGATAAAGCGTTGGGTAGGGACAGCCTCGTCCAGCAGCCCGGCCGGGGCATCGGCCTTCGTACCATCCAGGACCGGGTGAGTCTGCTGGGCGGTACGCTCCAAATCGAGTCCACCCCGGGAAAAGGTACTTCCATTGCCATTTGCTTGCCGGTGGGCAAAGACAACCAGGGGTAGCGCCATTTGCCAGGGACACTGCCGTTGCGTATTCTCCGCAAGCAGGTTAACTAACTGCCTTGCTTTCAGTAAGTACTACTCCTGTCCGTCATACTACGCTTACCGGGTGGCTACGTGTTTTTGCAATAGGGGCAACCTGGCCGAAGTATGTAACGTACCAGTACTTAGCGCGGAGCAGGCGGGACGGGTACGAACGTAGATGCATTTTCCGGAACCAGTGCCTCCGTTGGGAGTTGCCGGGTATTTTAGGATTAATCTTACTTCTATATATGACATTGAAAAAGGGTGCTCTGGTGGAGTACCCCTTTTTGTTTGCCCACGCTACTGCTACTTTGATCACTTGTGTAACACCATGAATCCTGCTCTCTATTACTTAGCTACTCCTGCGCCGCCGGGCATTCCGGTTCCTCCGTTGCCGGAGGGCCCCAACCCGGTACTGCCCCCGACGGAACCCGCCTTCCCGCCGGTAGAAGAACCGCCCACTACCCCGCAATATCCCGACCCGGGCGTTCCACCGATTCAGGAGCCCCCCACCATGCCTCAAACGCCTGATCCGGGCATTGCCCCCGTAAAGGAACCTTGGACGCCGCTCTGACCAGAGCAGCCAAGGGAAAGCACCGAATACGTGCCCTGATTCCCTCCACCAAAGTACTCCGCTAAGTCAAATCTGGCCTTCCTCCGGTTATATCGCACGAAAAGATAAAACCATTTTGAAGCCACAACTGCCAACAAAAACGTTGATTTAGTGAGAGGGCCGGAGATGTCCCGTCCTCTTTCTTTTCGGCAAGCCCGTCAGGCAAAGGAGTAGCCCAAGCAGCGGGGGCATTCCGGGGTATTTCATAAAAACCGGTATTTACGTCCGAAACCGGAACGCACTGCCCCGCGGCTGAGGTAGCCTTCAGGGCCGGCTTTCGCCCGGGTGCGTTGCCTTCGCATGTTGAATCAGCTTAATGGCGTTGCCGTTGTTGTCTTTGATGAAACAGAACGTTGCCCCACCCTCGTGTTGTTCGGTAACCGGGCCGGCCAGCACCTCTACGCCCCTTGCCT
>CADCTQ010000575.1:0-7250 GCA_902805615.1 uncultured Cytophagales bacterium
AAGGATTTATCAGAACCGAACCCCGGCAAACAGCCGCAAACTCGGCGAACTGACCGACAGCACCAGGTCCTGCACCCGCGACGAAGTGTTGTCGAGCAACAGGCCGGCCCCGCCGTAAAGCACTTCCCCGAAATACCCCGTCGCCAGCCGCATGTTGTACTTGCGGAACACCTGGCCCACGTTCTCGATCCGGTCGTTCATCCGGTACCGCTGGTGCTGGAGACCAAAGCCCATGAACAGCGACATGGAAACGTACAGCCGGTCGTGCACGAACGTGTGGCCGTAGCCCGGCGCCAGGGCCAGGTTGTAGAAACGGGCGTAGCCCAAATTGTTGTTGTTGTACCCCGGCAGGCGCCGCGACGGAATGAACGCCTGGCCTTCGTTGGAAAAGTTCATGATCGCCACCGAGGTCATCAGCAGGAAAGAGCCGGCGCTTTTCATCTGCCGCTCCATCTGCGTAAAAGCCGCCCGGTACGAGAACCGGTTGTGGTTGAAGACGTGGTAAATGTTGCCGCCCAGGTGAAAGGCCGCCAGGTCGGAATAACGCGGGTAGGGATTGCCCCGGCGCCACAGGGAGTCTACGGCGTAGCCGTTGCGCACGTAATAGCCGCGGTACCGCTGGAAAAAGGCGTCGGCCCCGAACTGGTCGCCGTACAAGGTGGTGGACCAGTCCACGATGCGGCTGTTGCCGAACCGTTGCTGCCGCTCCTCGGAAGTGGGTAGTTTAAAACCCAGTTCGAGCCCCAGGCGGCGGTAGTAGCCCGCCACGCCCAGCGTGGTGCTGCTGCTGGGGCGAAACTGGATGAAAGCATCCCGCCGCGTACGGCTCCGCAACTCGAACTGAAGGTTGCGGGTGGAGAGCACCAGCCGGCCGGTTTTCCATTGCTCGAATTCCTGGATGTACTGCCGCCTCACGGCCGAGTCGGGTTGCTGGAGAAAGCCGATGTAGGGCATTTTGGGCATCTTCGGCAACTTGGGCAGTCTGGGCAGTTTGGGCCGTTGCGCCAGGACCACCGCATGCAGGAGCAGCACCCCGGCCAGCAGAACGGCCCGGCCGAGCCGGGAAAGCGTAGTATGTCGTTTGGACCGTAACATGCCGTAAAAAACAAAAACCCCCGGCAGCAAGATGCGGAGGGTTTTGTGGGAAAGCCAAGCCTCGGGTACGCGTAAGTTTGCGGGTGCTTTTTACACGTAGTTGTTAAGCATCACGGGCATTACGAGCATGAGCACGTCTTCGTTGTCTTCTTTTTCGCGGGGCACGATCAGGCCGGCCCGGTTGGGGGCCGACAGTTCGATGCTCACGTCGTGGGCCGTCAGGTTGCTGAGCATTTCAATGAGGAAGCGGGCGTTGAAGCCGATCTCCATTTCTTCGCCCTCGTATTCGCAGATGAGCCGTTCGTTGGCCTCGTTGGAGAAGTCCAGGTCTTCGGCCGAGATGAACAGTTCGGTGGGCGTGATCCGCAGGCGCACCTGGTTGGTGGCCCGGTTGGCGTAGATGGAAATCCGGCGCAGCGACGAGAGCAGTTCCAGCCGGCTGATGTGCAGCACGTTGGGGTTGTTGCTGGGAATGGCGTTTTCGTAGTCCGGGAAGCGTTCGTCCACCAGCCGGCAGATCATCCGGATGTTGTTGAAGCTGAAAAAGGCGTTGGAGTGGCTGAACTCGGCCCGCACCACGGCCGTCTCGGAGGGCAGCGTGGACTTGAGCAGGTTGAGGGCCTTGCGCGGCACGATCATCGAAATTTCGCTGTCGGACGTCATGTCGGAGCGGCGGTAGCGGATGAGGCGGTGCCCGTCGGTGGCCACGAAGGTCACGTTGTCGCCCGAGAGCTGGAAGTACACGCCGGTCATGGCCGGGCGCAGCTCGTCGCTGGAGGTGGCGAAGATCGTGTTGCCGATGGCCCGGGCCAGCACGTCGGAGGAGAAGTCCACCGAATAGTTCTTGTTTACCGCCGGGAGGCGGGGGAAGTCCGTGGCGTTCTCGCCGGAGAGCTTGTAGCGGCCGTTGTCGGAAACCAGTTCCACGCCGTAGGTATTCTCATCCACCAGGAACGTGACCGGCTGCTCGGGCAGGCCCTTGAGGGTGTCAATGAGGATCTTGGCCGGCACGGCAATGCTGCCGTTGTCGCGCGTGTCAATGTCCATATCGGCAATCATGGAAGTCTGCAAATCGGAAGCGGTGATGGTCAGCTTGCCGTTCTGGATCTGGAAAAGAAAGTTTTCCAGGATGGGCACGATGGGGTTGGTGGTAATCACACCGCTGATGGCCGTCAGTTGCTTGAGCAGCGCGGAGGATGAAACAACAAACTTCATATGGGTGGCGATTTAAGGCTTGGAAGTGTAGGTACCGGAACGATGAAAGGACAAATGTAAAGACAAAAAGCCCAAAGTGCTAAAGGGCTTTACGGATTTTCAAGATAGGCAAAACGGGTGAACCGTTACCCTTGCCCGGCAAATTTTCTTTTGCGGAGAAAGGCGTGCAGCAGCCCGAAAAGGGCGATGAGCACCAGGGGCAGCCCGACGTTGAGGGCCTGCCACTGCACCCGTTCGTTCTGCACTTTAAGCTTGTCGAGGGGCCGCAGCACTACCTCCTTGGCCCGGGCCGTGATGATGCCGGCGGGCTCCACCAGGTAACCTACCAGGTTGAGTACGAAGTCTTTGTTGGCAAACGTGTTGCCCGAAAAACGATCCAGGCCCAGCGGCAGGAAGCGGTCGGTCTGGGGGTCAATGTCGTTGATGGGAATGTCGCCGTCCGAGCACACCACGAGGCGGGAGGGCCGCCCGGTGGTTTTAAAGGACTTGGCCCGCGGGTCGTTGGGGGTGATGCGGTTGGCGTACAGCGACCGGAAGCGGCCTTCGAGCAGGTAGGCCAGCGGTTCGTTGCCCGCCCCGAAGGAGGCCGGATCGGGTTCGGTGCGGGCCTCGTTAAAGTCCACCTGCACGGGGGCGTTCACGATCTTGGTGTACTTGGAAGTAAACAGCAGCGGCGTCTTTTCGATGCCCGCGGCCCGCACGGTGTCCATCGAGCCGGCGTACCGCACGTACACGGCGTCGAGGTTGCGCACGGTGGGGTGGTCGGAAAAAGTGTTCACCAGCGGGAAGAACCGCCACGGCATGGGCTGGATCTGCGGCCGGTCGCCGAGCCGGCCCACGTTGAGCGGGATGAGGGCGGCGTTGAGGTCCTGCACCATGTTGTCGTTGAGCCGCACGCCGTAGCGGAAAAACAGGTCGCCGAGGTTGAGGTCCTGGGGCACCACCAGCGTGCTGGCCTTGTTGAGCGTATCGGATTTGAGGGCGTCCACGAAGAACAGCGCCTTGCCGCCGTTCACGATGAACTGGTCGAGCTTGTACTTGTCGGCTTCGGTAAAGGCGGAATCAGGCTTGATCACGAGCACGGCGTCGAGGCCCTGCAACGTGGGCTGGCCGGGCAGGTTCACCTGGAACACGTCGTAATTTTCCTGGAGGCCGTTGATGAGGTCGGCGAGTTGGATGGGCGCCGGGCCGCCGTAGCCCCGGATGAGGCCCACGCGGCGCTTCTGCTTGGCGGTGAGTTCCTTGATGGCCGAGGCGAGTTCGTACTCCACGTTCTCCACCGACTGGTTGAGGATCTGCTGGGCCGAAAGCCCCTTGGTGGCCTGGTTGCCCCGCAGCAGCATCACCGAGGTTTCCTTGCCCCCGTACTGCACGACGGCTCCCGGGATGATGATCTTCTCGATCCGCTTGCCGCCTTCGTTGTCGAACACGTTGGTGGGCTTGAGTCCCTTGCGGCCGAGTTCGATGAGGGTGCGGTTGCGGAGCCGCTTGTCGTTGACGGCCAGCGGGTCGGTGAACTGGAAGCGGATGTTGCGGCCCCCGTACACTTCAAACTCTTCGAGGCGTTCCCGCACGGCCGTCCGCAGGCGCTGGAAGCCCGCCGGCAGGTCACCGGCCAGGTACACGGTGACAAATACCTGTTCGTCCAGGTTTTCGAGCAGCCGGCGGGTGGCCGGGGCAATGGTGTATCGTTGGTCTTCGGTAAGGTCAACCCGGAAGAAGAACTGCGCGGCCAGTACGTTGAGCACGATCAGCCCGCCCAGGCCAATAAAAAAATACAATAAGTTCTTGCGTTTCATAATCTTTGCGAACCGCAAAATTAGCACAATTTAATTTCGATGTTCGCATCCACCTGCTCGATGTTCGGGCAGGTGGATGCGAACATCGAACATCGAACACCGGAAATTTATGAGATTCAACATTTACCATTGCCTCGCCCTGTTCATCGTAAGCGTATGCACGGCTGTCGCCCAGCCGGTCAAGGAGAAAACCGATGCCGCGTTGCAGGCCAAGCTGGCGGCGCTGACGAAAAATTTCGGCGGCACCGTGGGCATTTACGTGCGGCACCTCAAAACCGGCCGGACGGCCACCGTCAACGCGGATACGCTTTTCCCGACGGCCAGCCTGGTCAAGGTGCCCATCATGGTGGGACTGTTCGACAAGATCAATAAGGGCGAACTCGACTACCAGGCTACGCTTACTTTCCGCGACTCGATCCGTGCCTTCTACCCGGGCGACGACGAAGGGCTGACGGCCCAGCTGCGCGACAGCGCCCAAGTGCCCCTGAGCAAACTGGTGATGCTCATGATCACGATCTCCGACAACGTAGCCAGCCTCTGGTGCCAGCAACTGGCCGGCACGGGCACGCACATCAACAGTTGGCTGGCGGCCAACGGCTACCAGCACACGCGGGTCAACTCCAGGACGCCGGGCCGCGAGGCCGACCGCAAAAGGTACGGCTGGGGCCAGACCACGCCCCGCGAAATGACCGAACTGCTCGTCGCCATCCGCGAAGGACGCGCCGTGAGCCCGGCGGCCAGCGAACGGATGTACCGCAACCTGGTCCGCATCTATTGGGATGGCGAGGCTCTTTCGCAGATTCCGCCCTCCGTGCAGGCCGCCTCCAAGCAGGGCGCCGTGAACCAGTCGCGTTCGGAAGTGGTGCTGGTGAATGCACCGGGCGGCGACTATGCCTTTTGCGTGATCACCAAAAACCAGCAGGACGAAAGCTGGGAGCACAACAACGCCGGCTACGTGCTCCTCCGCGACGTATCCCGCACCCTCTGGAACCACTTCGAACCCAAATCCGGCTGGAAACCGGCCGCGGACGGGGTGAAGTACCAGTAGGGGAGCAGTTTTCGATGTTCGATGCCCGATGTTCGATGTTCGCATCCGCCTTTCGGACATCGAACATCGGGCATCGAACATCGAAATTTCCCTAACTTTCCGCCCTCTGAACCACTTACGCAATCATGAATCCTTTCAGCAGCAGCTTCCGGCTGGGCATCCTGGGCGGCGGCCAACTCGGGCGGATGCTCCTCCAGTCGGCCATTGACTTCAACCTCCACGTGAAGGTGATGGACGGCGACGCCGACGCCCCCTGCCGGGTCCTGGCCCACGAATTTACCCTCGGCAAACTGACTGACTTCGACGCCGTGTACGCCTTCGGCAAAACGGTGGACGTGCTCACCATCGAGATCGAACACGTGAACGTGGATGCCCTCGAAAAGCTGGAAGCCGAAGGCGTGAAGGTGTACCCCCAGCCCCGCGTGATCCGCACCATCCAGGACAAGCGGGTGCAGAAACGGTTTTACGAAACCCACAAAATTCCGACCTCGCCCTTCGTGCTGGTAGATGGCGTGGAGGACATCAGACAGCACGCCGGCTTCCTGCCCGCCTTCCAGAAACTGGGCACGATGGGCTACGACGGCCGCGGCGTGCAGCGGCTGGATGGGCTGGACGACCTGCCCAAAGCCTTTCCCGAACCGGGCCTGCTCGAAAAGGCCGTGGACGTCGCCAAGGAAATTTCGGTGATCGTGGCCCGCAACGTCCGCGGCGAGGTGGCCGTGTTTCCGCCGGTGGAACTGGTTTTTCACCCCGTCAAAAACCTGGTGGAGTACCTGCTGGCCCCGGCCCAACTGGACGAGTTGACCGTGGCGCAGGCCAACGAAATTGCGCTGGGCGTAGCCCAGCACCTGGGCATCGTGGGGCTGCTGGCCGTGGAAATGTTCGTGACGCCTGCGGGCGAAGTGCTGGTCAACGAATCGGCGCCCCGGCCGCACAACAGCGGGCACCACACCATCCGGGCCAACTACACTTCCCAGTTTGAGCAGCACCTGCGGGCCATCCTGGGCCTGCCCCTCGGCGACACCGACACCCAGACGCAGGCGGCCATGGTAAACCTGCTCGGCGAGGACGGCCATTCGGGCGAAGCCGTGTACGCGGGCATGGACGACATTCTGCCCATCAACGGCGTGTACCCGCACCTGTACGGCAAGCGGTTCACCAAACCCTTCCGCAAGATGGGCCACGTCACCATTCTCGACGACGACCTGGAAGTGCTCAAAGAAAAAATCCGGCACGTGCAGGAAAAACTGAAAGTCGTCAGTCGTCAGTCGTAAGTCGCCAGTACCGTTTAAAATTCGTAATTCAACATTTCATCTATGGTTGGTATCATCATGGGCAGCGAGTCGGACCTGCGGGTCATGGCGGCGGCGGCCGAAGTACTCAAAGAACTGGGCGTGCCCTACGAGTTGAGCATCGTGTCGGCGCACCGCACGCCCCAGCGCATGTTTGAATACGCCCAGACGGCCCGGGACCGGGGGCTGAAAGTAATCGTGGCCGGGGCCGGCGGGGCGGCGCACCTGCCGGGCATGGTCGCCTCACTGACCACGCTGCCCGTGATCGGCGTGCCGGTCAAGTCTTCCAATTCGATGGATGGCTGGGATTCGGTACTGTCCATTCTGCAAATGCCCAGCGGCGTGCCCGTAGCCACCGTAGCCCTGGATGGGGCCAAAAATGCCGGCATTCTCGCCGCCCAGATCATCGGTACGTACGACGGGCAGGTGGCCGCGGCCCTGCAACGGTACAAGGACGGCCTGCGGCAGAAGGTGGAGGAGTCGGTGGAGAAGCTGAAGGAGCGGAACGGGTAGCCGGCGTCTTTTACGGCTTGCGTTCCCGGGCGACTTGCTGCACGTAGTCTAAGGATACTTTTGCCATTGAGGCAATCTTTTCAATGGGTAACGTGCCCTCTTTGAGCAATTCGGCAATCACATCCTGCTTGCCTTTTTCTACGCCCTTCTCAATGCCCTTCTCGATACCTTGTTCTATCCCTTTCTCGATGCCTTGCTGATAGAGGTAATCTTCGGTGATGTCATACAGAATGCCCATATTCCCAATCTGTTTTTGTGTTTCCTGGTTTAAATTACGCAACCGGGCCA
>CADCTQ010000575.1:7260-7578 GCA_902805615.1 uncultured Cytophagales bacterium
AACAGAATGCCCATAGGCCCAACTTGTTAAAATGCTGGTGGTGTGTACGCACGGCGATCCTTATCGGGTTGATCATGTCAAGATCACCCTGGCAGAATCTGGCTTCGTATTCCATGAAAGGGTTTTACTTCTTAATATCTTGGGCGATTTGCAGCACGTAGTCCACGGAAACTCTAGCCATCGAAGCGATTTTTTCGATTGTTAGCGTACCGTCTTTCAGCATCTCAACAATCAATTCCTGCTTGCCTTTTTCTACGCCCTTCTCAATGCCCTTCTCGATGCCCTTCTCGATGCCCTTCTCAATGCCCTTCTCGATGC
>CADCTQ010000576.1 GCA_902805615.1 uncultured Cytophagales bacterium
CAACAGCAAGGCCGAGTTTGCCGAACAGGTGAGTTACTACCGGCCCGGCGACAAGGTCACCGTGGTGTACCGCCGCGGCACCGACACGAAAGAAGCGCCGCTCACCCTCACCAACCGCGAAGGCACCACGGGCGTACTCAAGCGGGAAACCTTCTCGGTGGAAGGACTGGGCGCCGACCTGGAAGCCGTCTCGAAGGTGGAACGCGACAAGCTGGGCATTGAAGGTGGCGTCCGCGTAATGAACGTCCGCAAGGGACTGATGGGCCGGTTGGGCATTGAAGAGGGTTTCGTGATCACGGCCATCAACCGCCGCCCCGTCACCGCCCCCAAGGAGGTAGCCGACTTCCTGGCAAATGCCCAGGGCCGGGTGATCGTGGAAGGGGTTGACAAGAAAGGCGTGGGCAGCTATTACCAGTTCTATTTCTAAAAAGGCAGGCTCTTTTTACGTATATTAATTTTATGCCGGTAACCCTCGAAAAGCTCTCACTTCAAGAATACTTCGACCTCGAAAAGCGGTCGGAGGTTCGCCACGAGTACGTAGACGGCATCCTCTTTCCCATGTCCGGTGAATCAAAAATAAACAACGAAATAGCACTGAATTGCTACAGTGCTTTCCGTGCGCAACTGCGCGGCACCGGCTGCCGAATCTTTACGCACCAAATCAGGCTGATCGTGAAGGAAGACCGCATTTACCGTTACCCCGACCTAATCGTTACATGTACCGACGAAACGGACAGCTATGCCATTACGCAACCCAGCTTAGTTATCGAGGTACTGTCGCCTTCTACCGAGGCGACGGACCGGAACCAGAAACTCAAGGAGTATACGTCTCTGCCTTCCCTGGAGTACTACCTGCTGGTGTCCAGCCAGGAAGCCGTGGTGGAATGCTACAGCCGGGAAAAGGACGGCGGCTGGCGGTACAGTTTCTACACCGGCCTGGCCGAAGTGGTAAAGCTGGAAAAGGTCAAAGGACTGGTGCTTGGGCTGGCGGACGTGTACCAGGATGTCAGCTTTACTCCGCAAGACGGAGGCAGCGGGCAAAGCTGAAAACATGCCTGTTACTTAAAGCTCCGCGTAGCCCGAGGCTTTCAACCAAGCAAGGATAGCCCGCAGACTGCCCTTGCTTCAAAATACCGTTCCAGGCTTCCCGCCTCACTTCGCGTATACATTGTCCCGCGGGTTCACGTCGGGCACCTGCGCGTCGCCCAGCGTGATCGTGCGGACGGGCTTGGCAAAAGCCTTTTTCACCGCAAACTCCGTGGCGCCGTCCTTCCAGATGCGGGCCGTCTCGGCGTAGGTTTCCGCGGTGCCGTCGGCGTACGTGACCTGGAGGCGCACCGGCACGGGCAAACTGCCCTTTCTTTCCACCACCACCTTTGCCCCGTTGCCTTCCGGCGTCACGCGCAGGGCCAGGTCGGGGTAGCCTTTTTCGAAGAACCAGGGCCGCCAGAACCACGCCAGGTCTTCGCCGGCCGCCGCGTTGAAGCTGTAGAAAAAGTCGTAGGGAATCGGGTGCTTGCCGTTCCAGCGCCGCATGTATTCCCCAAGCACCGTTTTGAACTTATCCCGGCCGAGTACCTCTTCCAGCGTGGCGTAGGCCACGGCCGGCCGGAAGTAGGTCGCAAAGCCGTAGGAGAAGCCCGTCAGCAGGTTGGTGGGCGTCATCATCGGCATTTCATCTTCCTTGCCCCCGAACATGGAAAGGTAAGCGGCGTTGGTGCGCTGCACCGTAAACGTCTCCGCATCATTGGCTGACCTGCGGAACGGGAGGCGGTTGGGCAGGAAGCTGGCCCAGCCTTCATCCATCCAGGCGTAGCGCCGCTCGTTGATGCCCATGTAGAAGGGAAAGTACGTGTGGGCAATTTCGTGGGCCGTCACCTCGGCCGCCGCCTCCAGGTCGGTCCCCGTCGAACCGTCGTTGACCATCATCGGGAATTCCATGCCGCCCGAGCCGTTGAACACCGTCAGGTTGGGATACGGGAACGGCACGCCGGGCATCTGCGTGGAGAAATACGCAACCGACTCACGGCCAAAGCGGGCCACCTGCGTAAAGTCCTCCGATTTGGGGTCGTAGGCGGCGCCCACGACCGTGCGACGACCATTGGAGGCATCCACCACGGTGCTGGTGGCGTCCCACAGGTACCGGTTGCTGAGGGCAAACGCAAAGTCGGGCACGTTTTCGGCCCGGTACTTCCACACGTTCTGCGGCTTGTTGGCGGTAATGCCCCCCTGCCGCAGGTCTTTGGCCTCGACCACGCGCACGATCTCGTCGGTTTGCGTGGCCCGCTGGTACCGCTTCAGGTATTCGCCGGTGAGCACTTCGGCCGGGTTTTGCCAGGTGCCGGTGGCCCACACCAGGAAATCCTTCGGCACGGTGATCTCCACGTTGAAGTTGCTGAAATCATTGTAGAACTCCTGCGTGCCCGTGTAGTTCAGCTCGTCCCAGCCGTGCACGTCGTCGTAGACGGCGATCTGCGGGTACCAGTACGCCACGAAAAAGGTGTTTTCCCCGTAGGTCCCTTCCCGGATGTGCGTCTTGGCCGGAATCGGGTAATCCCAGCTCATTTCCAGGCTCAGCTTGCTTTTGGGCAGCAGCGGCCGGGCGAGGGTGACGAACAGGTTGGTGCCCGTGCGCCGGACGACGGGCCGCCGGGCCTGCAAGTCGAGTTTGTTGCCGTTGATGCTGAGGGCACTCACGTTCACGCCGTTGGTAATGTCTTCCGGGTCCACGGCCTCGTCGCGGATGGCGCCCTTCTTGAAAATGTCGGGGTAGAGCCGCACCACCAGTTCGCGCAGGGTGTCGGGGCTGTTGTTGGTGTACGTGACGGTTTCCTGGCCGCGTACCGTCCGCGTGGCCGGCTCCACGGTCACGCGGATCTGGTAGTCAGACCCGTTCTGCCAGTAGTTGGGGCCGGGCGTACCATTGGGCGACCGGGTTCCCTTTGCGTAGGCCTGCTGGATTTCGCGGGATACGTACAGGCCGCCGTTCTGGGCAAAGAGGGAGGCGGTAATGCAAAATAAGCCTGCGAACAGGCTTACGGAATGCTGGAAGCGCATGGAATGGAATAAGATGAGACGAAAATGGGAGGATGGGTAAAACCCGAAAGGTTTCGGAAACCTTTCGGGTTTGCGGTTGCAGCTACTTCTTGCCTTCCGTCGCCACGCGGACGTGCAGTTCTTTCAACTGTTCGTCGGAGATCGTGGCCGGCGTGTCAATCATCACGTCGCGGCCGGCGTTGTTTTTGGGGAAAGCGATGAAGTCGCGGATGGAGTCGGCCCCGCCGAAGAGCGAACACAGGCGGTCGAAGCCGAAGGCAATGCCCCCGTGCGGCGGCGCGCCGTACTCGAATGCCTCCATGAGGAAGCCGAACTGCCGCCGGGCCTCCTCGCGGGAGAAGCCCAGGATGCCGAACATCTTCTCCTGCAAGTCGCGGTTGTAGATCCGGATGGAGCCCCCGCCCACTTCCACGCCGTTGATGACCATGTCGTAGGCGTTGGCCCGCACGGCGCCCAGGCTGCCCGCGTCGAGCAGGGCAATGTCTTCGGGCTTGGGCGAGGTGAACGGGTGGTGCATGGCAAACCAGCGGCCGGCCTCCTCGTCGTATTCGAGCAGCGGGAAGTCGAGCACCCACAGGCACGAATACTTCGATTTGTCGCGCAGGCCCAGCCGTTCGCCCATCTCCAGGCGCAGCTCGGCCAGGGCCTTGCGGGTTTTGTTCGCCTCGCCGGCCAGGATGAGCAGCAGGTCGCCGGGACCGGCCCCCATCGCCTGGGCCCACCCGCGCAGTTCGGCCTCGCCGTAAAACTTGTCCACCGACGACTTGATCGTGCCGTCGGCGTTGCAGCGGACGTACACCAGCCCTTTGGCCCCGATCTGCGGCCGCTTCACGAATTCGGTGAGTTCGTCGAGCTGCTTGCGGGTGTACTCGGCGCAACCCTTGGCGGCAATGCCCACCACCAGCTCGGCGTCCTCGAACACCGGAAAGTTTTTACCCGATACCAGGTCCACGACGGTTTCCTGCGAAGGCAGGTTGGTGCTGTGGTGCTTGAGTTCGGTGAAGCGCATTTCGAACCGCGTGTCGGGCTTGTCAATGCCGTAGTACTTCATGGCGTCGGCGTAGCTCATGCGCGGCAGGTCGGCAATCTCAATGCCCTTCACCGTGCGGAAGAGGTGCTTGACCAGCCCTTCGAAGGTATTGAGGATGTCTTCCTGCGTGATGAACGACATTTCGCAGTCAATCTGCGTGAACTCGGGCTGGCGGTCGGCGCGCAGGTCTTCGTCGCGGAAGCACTTGACGATCTGGAAGTACCGGTCGAAGCCCGACACCATCAGCAGTTGCTTGAACGTCTGGGGCGACTGCGGCAGGGCGTAGAACTCACCCGGGTTCATGCGCGACGGCACCACGAAGTCGCGGGCCCCCTCGGGCGTGGACTTGATGAGCACCGGCGTTTCGACTTCGATGAAGTGTTGGCCGTCGAGGTAGGCCCGGGTCTGCTGGGCCATGCGGTGGCGCAGTTCGAGGCTGCGGCGCACGGGGCTGCGGCGCAGGTCGAGGTAGCGGTATTTCATGCGGAGGTCTTCGCCCCCGTCGGTGTTGTCTTCAATGGTGAAGGGCGGCACCTTGGCCGAGTTGAGCACTTCGAGCCGTTCCACCCGGATTTCGACGTCGCCCGTGGGAATTTTGTCGTTTTTGGCGGCCCGTTCGGCCACTTTGCCTTCGGCCCGGAGCACGAATTCGCGGCCAAACTGCCGGGCTTGTTCGAAGAGTTCGGGCCGGGCAACGCCTTCTTCCAAGATGAGTTGGGTCACGCCGTACCGGTCGCGCAGGTCAATCCAGAGGATGCCGCCTTTGTCGCGAATGGTCTGAACCCAGCCGCAAAGGGCCACCGCCTGCCCGGCGTGTTGCAGTCGTAACTCCCCACAAGTGTGCGTTCGTAGCATATTTGTCTGAACCTTGATGAATGAGATGTATGGATTACAAGATTATTAACTTTCTCCTTAACGGTAACGATGCGGGGCTACAAAAGTCCCTCGGCTTTCAGCAGTTCTTCCAGGTTCAGCCGCAGCCCTTCCAGTAACGCCACCTCGCGGTTCCAGTCGGCCACGATCCAGTCCTTGCCCGGCTCGGCTATCATCAATTTGCGGCTTTGAGTCGTAATCCAGATGACCCGGGGTACTCCGAAAGCCAGCAGTTTAGCCATTTTCAGGTGCATATAGTCCGCCTCGGTAGTAAAGTGTTCCGCATCCACCTTACTGTCCAGTTCAATGACGAGTTTGGGTGGAATATCGAAATAGCCCGTTGAAAGCGGGTCGCGGACGTCTTTCTTGTTGTAGACGGCGAGGTTGTTTACCAGGTCGTTGCCCGGCGAAAGGTGTACGCCGGCTTCACCCACGACAAAATGTTCCGGGAGATAACGCATCAGCAAACCAACGACGGCCGAGGTAACAATGGTTTGAAATACGCTCCTGCCGACGATTCCTTCCAGGGTTTCTTTCCCCGCCAGCACCGCCTGGTAGCCTTTCCGGTAGATGGGCTGGCCGTCCATTTCCTCATAGACCAGGGAAGCCGGAATGACTTTTTTACGCGGCTTCTTCTCGACTACAGGTCCCATATGCGTTCGGGTTTAGATGCTGAAATGCATTTTCTTAAACAGTACGGATGGTTACAAAGTTAAGGGTATTTGGTTCGTTACGCGTAACGTTGCGACGGATAACGCGGGGCGTACCGACCACTTCCAACCAAACATGACACAGAAAACGGCCGCCATCATCGGGGCCGGCGTGGCAGGCATTGCAACCGCCATCCGGCTGGCAAACAAAGGGTACCGGGTGCGGGTATTCGAAGCCAACGCGTACCCCGGGGGCAAGCTGTCGGAGTTCGAACTGGACGGCTACCGCTTCGACGCCGGCCCGTCGCTCTTCACATTGCCCGAACAAGTGGAAGAACTGTTCCGGCTCGTGGGCAAGAACCCGGCCGAGCATTTCGAGTACATCCGGCTGCCGGTGGTGTGCGAATACTTTTACGAGGACGGCACGCGGCTCACGGCCCACGCCGACCCGGCGGCCTTTGCCGAGGAACTGGCCGAAAAGACGGGCGAAAAACGCGAAGCCGTGCTCGATTTCCTGCGCGACAGCCGGACCAAGTACGACCTGACGGCCAACCTTTTCCTGCACCGTTCCCTGCACCGGCTTTCCACCTGGATCAATCCCGACTCGTTCCGGGGCTACTGGAACATCCGCAAGCTGGACGTGTTCCGGTCCATGCACGAGGCCAACCAGGGCCGCTTCCGCGACCCGCGGGTGGTGCAGCTCTTCAACCGGTACGCGACCTACAACGGCTCCGACCCGTACCAGGCGCCGGCCACGCTCAACATCATTCCCCACCTGGAGTACAACATCGGCGCTTTTTTCCCCAGGCAGGGCATGTACGGCATCACGCTGAGCCTCGTCGGGCTGGCCGAATCATTGGGCGTCTCTTTCCACTACAACCAGCCTGTGCGGGAAATCGTCGCGCAAAACGGCCGGACCACGGGCATCCGCCTCGATGCGGAACGGTCAGGGGCGGCGGGACTGCCCGAAGTGATCGGGGCGGACCTGACTGTGAGCAACATGGACGTGGTCAACACGTACCGGCGGCTGTTGCCCCGGCAGCGGCAACCCGATTTCCTGCTCAACCAGCCCAAATCCTCTTCGGCCCTCATCTTCTACTGGGGCGTGCGGAAGCAATTCCCGGAACTGGACCTGCACAACATCTTCTTCAGCGGCGACTACCGCGCAGAATTCGACTGCCTCTTCAAGCACAAGACCCTTACCGACGACCCGACCGTGTACCTCAACATCACCAGCAAGTACAAGCCCGACGACGCCCCGGCCGGCTGCGAAAACTGGTTCGTGATGGTCAACGCGCCCAACAACTCGGGCCAGGACTGGGACGCCCTCATCGGCCGGGCCCGCGGAAGCATCCTCGCCAAACTAAGCCGCCTGCTGGGCACCGACATCGCCCCGCTGATCGCCTGCGAAGCGATTCTCGACCCGCGGACCATCGAAAGCCGCACCTCCTCGGCGCAGGGAGCCCTGTACGGCAACGCCTCCAACAACCGGTACGCGGCGTTTCTGCGGCATTCCAACAAATCGAACCGGCTGAAAGGACTCTACTTCGTGGGCGGCAGCGTCCACCCCGGCGGCGGCATCCCCCTCAGCCTGCTTTCGGCCAAAATTGCGGTGGGGATGGTAGGATCAGGATTTACAGGATTGAAGGATTAGCAGGATTGCGGTGGGGATGCGGGGCAGTGTTGGGGAGAAACGGAAAAAGGAGCAGAGGAAAAGGGAGAAACTAAACCGCAGGGAGCGCAAGGGGGAACGCAAGGAGCGCAAAGAAATACGCGTTCTCTTCGTCTGCGCCGCAATCCTGTTAATCCTTCCATCCTGTGAATCCTGATCCTCCTTTGCGCCTTTGCGTGAAACCGCCTTTGCATGAAATTTTCCCGGAAAGAAACGAAAAGCGACAGGCTGCGGGTTTGCACCGGCAGCCTGTCTTTATTTTATTGGGTAGTCATGTTTTACATCGGGGCCCA
>CADCTQ010000577.1:0-409 GCA_902805615.1 uncultured Cytophagales bacterium
GCGGCAGCGTCGCCAACTTCGACATGAGCGTGCGCAACCGCCTGGACAACTACGCCTTCCGGTACACCGGCTTCGTACAGGTACCCGCCGACGGTACCTACACGTTCTACACCGCTTCGGATGACGGCTCCAAGCTCTACATCGGCACCACCGAGGTAGTCAACAATGACGGCCTGCACGCTTTGCAAGAACGCAGCGGCACCATTGGCCTCAAAGCGGGCAAGCACGCCATCAGTGTTACCTTCTTCGAAGCCACGGGCGGCGAAGGGCTCACGGTGAGCTACGCCGGTCCGGGCATCACCAAGCAGGCCATTCCCAATACCGCCCTCTCCCGCGCCGGCACGACCACCACGCCCCCGCCCAGCGGGCAGTTGCTGGCCTACGAAGGGTTCAGCACCACGGGCGGCGC
>CADCTQ010000577.1:419-24698 GCA_902805615.1 uncultured Cytophagales bacterium
TTTCGACGGCGGGTGTGCTGGCCGTGGGCGGGGATTCCTACCAGACCGCCGGCCGGGCCCTCAATACGGCCGGCACGGGTCCGTTCGGCACCTACCTCGTGGGCAGCAACATTGGCGCGGCCGGCAGAACGCTGTGGATGAGTGCCTTGCTGCGCAAAGACGGCGCCAACGACGACGAGACATCGCTGACGCTGCACGCCAGCAACCTGGTGACGCTGCCCGAACCGGCCCTGGTGCAGGTGGGCTACTTCGGCACCGCTTCCAACAACGCCGGCATCCGCTACTGGAGCCTCAAGGTGGGCACCACGGTGTACCGCACGTCTACGGCCATTACCACCGGCCAGCCGGCCCTGCTCGTGCTGAGGCTGGTCTTTGGCACCACCAACACGATCAGCCTGTACGCCAACCCCGGTACGTTGGGCGGCAGCGGCCCGGCTACGGCGGGGGCCCAGGCCACCACGACCACCAGCATTGCCTTCCGGCAGGTGGCCTGGTACGGCGGCGGTGGCTTCAGCCAGAGTGCCTTGGACGAAATCCGCTTCGGGGACAGCTACGGTGCCGTAACACCGTCAACGGGCAGCGCCCGTGCCCCCGTGCCCACCACCGACCTCGCCGCGGCAGCCGTGAAGGTGTACCCCAATCCGGGCCGCGAACGGGTGTACCTGCAACTGGACGCACCACGGGCGGCCATTGTCCGCGTGGAGGTACGCAGCCTGGCGGGCCGCCTGCTGCGCGAGGCTTCGGCCACGCTGGGGGCGGGTGCCAATACGGTGGCGGCGCCGGTACAGGGACTCCCCGCGGGCACGTACGTACTGGTGATCCGTTCGGACGGGCAGCGGATCAGCAAGAAGCTGGTCGTGCAGCCGTAGCCGGGTGTACGACCGGGGTGTAAAGCAATACCGGTCAAATGGACAAAAGCGTGGTGCGGAGCGGAACCGTACCACGCTTTTTTACGCAATCCACCAAAAAAACCTAATATTGGGGCTCTGCGTACCCATAAACCGTATGTCCGCTACAGCCCAGACGACCCCGGCGCCTTTGCGCGTAATGACCTATAACCTCCGTTTCGACAATCCGGCCGACGGCGAAAACCGCTGGTCGAACCGGAAAGACCGCGTGGCGGCGCTCCTCCGGTTCCACTGCCCGGACGTGTTCGGCGTGCAGGAGGCCCTTCCCCACCAGTTGCACGACCTCGAAACGGCCCTGCCCGAATACGGCTGGTACGGGGCCGGCCGCGACGACGGCAAGGAACAGGGTGAATTTTCGGCGGTATTCTACCGGCGCAGCCGCCTGGCCGTGCTCGACCAGGGTACGTTCTGGCTGTCGCCCACGCCGGAGCAGCCGGGCAAGGGTTGGGATGCCAACGTGGTGCGGGTGTGCAGTTGGGTGAAGTTGCGGGACGCCAGAACCGGGGGTGCGTTGTATCACTTCAACACGCACTTCGACCACGTGGGAGAAGAGGCCCGGCAGGAAAGCGCCAAGCTGATCCTGGCGCGGATCCAGGCGACGGCGGGAGAGCTGCCGGCCATCCTCACCGGCGACCTCAACACCGATCCCGGCTCGGTGGCGTACCGGACGCTGGCCAACAACCCGTCGTTGCGCGACGCCAAGCAGGTGAGCAAGACGCCCCATTACGGCCCGGAAGCCACCTGGGCCACGTTCGACGTGCGGCAGCACCACGGTCCCTCCGACCGGATTGACTACATTTTCGTCACGCCGCAGTTCACCGTGCTCAAGCACGCCACCCTCACCGATGCGCTGGAGTTGCGCTACCCCTCCGACCACCTGCCCGTCCTTGCCGAAGTAGTGGTGCAGGCGTAGAGGAGAAAATGGAGTGGGTTGTAACGATTCTACACTTCATCCAGAAACTCCCTTAGCGTTCTGCCTTTTTTCCTTCGTCCCGCTTTGATGTCCGCTATCTCCTCGAAGGCGTCTTCAATGCTTTTGAACACCTTTAACTTGTACTTGCGCCGTTCGTGTTTCTTTCTCATCTCTCAACCAAATTAAATGCTGATTCTGGATAAGATTCTCTTGAATACATCGTAAAGCGAATGAGTTGTTATTCCGGGTTATCCTCCTCTCGCTGTCATTCCCGGAGGGAATCTTTTATGAATACGAGCATTCAAACTGATCCTTTAAAAAGATTCCCTCCGGGAATGACAGTACCGGGAAAGGTCGCTGAACTTCATTAGAACTTAATCAACACAGTACGGCAAGCGACTGGTCCGGTTTCACACAGGACTTACGCAACCGTTGGGGGCAGCAATCCTGGATGACGGTGGGGTAAGTCCCGTAGGGACGCAATATTGGTAGAAAGGGCATCAATTGGTGAGCGTCAGTCCCGTAGGGACGAAATATTGGTAAAGCCCTTACCGCATGGGCAATCACCGAATGAAGGGCCAATCAACAGATGGACAATCACCTCACCTTTTCGACTCTATAAGATACCGATATTTCGTCCCTACGGGACTGACGCTCAACAATTGATGCCCTTTCTACCAATATTGCGTCCCTACGGGACTTACCTGACTGCCATTACCGCTCCTACTCCCTTGCGTAAGTCCTGTCATAAAAAAACCAAACCCGGCCAGTCTCGCGAACCGCCGGGCCGGGCTTGTAGGGCAATGCACCTCAATCAGTTGACCGTCTTGCCTTCTTCCAGGTTCTTGATCATGCTCTCCAGGGCCGACTTGTTGTTATGGTCGGGGGCTTGGTCAAGGGCCATTTTGGCGTACTTAAGGGCCTTCTTGTTGTCGCCCACGCCGGCATACCCGCGAGCCAGGCCTGCATTTGACGGCCAGGCGCCGTTGTTCCTTTTGGCATTCATCAGAAACACATCCAGCGCCTCTTTGTACTTCTTGCGCGACATGAGCTGGCGGCCGTAGCCGTGGATTTGCATCACGTCTCCCTTTTCCAGGGCCAGTTTCATGGTGGCGTCGGCTTCTTGCCCGCGGCCGAGCAGTTCGAGCAACTGGGCTTTGGTGCTGAGGGTAAAGAAGTTGGCCTGGCCCACGTACGGCATGCTGATGGATTGCTCCGACCAGGTGAGGGCTTCTTCCAGGTTGATGTTGTTGTTGAGGCAGTAGGTGGCGGCCGTATTCAGACCCTCCCACGTAAAGCCCGGCTCGTTGCGCAACTGGCGGCGCATGGAGGCCAGCACGACCTTGTGCACGTCCACTTCCACCTTGAAGGGAATGCGCAGCTTTTCCCACGCGAGGGAAATCACCGCCGAGTTGGGCGTCTGGTCGGTGAATTCGTATTTCAGCCACTCCTGGCTCTGCTCGGTCTTTACGGGCTTTACCGTTACCCGCAGGGCGTCTTCCGCCTCCTCGTAGAAGTAGCTGCCCCACGAGGTGTGGTTCCTGGAAAAAATGACGGTGCAAGACTCCGCTTCCACGGCCATGTGCAGGCCGTAGGTGCCGGCCGGCAGGTCTTTGCCTTCCACCTTTACGTCGTCGCTGAACGTGATGGTCGTATTCTCGTTGGCGCCGGCCCGCCAGGGTGCCGGTTTGCGGGGACCGAAGCCCAGGTCGGTAAATCCGTAGGGCACCAGTTGGCCCCAGATCTTGCCTTCCCGGCCGCGTACGGCGGGCCGGCTGTAGTGGATGGTCACGTCGGTAATGCCGATGCCTTCGCTGACGGAGGCTTTCTTGTTGTCACCGCTGGGGGGCATGGTCAGGGATTGGGCCGCAACGCCCTGCCAGCCGAACAGCACTGCGAGTACCAGCCCGGCCAACCGGGCAGTAAGGTTTTTTTGCATGGTGTACTTGGATTAGGTTGTCTGAAAAGGGGCTTTGGCACCCCGGCCGTAAAGATTGCCAAGCCATTGCACAATTTCCAGCCCAAAACGGACAAATGGCCGTTGCCCCGGACGGACGGAACGCCCCTTGACCCCACTCAGCGTAACTACAATCAGGAACGTGTGTAGCGTTTTCACAAAACGCATTCTGAAGCCGTCAGTGAGACACTGACTGCCGCGTGCAAATCCTTGCCGGGTTTGTTCCGGACCGTAATCAGCGGCGCTACTGCCGTGGTCAGTGTCTCACCGACCACTTTTGATCAGTCCAAAGATATGTCCTCATCGTAGCCCAAACGAAAAAGGACGCCCACCGACGTCCCTTCTCATTGTTTGTAATAAGATTCATCCGAACCATCCCGCTCATCCCTTCATCAAGTCCATCCTTTCATCAGGCCCATCAAGGTCCTACTTGCCCTCCCGGAGTTCCCGGCGCAGGATTTTGCCGACGTTCGACTTGGGCAGGTCGTTGCGGAACTCAATGTTGCGGGGCCGCTTGTAGTTGGTCAGGTTTTCCTTGCAGTACGCCTTCACCGATTCTTCCGTCAGCGAGGGGTCCTTCTTCACCACAAACAGCTTGACGGCCTCGCCCGATTTGTCGTCGGGCACGCCGATGCAGGCCACTTCGAGCACGCCGGGGCACTGGGAAACCACTTCTTCCACCTCGTTGGGGAACACCTTCAGGCCCGACACGATGATCATGTCCTTTTTGCGGTCCACGATGCGGAAAAAGCCTTCTTCGTCCATTTCGCCGATGTCGCCGGTCTTGAACCAGTCGCCGCTGAACACCTTGGCCGTTTCTTCGGGGCGGTTCCAGTAGCCGGGGAACACCTGCGGGCCGCGGGCCCAGATTTCGCCGCTTTCGCCGGGGGCGGCGTCGGTACCGTCGTCCTTCACGATCTTGAGTTCGGTGCTCGGCCAGGGAATGCCGATGGTGCCGATGCGGGCCGTGCCGTCAATGGTGTTGCTGGCCAGTACGGGTGACGTTTCCGACAGCCCGTACCCTTCGGCCGGGACGATGCCGGTGACTTTGGTCCACCGCTGGGCCACGGCCGTTTGCAGGGCCATGCCGCCCGCCGAGGTAATGCGCAGGTTGCTGAAATCGAGGGAGGCGAAGTCGGGCTGGTTGAGCAGGCCGTTGTAGAGCGTATTTACCCCCGTGATGCAGGTGAACTTGTACTTTTTCAGGTCCTTGAGAAAGGCCTTCATGTCGCGGGGGTTGGTGATGAGCACGTTGAGCGTACCCGTCTTGAGGGCCGACAGGGCGTTGACCGTCAGGGAGTAGATGTGGTACAACGGCAGGGCCGTGATGATGACGTTCTGCTGCTCGTTCATGCGGGGCTTCATCCATTCGGAGTTGGCCTCCACGTTGGCAATGATGTTGCGGTGGGTGAGCGTGGCCCCCTTCGATACGCCGGTGGTGCCGCCCGTGTACTGGATGAAAGCAATGTCCTTGCCGCCCAGCTGCACCGGCTTGAGGGCAGCCGCGGCCCCCTTTTGCAGGGCGTCGGGGAGCGAAACGGCGCCGGGAAGGCTGTAGGCGGGCACCATCTTCTTTACGTGCTTCACCACCAGGTTCACGATCTGCTTCTTGGGAAAGCTCAGCATGTCACCGATCTCGGTGGTAATGACGTGCTTGATGCTGGTGTTGGGCAGGACTTTCTGGAGGTTATGGGCAAAATTCGCCAGAATCACGATGGCCTTGACGCCGGCGTCCCGGAACTGGTGCTCCATCTCGCGGGGCGTGTAGAGCGGGTTGGTATTGACCACCACCAGCCCGGCCCGGAACGCGCCGAACATGGCGACCGGGTACTGGAGCAGGTTGGGCAGTTGGATGGCGATGCGGTCGCCCTTTTGCAGGCCCAGGCTTTGCAGGTAGGCGCCAAACTGCCGCGAGAGGACGTCCAACTCCCGGAAGGAGAGGCTCTTGCCCATGTTGGCGTACGACGGCAGGTCGGCGAATTTCCGGAAAGCCTCGTCCATCAATTCCAGCAACGAGGTGTAACTGTCGGGATTGATCTCGTAGGGCACCCCTTTCGGATAGTGCTTTAACCAGACGTACTTCTGCTTAACGGCTTCCTGGGTTTCCATATATTGCTGATTTAAAGGTTTTTTAACAATCTATATTAGAATAGAACAAATATAATGATAATTGGATGCAAAGAAAGCCGTCCATCGGGAGAACGTAGGGTTTCGTCGAAAAGTGTGTGGGGTTTCGATGCCCGATGGATGGAGGTGATGCCCGATGTTCGCAGGGTATCCAGTTATTGATGCTGCTCCTTATAAATATCGCTTTTTGAACATCGAACCTAAAACCGCCGGATGAGGATGACGCCGAGGATGAGGAGCAGGGCGCCGGCCACCCGCCAGGGGTTGATGGGATGGATGGCAAACCCGACGGCGCCGAAGTGGTCGAGCACCATGGACATGATGAGCTGGCCCGCAACGATGAGCCCGAACGTGGTGGAGGCGCCCAGGCGCGGCGTGAGCAGGATGACCATCGTGATGTAGATGGCGCCGCAGCACCCGCCGCCCATCCAGGCCCACCACGGAATGCCCGCCAGGGTTTTGCCGGAAGGCAACGGCAGGCGCATGGCCAGGGTCAGCACCACCAGCAAGGTAGTGCCCACCATGAACGAAAGCAGGGCGGCGTGCACCGGGTTGCCCAGGAAACCTTTAAGCTGGGCGTTGATGCCCGCCTGGAAGGGCAGCAGCATTCCGACCGCAAACGCCACGAGGGGCAACAATAAGTACATACGCGACTTAGGAGACATGAATGGCTGAAAAAACCGGCGGCCCTTGATTGTCAATTTTCAATTGTCAATTCACTCAAAAGCGTTCCCGTTCCACCTCCCGGGCTACGTCGCGGGACTTGATGTCTTCCCGCTTGTCGTAGAGTTTCTTTCCTTTCGCCAGGGCGATTTCCAGCTTGGCAAAGCCGCGGTCGTTGATGAACAAGCGCAGGGGCACGATGGTCAGGCCCTGGTCCAGCAGTTTGCCGGAGAGCTTTTTCAATTCCTGTTTTTGCAGCAGCAGCTTCCGTTCGCGCAGCGGGTCGTGGTTGTAGTAGGTGCCTTCGCCGTAGGGCGATATGTTCATGCCTTTCACGAAGAGGCCCTCCCCGCTGAAGTAGCAGTAGGCATCCTGGAGGTTCACGCGGCTTTGCCGGATGGATTTGATCTCGGTGCCCGTAAGCATGATGCCCGCCACGTACGTATCCAGGATCTGGAATTCGAACGTGGCCCGCTTGTTCTTGATGTTGACGGTTTTTGCAAACGCTTCTTTCTTTTCCTTCGCCATAAACGCCCTTTACGTAATGATTGCTGAATAGTACACTGATGAGTTATGAATAGTACACTGATTTATTATGATGGTTATGATGGGTTATGATCTTTTCTTCTGATTCCGCTTCCTCTTAAAATCAGTCCCCATCATAATCATCATAACCCATCAGTGTACCATTGCATCAATGTACCAATATTTATTGCGCGAGGCCCGGTCCTTCTCCGGGCAGTTGGGTGCGGGTGAGTTTGGCAAAAGGCTTTTTCTCCCGTGCCAGGCCGTCGGGGTTGTCCGGGTCCGGTTCAACGTGGTACAATTCCAGCGACTTCCCTCGCCGGGCGAACCCGGTATAGCGGCGCGGCACTGGTTTTTCGCCCGTTGGCCGCTCGTAATACAGGCCATCGCATCCCTTCACGGGCACATTCAGTTCCAAGTCGTAGGGGAGTTTTGCCCCCCCCGGCTTCGCGTTTCCCGGATGGGTATAATGCGTCATTTCCGGGGTAAACACCAAAATACCACCCCCCACTTTATCCTGGTACGCCCCCGCCAGCACCACCCGGTTGACGTAGCGCATGAGGGTATCGTGCTCGGCTTCCATGGACGGCAGGTCGGCCCGGCTCAGCCGGCGGAAGGTGGCCTTTCCCTTCAGGCGGGCCTGGTCGGCCAGTTGCAGCGTCATCTCCTCGCCGCCGGGTGACAGCAGCAGCGTTACCTCGTCGTGCTTCAGCTCGTTGCCCACGCGTTGCAGGCTGTCGAGCGGAATGGTGATGCCTTCGCGGAAGTCGAGGTTCACGAACGCAACGGCCTTGCCTTCCTCGCGGAAGAAAGACACGTTGGGCACGTCCACGGCCGCCTTGCGGGGCGATTTGCTTTTCTCCAGGGCCTGCTCAAACCGCGTGTTCACCCAGATGCCGCGCAACTGGTCGTAGTCGTCCCGGACGGCGGGCCGGCCCGCCACCACGGCCGAATCGGCGGCGGCGGTCGTGGTCTGCTCTCCCGTTTGTTCGGCGGCCGTGCAGCCGGCCAGGAGGCTTGTCAGGCCGATCCAAAAAAGTCTCTTCATGCGGAATACCTTTTAAACGGATTTGTATTTGCTGTATTGGGGTTGCCGGCACGGGGGATGGGGTTTGGGTAAGATAGGTTTGGGTTGGGTAGGATAGGGTTTGAGGGGGATAGGGTTTAAACCCTATCCTACGGAGAGTACCGCTCCACCAACGTGAACGCGTTCAATATCAATAGGATAGGGTTTTAAACCCTATCCCTCTCAAACCCTATCCTTCCTATCCCTATCCGCCTCAAACCCTATCCTACTACCCCCCTCAAACCTTCTGCGGCTTACCGACTCTTACGCCTGCCCGATGGCCGTCAGCAGTTGCGCAATCTCTTCGTCGGTATTGGCCGGGAAGTTGGCAATGCGGATTTGTTTCTCCTTGTAACTGCCGTAGCCGCTGCCCACCACCAGGTTTTGTCCTTTCCACTTTTCGATCAGCGCCGGGGCACTCCCGCGGGTACCCGCAACGAGCACGGTGGCCGAACGGTGGTCGGGCGTCCGTACGAACACTTCGAGTCCCTCGCTGGCGGCAATGGCCTTGTAGAGCTGCACGGCCCGCTCCTGCGTTTGCCGGCGGATCGCCGCGGCGCCCACCCGGTTCAGGTCGGCGGCCACCTGCCCGAGCAGGTAGATGCCCAGCACGTTCGGCGTGGCCGGGGTTTCGAAGTTTTTGGCGTTTTTCCAGAGGCTCGGCAGGCTGTGGTGCGTGCCGATGTACCCGCCGGCGGCTTTCAGCGCTTCGGCTTTCGCCAGGAACTTCTCGTTCACGATCCACACGCCGAGGCCCGCCGGCAGGCCAAAGCCCTTCTGCACCGAGAAAAACGCCGAATCCACCAGGCCGTAGTCCAGGGCCGGGTACGGCGCCGACGACACCATGTCCACCACGAACAGGGCTTCGGGATAGCGGGCTTTCAGGGCGTGAATCTGGGCCGACGGCAGCGACACGCCCGCGCTGGTTTCGTTGTGGGTGAGGCACACCAGTTCTACCGACGGTGGAATGTCGAGCTGGTCCACGTCGAAGCCTTCCCCGAAGGGCGCCTCCACCCTGTGGGCCGTGCGGCCCAGCTCAGCCGAGAATTCGTAGAAACGCTTCGAGAACGAGCCGTTCACCAGGTGGAACGTTTCGCGGCCCGCCCCGTTCTGGATGGCCCGTTCCCAGACTTCGGTGGCCGAGCCGGTAAACAGGATGGCGTGCGAGGCCGGCACGTCCAGCAGGGCCCGCAGTTGTTCGTCGGCGTGCTGGTAGAGGGACCGGAATTGCTTGCTCCGGTGCGAGATGGAGCCCAGTTGCTCCCGGACGGCCACGGCGAGGTGCTGCTCAAACGTGGGGTACAACTGCGCCGGTCCCGGCGTAAAGAAGATTTTCTGTGCCACGGTACGCTTTTTTTTGCGGCTAAATTAACCTATTTCCCGCTTTGGGGAGGCGATTGAACCGAACGTTTTCGCCGGGTGATGAGCACCACCCCGCCGATGATGATGGCCGCCGCCAGCACCGACCGCCCCGTGACCGGCTCGTTGAGCACCAGGGCGCCCAGCAATAGCGCCACCACGGGGTTCACGTAGGCGTACGTAGACACCAGCCCTGGCGGGGCCACCTGCACCAGCCACGCGTAGCACGTAAACGCCACGATGGAGCCGAAGATCACCAGGTAGCCCATCGAAGTGATTTCGGTGAACGTCCAGCGGTGCCCGGCCAGCGCCGACCAGTCTTCGCGCAGCAGGCTGGCGGGCACCAGCACCACCCCGGCGGCCAGGATCTGCATGGCCGTCGCCATCGTCTGTGAAGCCGGCAGGGGCGTGCGGGGGGCCGTCAGCGTACCGATGGCCCACGAGATGGTGCCCGCCAGGAGAATGCCGACGCCCGCCCAGTCGAGCCCTTCGCCGGTGCGCAGCCGGTCGGGACCGATCAGGATGGCCATGCCCAGCAGCCCCAGCGCCACGCCCAGGATTTCGGGCGGCCCGGGGCGTTTGCGGGCAAAGGCCACCCAGTTGAGCAGCACGATCCACAGCGGCAGCGAGGCAATGAGCAGGGCCACCACGCCCGTGGGAATGCTCTGGATGGCAATGGCCATGGTGCCGTTGCCCACGCCCAGCAGCAGCGTACCCACCAGCAGGGCCGCCCCCCAGTTGCGGGCGGTGGGCGGCGCAATGCCCCTGGCCCGGGCGTACCCGTACATGAGGCCGCCCGCGATCAGGAAGCGCAGGGCCGAGGTAAACAGCGGCGGCAACTGTTTGGTCACCAGGGCCACCGCCAGGTACGTTGATCCCCAGATCAGGTACACGGCGGCAAAGGCCAGGATCAGTCGGAGCCGGTCGGGCGGTCGGGTGGTGGTTACGGGTGCGGACATGGGGAAAATCGGGGTTTGGTACGGTCCGGGAGCGGCGGCGCGGGTGCGTTTGCTTTTTCGTTTCGCCCAAAAAACTTGCAAAAGTAACAGCCTCCCGGGAATTACGGCCACCGGCCGCCATTGTGCGGCAAGATAAAGGATAAACCGGATTGGGGCGGCGGTACGGGCCGCGTTTGCCGCCGCGATGCGGGCCGTTCCGGGCCCGGCGCGGCCCGAAATGCGCACATTGCCGGCAAAACCCACGCCGCAAAAGGGGCCTTCCCCCCCCGGCGGCCGTTCACCTTTGGGAAGGGTTGGTTTTCCTGCCTATTTTAGATTTTCGGAAAAGGGTAACCTTTGATTTTCAACGCTATGTATAACGATCAGAATAACAATTACACGCACCGGACGGAGGAGAATGGCGAAAATAACCTCCCCGGCAACGGGTACCAGCACCAAGAGCGTACGTACGTAAACTCCTACGAAAATACCACGGAGCAGACCGGCTACGAAACCAACGGGTATACCTACAATGCCGACAACCGTTACGGCGACAATAGTTATTCGAACAATGGGAACACGGGCACTTCCGTTTCCAACGATACTGTAACCACCGACTATTCGGCCAACACCTACGCTTCCGGCAGCTACAACACCTACGGCGACGCCGGATACAATGCCAGTTCGTACGCCTCGGGCTACAACCAGGACAGCGCCGAGTACCTGGACCTGCTCGACAAAGCCGAACGCCTCTCGTCGGAGAACGAGGAACTGCAATCCTCCCGCCGCGCCCTGCGCGTGACGGTGGTGGTGTCGCTGCTGTTCCTGGCGGCGGCCGTGGGTTACCTGGTGTTCTCGGAAGTAAAGCAGCCCCTGTTCGGCAAGTGGCCGCGCATGGCCCGGGAGCACGCAGTCATGGCGATCCAGGTGGATACGCTCAACCACCTGAAGCAGCAATACGACAGCCTGCGGGAAGTCAACAACATCCTGGTGGAAAACGCCACGCCTTCCGTTTCCGCCGGCGTATTCTTCGAAGTGCAGATCGGCGCCTTCCAGAACTTTGACCTGGAGAAGTACGGCGAAGAACTGGCCCGGCTGCGGGGTGAAAGCGAAGAGGGCATGAACAAGTACGTGCTGGGCCGGTTCCGGAACTACAAGCGGGCCGAAGCCTTCAAGCGAGACGTGCAGCGCATGGGCGTAGCCGACGCGTTCATCTCCGCCACCATTGACGGCCGGGAGGTTGACATCAAAGACGCCATCAAGGCCAGCCGACGCATTTATTAAGGGAGTAATACATAACTAATCAAACCATCAGGGAAGCTCCGGCTTCCCCTTTTTTGTTTATGGCCGGACTTGCAGAGAACGTTTTGGAAGCCGTCAGTGAGACACTGACGGCGGCGTACCACTCCCCTGTCGGGCCAAAGCGTCACGATCTGGCGCGAAGCTGTTGCTTGCCGGCGCGAAGTAGAACGGGCTGGCGCGAAGCTTTGCTTCGTGCTTACCATGTTTTCCGCCTCTGGCGTAACGAAGTTATTTTCTTTGCTTGGCTGATGTTGCATCAAAGCCCTTGCCTGTGCTCGCTGGCGCAGGCGTCCGCCTGTGTCTTCCGGACCGGAAGCGTCCCGCTTCCAGCCGTCAGGCTTACTCACTTTACTTACGTGTACCAATCCGGTTCCTTGCATTCTTTCGTGGGACGACTTGATACGCGAAAGGGGCAAGCGGACGCTTGAGAAAAAGAGGCACAGGCGGACGCCTGCGCCAGCGGGCACAGGCAAGAACGGTGTTGAACCTGCTATCCTTTGAATTGACCTCGTTCCGCCAGAGGCGGAAGAATACCAGGCACGAAGCAGAGCTTCGCGCCAGCCCGTTCTACTTCGCGCCGGCAAGCAACAGCTTCGCGCCAGATCGTGACGCTTTGGCCCGACAGGGCACGCGAATCACATACGACACTGACGGCGTGCAAAATCTTGCCGGGGCAGTTGTGGAACGCGGTCAGTGGCGCTGCTGCCGTGGTCAGGGTCTCACTGACCACTCCGGCCGTTGTACCCATCTCAGTGATACCGGGCAGTTCCGTCTTCAACGTATATGCCGTCGGTCACATAACCATCACATTGAAACAGCTTGTACATCAGGCATTTGGCTGCGCAAGATGACACCACACTCACATAGCCGTCACATAAGAAGTGTCACCAGGCTGAAAATTCCGGGTACTGATCTTACTTTCTTCATTGCAGGTGCACAAGTTGTGTCACGAAAGGGTCTTCTTTTTCGGCCCCGCACGGCCGGAATGGCGCCCGGCACTGACGCGTTTTTGGAGTAGCTTTGCTCCCCAACCACCACGCCTGACCCGTGTCGTCTTCTCCGCCTGCGCACGACTCTTACGCTGCGCTCCGTTTCCGGGAATTTAACTTTTTCGTGGCCGCCCGGTTCCTGCTCACGGTCGCCATCCAGATCCAGAGCACGGTGGTGGGCTGGCAGATTTACGACCTGACCAAAGACCCGCTTTCGCTGGGCCTCATCGGCCTGGCGGAGGCCATCCCGTTCATGTCGGTGATCCTCTACGCGGGCCACCTGGCCGACCTCATCAACCGCAAGAAAATCATTACCCTGGCATTGCTGGCTTACTTTTCGGGGGCCTTGCTGCTGCTGCTCTTCACCTGGCAGCTGTCGTGGGTAATCGGAACGTGGGGCGTGGCGCCCATCTACCTGGTCATCTGCCTGATCGGCGTGGCCCGGGGCTTTGCCGGCCCGTCCTTCTCGTCCATGGTGGTGCAACTGGTGCCCCGCGAACTGTACGCCAACGCCGTCACCTGGAATACCACCGTGTGGCAGGTGGCCGCCGTGTCGGGCCCGGCCCTGGGCGGGTTGCTCTACGGCTTTACGGGCATCACTTCGGCGTACGCTACGGTGGTGGTGCTGATCGCCCTGTCGCTGTCGCTCATCACGTTCATTGCGGCCCGGCCCGTGCCCCAAACGGAAGTGCGCGAGTCGCTCAAGACCCGCCTGCGCGACGGCATATCCTTCGTGTTTAACAACCAGGTGCTGCTCAGCGCCCTGTCGCTGGACCTGTTTGCCGTGTTCTTCGGCGGGGCGGTGGCCCTGCTGCCCATTTTCGCCTCCGAAGTGCTGCGCGTGGGCCCGGAAGGGCTCGGGTTGCTGCGGGCCGCCCCGGCGCTGGGCTCCGCGCTGATGGGACTGGTGCTGGCCCACCGGCCGCCCCTCCACAATTCAGGCCGCAAGCTGCTGGTGTACGTGGCCGGCTTCGGCGTCTGCATCATCGGGTTTGCCCTGTCGCGCAACTTTTACCTCTCCCTGGGGCTGCTGGCCCTCAGCGGCGCCCTCGACAGCATCAGCGTGGTGATCCGCGGCACCATCCTGCAACTGCTCACCCCCGACGGGATGCGGGGCCTGGTGTCGGCCGTCAACAGCATTTTCGTGGGCTCCTCCAACGAGATCGGTTCTTTCGAATCGGGGGTTACGGCCCGGCTGATGGGGCTGGTGCCGGCCGTGGTGTTCGGGGGCTCCATGACGGTGCTGGTGGTGGGCATCACGGCCTGGAAAGCCCCCCGCCTGCGGGCCCTGAACCTCAAGGACCTGGTGTAATCCATACAACCCTGGAAGTGCTCTGCCGCCTGCGCTTAGTGATAAAATATCTTGAACGAAAGGCCGTACTTTTTTCCGCATCTGCGCGTTATATTACCTCTCCCGCTTTCACTTCTTCAACCTTCACGCCGATGCTGCCGCCCCGGATCACGCGCCTCCTTTTCGTGCTGGCCTTCCTTGCGTTTGCGCCCACCCATCTCCTCGCTTCGCACATCCGGGCGGGACAGATCACGGCCCAACGGCTCCCCGGCTCCACCAACCCGCTGACCTACCAGTTCACGCTGGTGCTGTACCGCGACACGGGTGGGGTGGACCAACTGAGGGCTACCCTGGATATGGGCGTCAGTGACGGCAGCCGGGCCGGCAACGTAGCCCTGACGTCCGACCTGGCGAGCCGGGTAGCCCTGGGTGCCTACGCCCGTACGGAAGTGCTTACCTACTTTTTCGTGTATACCTACCCGGGCAACGGCTCGTACACGGTCAGCTTTACGGAAGAATTCCGGAATGAACTGGTGGTCAATATGTTCAATTCGGCCAATACGCCCTTCCACCTGGAAACTTCCTTCAACATCAGCGCCTCGCTGGGCTCCAACACCTCGGTGGTACTGAACAACCCACCCGTAGACCGGGCCACCGTCGGCCAACGGTACTGCTACAACCCGGACCCCTTCGACGCCAACGGCGACAGCCTCTCCTTCCGGCTGGTAACGCCTCTTTCCAAAGCGGGAACGCCGGTGACCTCTTACCTGGAACCCAACCAGGTACGGCCCCTGGGCACCCCCGAAAGCGGCGCGGGCGACCCTACGTTTACCATTGACCCCCGCACCGGGCAAATCTGCTGGGACGCCCCCGGCCCCTTCAAAAGGGGCGGCGGCGTGATTGCCGGTCCCGGCGACTACGCCGAATACAACATCGCCTTTGTGGTGGAAGAGTGGCGCAAGACCACCAATGGGTACCAGCTTGTAGGCTCCGTGCGCCGCGACATGCAGATCCGGGTGGAGTTCAATCCGAACCGGCGGCCCGAACTCATCATTCCCAACGACACCTGCATCGTGGCGGGCACCAACCTGGAAAAGTTCATCCGGGCCCTTGACCCCGACGGCCACCCCGTGAGCATCGGTTCGGAGGGCGCCATCTTCTCGCGCGACCCGAAGGTGTTCCCCAACCAGCCGCCGGCTACGCTTACGCCCAACGCCACCATTGCCGCGCCCGTATTCCAGAATACGCCCGCGCAGAGCCAGTTCAGGTGGCAAACGGACTGCCAGCACGTGCGGGCCCAGCCCTACGCCGTCGTCTTCCGCGCCGAGGACAACCCCGGCAACGTCGCCCAGCGGCTGACGGACACCAAGACGTGGCTCATCCGGGTGGTAGGCCCCAAGCCCACCGGCCTCAAAGCCACCCCCGCCGGCAAGACCATGCAACTTACCTGGGACCCCTACCGCTGCACCAACGCCAACCAGATCATCATCTGGCGTAAGCTCGGCTGCGATGAGGACTCCATTGACCCCTGCCAGACGGGCGCCCCGGCCGGCTACCTGGAAGTAGCCCGCGTGCCGGCCAGCACCTTCTCCTTCGTGGACGACAACGACGGCAAGGGCCTGGAGATCGGCCAGCAGTACTCCTACCGCATCGGGGCCACCTTTGCCTCCCCCGGCCGCGGGGAGAGCGCCCCTTCCGACCCCATCTGCGTACGCCTGCGCCTGGAGATTCCCCTCATCACCAACGTATCAGTAGAAAGAACCTCGCCCACTAACGGCCGCATCAGGGTCGTGTGGACCCAGCCCCTGGAGATTGACCAAAGACAGTTCCCCGGCCCCTACACCTACGAACTCTACCGCGCCAACGGCTTTGCCGGCAACAACTACGGGCCTACGCCCCTGCTCACGCGCCGCTACAACACCATTTCCACCAGCACCGATACCGTGTTCGTCGACGAACGCGGGCTCAACACGCAGGACAGCGTCTACCACTACCAGATCCGCTTCTACACCGGCACCAATCAAGCCTTCAAGGACACCTCCAAGGCCGCTTCCTCGGTGCGCCTCTCGGTGAGACCCCTGCCAAGGGCCGTGGAAGTATCCTGGCGGGCCCAGGTGCCCTGGAACAATCAAAACCAGACCCACAAGCTCTACCGCATCAACCAGCAAGACGAGACGAGGCCCCAGTTCCTGGCCGACGTACCCGTCACCAATGAGGGCAGCTTCCGCTACGTGGACTCGGGGCTGAGCGAAGACTCGGTCTACTGCTACAAGGTGGAGACCTACGGCCTCTACGAAGGGGTGCGCCTGAGGCTGCCGGCCAACAAGCCTTTCCTGACCAACTACTCCCAGAGCCTGTGCACCACCCCGCTCGACACGATCAAGCCCTGCCCGCCGGTGCTCTCCATTGACGCCACCGACTGCGACAAGTGGCAGAGCAACCCGGAGTCCTTCTGCAACCAGGGCGCTTTCACCAACCGCCTCGACTGGACGTATCCCGAGCAGGTAGCGGGCCAAAAGTGCGACAAGGACGTGGTCAAGTACCGCATCTACTACAGCCGCTACCAGGGCGAGGGCGAGCAGTTCGTGCTGGTAGACTCAGTCGTCTCGCAGGTGCCCATGCCGGCCAACTTCTACCGGCACGCCAACCTGCCCTCCTACGCGGGCTGCTACTACGTGACGGCCGTGGACCGCTCAGGCAACGAGAGCGAACCGAGCAATACGGTCTGCAAGGACAACTGCCCCTACTACGTGCTGCCCAACGTGATCACCCCCAACGGCGACAACAAGAACGAGGTACTCGCGCCTTTCCCCTGCCCGCGCTTCGTGGAGCGGGTCTCGTTTGCGGCTTACAACCGCTGGGGCCGCAAGGTGTTCGAGACCACCGATGACATCCTCATCAAGTGGAACGGGCGCATGGGCAAGGGCAGCGAGACCAGCAGCGAAGACCTGTCGCCCGGCGTGTACTACTACCAGGCCGAGGTGAAGTTCTACCGCCTGCGCCGCTCCGACGAAGTCGTCAAGATCAAGGGCTGGGTCCACGTGCTGAAATAATCCCGCCAATACCCAGAAGCCATCCGGGAGCCCAACCCCGGATGGCTTTTGTCGTTAGAAGCCTTCCGGGCAGGGCTGCAAAGCCCGGTAGCGCGCCGCGAACCGGGTCGTCCGAAGCATTCACCAGAAAACGTTTTGCGTGTGTGGGTTTTTCACTAAACTTGCAGGGGAGCCGCGGCACTGACGCCACGCAAATAGCACATTTTTTATATTGTTCAGGCTTCTTACCCGTCCGGCGTGGTACATTCCGGGCATTGCTGAAG
This sequence comes from uncultured Cytophagales bacterium, assembly GCA_902805615.1. Classification (GTDB taxonomy): domain Bacteria; phylum Bacteroidota; class Bacteroidia; order Cytophagales; family 172606-1; genus CADCTQ01. The sequence goes on from CADCTQ010000577.1 coordinate 17,774, forward strand.
AGTCATTTTTAAGCCAACCATCTTTATTTCCGGTATGAAAGCATACGTTTTTCCAGGACAAGGTTCGCAGTTTCCGGGTATGGGCAAGGATCTGTACGACCAATCCCCCCAGGCGCGGGAGCTTTTTGAAGAGGCCAACGGCATCGTGGGCTTCCGCCTGACGGACGTGCTGTTTACCGGTACCGAAGAGGACCTCAAGCAGACGCGGGTTACCCAGCCGGCCATTTTTCTCCACTCGGTGGTGCTGGCCGCCACCGCCGGGGATTTCAGGCCCGACATGGTGGCGGGCCACTCGCTGGGCGAATTTTCGGCGCTGGTGGCGGCCGGCGCCCTTACGTTTGCCGACGGGCTGCGGCTGGTGGCCCGGCGGGCCGAAGCCATGCAGAAGGCCTGCGAAACCAACCCGTCCACGATGGCCGCCGTGCTCGGCCTCGACGACGCCGTGGTGGAAAAGGTGTGCGCCGAAATAGACGACGTGGTGGTGGCGGCCAACTACAACACGCCGGGTCAACTGGTGATTTCGGGCAGCCGCCGCGGCATTGAAATTGCCTGCGTGAAGCTCAAAGAAGCCGGCGCCAAACGGGCGTTGCCCCTCCAGGTGGGCGGTGCGTTCCACTCGCCGCTGATGGAGCCGGCCCGGGCCGAACTGGCGGCGGCCATTGAAAACACCCCTTTCCGGGCGCCGGTGTGCCCCATCTACCAAAACGTGAACGCCTCGCCTTCCCGCGACACCGCCGCCATCAAAGCCAACCTGATCGCCCAGCTCACGGCCCCCGTGCGGTGGACGCAAACGGTGCAGAACATGGTGAAGGACGGCGCCACTTCCTTCATTGAGTGCGGCCCCGGCAAGGTGCTCCAAGGACTCATCAAGAAAATTGCCCCGGACGTTGCCACCGGGAGTGTTGCCCCCGCATTGGATAAGTAAGCAGGCATTCCTGCTCCCCAAACGCTTTTTTTTTCGACGCTGCGTCTATGAAGTACCCGAACCTGTTCAGCCTGATCAAAGCCATACCCCGTTGGACCATTTTACAAATAGACATCTTCTTATGCGTGGTTTCCCTGCTGCTTTCGTACCTGCTGCGGCTGAATTTTGAGTGGGAATACCTGTACTGGCCCGACTTCCTGACGGCGCTGGGGGCGGTGATCTGCGTAAAAACCATTTTCTTCCTCATCACCAAGAGCTTCTCCGGCATCATCAAATACACCAGCGTGGAGGACGCCAAGCGGATATTCATGGCGCTGACGCTCAGCCTGGGCGTGTTCCTGCTCATCAACCTGGCGTACCAGTATTTCTTCGGCCGCTACTTCGTGCCGCCGTCCATCCTCATCATTGACTACTGCCTCTCCATGCTCAGCATGGCGGCCTTCCGCATTCTGATCAAGATCATCTACTTCGAATGGCGGAACCAGCAGGCGGAAAAGATCAACGTGGTGGTGTACGGGGCCGGCGAAGCGGGGGCAATTACCCAGCGGACCATCAGCCAGGACAAGGACAATCACCTGCACGTGGTGGCTTTCCTGGACGACGATGCGGGCAAAGCCAAGAATACGATCAACGGGATTCCGATCCTGCAGAATACGCCCGAAAACCTGCAACGGCTGGTGAAGGTCAAAAAGGTGGAACTGCTCATCATCGCCATCCAGCAGATTTCGCCCGAACGCAAAAAAACGATCATTGACCAGTGCCTCATGCACCGGGTGCAGGTGCGCAACATTCCGCCCGTGCATAAGTGGATCAACGGGGAACTGAGCATCAAGCAGATCAAGGACGTGAACATTGAGGACGTGCTGGGCCGCGACCCCATCCAGCTCGACGTGACGGGCATCAAACAGGAACTGGAAGGCAAAACGGTGTTCATTACCGGCGCGGCCGGGTCCATCGGCAGCGAACTGGCCCGCCAGATCGTGCAGTTCAAGCCCGAACGGCTCATTCTCATTGACCAGGCCGAGTCGGCCCTCAACGACCTCAACCTGGAACTGGAGGCCACCCCCCGGCAGTCGGCCTTCCGGACGGTGCTCTGCAACATCACCAACGCCGAACGGATGGGCAAGCTGTTCCGCAAGTACCAACCCGACATCGTGTTCCACGCGGCGGCCTACAAGCACGTGCCGGTGATGGAAGACAACCCCTCGGAGGCCATCCTCAACAACGTGCTGGGCACCAAAACCGTGGCCGACCTGTCGGCGCGGCACCGCGTGGCCAAGTTCATCCTGGTGTCTACCGACAAGGCCGTGAACCCGACCAGCGTGATGGGCGCCTCCAAGCGGATTGCCGAAATCTACGTGCAGTCGCTCAACAACGAACTGGCCGGGCGGCAGTTGCAGGACGGCGACGTGCTGCCCTGCACGCGGTTCATCACCACCCGCTTCGGCAACGTGCTGGGCAGCAACGGTTCGGTGATTCCCCGCTTCCAGAAGCAGATTGCGGCCGGCGGCCCCGTCACGGTGACCCACCCCGAAATTACGCGTTACTTCATGACCATTCCCGAAGCGTGCCAACTGGTGCTCGAAGCCAGCAGCATGGGCAAGGGCGGCGAAATCTTCCTGTTCGACATGGGCAAGTCGGTGAAGATCGTGGACCTGGCCAAGAAGATGATCCGGCTGTCGGGGCTCACGCTGGGCAAGGACATTCAACTGATCTTTACGGGGTTGCGCCCCGGCGAAAAGCTCTACGAAGAACTACTGAGCGACGAGGAGAACACCATCCCGACGCACCACCCGCAAATCCTGATCGCCAAGGTGCGGGAATACGACTTCAACCTCATCCAGCACCACCTCACCGACTTCACCCACCTGCTCTCCCTCCAGGACAACGATTCGCTCATCCAGAAAATGAAGAAGATCGTGCCCGAGTACATCAGCAACAACTCCATCTACGAACGGTTCGACCAGATTTCAGAAGCGTGACATACGGGATCGGAGGATAGGATCGGGTTTAAACCCGATCCTATGGATATGGGGTAGCCTGCATGACCTATGCGTCCAATGAATTCAGCGTTGTAGTCTCCGTAGGATCGGGTTTAAACCCGATCCCTAAATCCGCTTGCCCCCTTCAAGCTTCTATCCGGCGGACGGGCAGCGGGTCGGGGCAGGCGTCGAGCAGTTGGCGCTGGGTGAGGCGGCGTACGGGGTGCAGGAAGTCGGGGGCGATTTCGGCCAGCGGGGCCAGCGTAAAGCGGCGGTTGGCAATCTCCGGGTGGGGGACTGACAACGAGGGGCTCTGGATGACCTGGTCGTTGTAGTAGAGGATGTCCACGTCCAGCGTCCGGGCGCCCCAGCGTTGGTCCCGTTCGCGGCCCAGGCTTTGTTCGATGGCGAGTATTGCCGCCAGCAGGACCTCCGGCGGCAACTCCGTATCCAGCACCACCACCTGGTTCCAGAAGACGGGCTGCTCGGTGATGCCCCAGGCGGCCGTTTCGTACACCGACGACAATTCCGTAACCGTGCCTGCCGTGCGGGAAAGCCCCGTCCGCGCCGCTTCCAGGTGCTTCGCCCGGTCCCCTAAGTTGGTGCCCAACAGCAGGTATGCCTTATTTGCCATTCGTGTAAAAAAGGCAAAACTATGCAAACAGTTTGGTAGTTTTGGAAATACCGGGTTTGATCCGTCCAATGCATTTTTTTGGTGGAACGGCCCTTTTTACATTCTATCCTAACTCTCATTCGTACCCTATGCTACAGTTCTTAAAATACGTGCTTGCCACCATTATCGGCCTGTTCGTGTTTTCAGTCTTACTGCTTCTTATCCTGGTCGGAATCGGTTCGGCCGCTTCTTCGGAAGAGCCAGTAGCCATTGAAAACAATTCCGTACTCAAGCTCAATTTTGACGAACCGATTGTGGAACGCGCCAACGCCGATCCGCTCGCCGACCTGGAAATTCCCTTTGGCCCCACGCCCAGCGGCATTGGGCTCGTGCAGGTGAAAAGAGCCATTGCCAACGCCAAGCTCGATCCCAACATTAAGGGCATTTACCTGGAAATGAGCATGTTCCTGGACGCCGGCTACGCCTCCCTGGAGGAAATCCGCAACGCGTTGATTGACTTCCGGCAGTCCAAGAAGTTCGTGTACGCCTACGGGGAAGTGTTCTCCGAAAAGGCTTACTACCTGGCTTCGGCCGCCGACCGCATTTACCTCAACCCCGACGGCGCCCTCGAACTGAACGGGCTCAGCTCCCAGGTTCCTTTCTTCAAAGGCACCTTCGAAAAGCTTGACATCAAGCCCGAAATTTTCCGGGTGGGCGAATTTAAGAGCGCCGTGGAGCCTTTCTTCCTCGACGAGATGAGCAAAGCCAGCGAGGTGCAGACCCTCTCCTACCTCAGTTCGATCAACGACCACTCGTTCGGCGCCATTGCCAAAGCCCGGGGCCTCCAGGTGTCGGAATTGAAGCGGCTGGCCGACTCGCTGCTGGTGCGCCAGCCCGAAGACGCCCTCAAGTACAAGCTGGTGACGCACGTGGGCTACTACGACCAGGTACACGACGACCTGCGCAAGCTGCTCAGGGTGGAAAAGGACGAGGAAGTCAACTTCGTGGGCCTGAGCAAGTACAGCAAAGCCGAGAAGTACGTCAAAGAAGGCGAATTCGGCACCCGCGTTGCCGTCATCGTAGCTTCCGGCGAAATCCGCTCCGGCGAAGGCAGCGACGAAGTGATCGGCTCCGACAAGATTGCCGAAACCATCCGCGAGGCGCGGCTCGACGACAAAGTAAAAGCCATTGTGCTGCGCATCAACTCGCCGGGCGGCAGCAAGCTGGCCTCCGACGTGATGTGGCGCGAAGTGATGCTGGCCCGCAAGGAGAAGCCGGTCATTGCCTCCATGTCCGACGTGGCGGCTTCGGGCGGCTACTACATGGCCATGGGCTGCGATACCATCGTGGCGCAACCCAACACCATTACGGGCTCCATCGGCATCTTCGGCGTGCTGTTCAACGTGCAGGACTTCCTCAAGAACAAGCTGGGCGTCACCGTGGACGGCGTCAAGACCAACGCCTACGCCGACCTGGGCCTGCCCACCCGTCCGCTCACCGAGTTTGAACGCAAGGTGATCCAGCAGGAAGTCAACAAAGGCTACGACGACTTCGTGAAGAAGGCCGCGCAGGGCCGCGACATGACGGAAGAACAGCTTCGCAACATTGCTTCCGGCCGCGTGTGGTCGGGCGCCGAAGCAAAGGCCAACGGGCTGGTGGACGTACTGGGCGGCCTCGACGACGCCATCCGCATTGCCGCCAAGGCCGCCAGGCTCAAAGACGGCGGCTACCGCGTGAAGTACCTGCCCGAGGAACAATCCTTTACCGAAGAGCTGATCAACCGGCTGAACGGCGACCAGGAAGAACGCATCCTCGAAAGCCAGTTCGGCATCCTGACGCCCTACGTCAAACAAATCCGCAACCTCCAGTACATGCAGGGCATCCAGGCCCGGCTGCCGTACGACGTGCAGATCCGGTAGGCTCGATGCTCGATGTTCGATGTTCGATGCTCGATGCTCGATGCTCGATGTTCGATGCTCGATGTTCGGATGAACTTTCGGTACACTGATCCGGTCATCTGCCAAACGAAAAAGCCCGCGGGATTCCGCGGGCTTTTTCGTTTCCGGATCCCGTCCGATCAACGGCCTCTCACGAAGCACTGCCAACCGAACATCGGACATCGAACATCGGACATCGAACATCGGACATCGGACATCGAGCATCGGGCATCGAAATACCGATATTCTTCTACCTTTGTCACGTTGGAGACAAAATCCCGTTCATTATTGTTATACGGGTACGGAAGCCTTCCGGGGCGTCCACTTGTTACAAAACGCCATTGACCCGGCACCCTACCTATGCAACAGTCAGAGATTCGTTTAGATAAGATTGAGGATGCCATCGAAGACATCCGTCAGGGCAAGATCATCATCGTGGTGGACGACGAAGACCGCGAGAATGAAGGCGACATGGTGTGCGCCTCCGACGCCATTACGCCCCAGATGGTCAACTTCATGGCCAAAGAAGCCCGGGGCCTGCTCTGCGTCTCCCTCGCCGAGGAACGGTGCGAAGAACTGGGGCTGGACCTGATGGTGGGCCGCAACACCGCCACCCACAGCACCCGGTTCACCGTATCCGTGGACCTGCTGGGCAACGGCTGCACCACCGGCATTTCGCCCGAAGACCGCGCCAAGACCATCCAGGCGCTGGTGCACCCCGATACCAAGGCGGAAGAACTGGGGCGTCCCGGCCACATTTTCCCCCTGCGGGCCATGAAGGGCGGCGTGCTGCGCCGGGCCGGCCACACCGAAGCTTCCCTTGACTTTGCCCGCCTGGCCGGCCGGTACGCGTCGGGGGTGCTCATCGAAGTGCTGAGCAACGAAGACAACGGCATGGCCCGGCTGCCCGAACTCCGGCGCATCGCCGACCGGCACGGCATGAAACTCGTATCCATCAAAGACCTCATCGAATACCGCTTAAAGGCCGAAAGCCTCATCAAGCGGGAAATCGGCGTGGACATGCCCACCGACTACGGCCACTTCCAACTGATGGCGTACCGCCAGGCCAACTCCGGCCAGATGCACCTGGCGCTGATCAAAGGCACCTGGGAAAAAGAAGAAGCCGTACTGGTGCGCGTGCATTCCTCGTGCGTGACCGGCGACATTTTCGGCTCGTGCCGCTGCGACTGCGGCGGGCAACTGCACGCGGCCATGGAAATGGTGGAGAAGGAAGGCAAGGGCGTGGTGCTGTACATGAACCAGGAAGGGCGCGGCATCGGCCTGCTCAACAAGCTGAAGGCCTACAAACTCCAGGAGATGGGCCGCGACGCCGTGGAGGCCAACCTCGAACTGGGCTTTAAGATGGACGAACGCGACTACGGCGTGGGCGCCCAGATCCTGCGCGACCTGGGCGTGAGCAACATCCGCCTCATCACCAACAACCCCCGCAAGCGGGCCGGCCTCACCG
>CADCTQ010000578.1 GCA_902805615.1 uncultured Cytophagales bacterium
CAACCTGCATAAGGGCAAGCGCCAGAAAAGACTTTGCAGTGATCCCCAGGTAAGGCGTTTGATGGAAGTAAACCCACCCCCGGCCCCTCCGAGGAGGGGAGCCGCGACGCGACCCCTTCCCGCGATGCGATGCCTACCATTTATGTTTCCCTACAAGATTAGCCTTGCAAAAAGGAGGGGAACTTTACGGATGCGGCTGCGCAACGAGAAGAAATGCACGTCACATACAACCATCAGCGGGGCACATGGGTACGGCTCCCCTCCTTTTTGCAAGGAGGGACCGGGGGTGGTTCGCCCCTCCAGCAACCAACCCTTCCCCGTATCCCCGCCACCCCGAGCATCGAACATCGAACCTCGAGCATCGCCCCCCTACTCCTTCGCGATCACTTCCTTGCTCGATACGCCGGCGCCGCCGAACCAGCCGACGGCCTTGGGACCGTTGGGGTTTTTGTTGAACACGTTCGTGCGGACGTTGGCCGGGGGGTTGGCAAACAGCCCGCCGTTGAAAAGCTGCTGCTGCAACTCGCTGTAGAACAGGAAGGCGTCGCGGGTGATGGACCAGTTTTCGAGCCGTACCGTATCGCCCTCAGAGAAGGGGTCGAAGTTCATCTGCGCGTTGGTGATGTAGTTGCCGTCCACGAGTTGGTCGTCGGTAAAGCTCAGGTCGCCCGGCTCGTTGAGCAGCGTGTCGTTGCGGTAGAGTTTGAAGCGGTAGTTGTCGCCCACCCCCGCCGGCTCGGGACCGAAGTAGTACACGTAGTAGCCTTCCTCGATGAAGCCGCCGCCCTTGCGGAACCGGATGCCGAGGGAGTCAATGGGCGGCACCCGCCGGATCTCCGTCTGGGCCGTGTACGCCTGGCCGTTCCACTCGATGTCCAGCGTGTACGCGTTGCCCACCTTGCCGCGCATCGTACGCACCAGGTAGTTGCCCGGCTCCCCTTCCTCGAGCACCTCGCGGTTGCCCTCACTGTCGGTCAGGGTCACCGCGGCGCCCTGCACCCGGGGGGCCGGGGCGTTGTTGAAGTACGGCGCCGTGGTCATCAGGCGGATCGTGTACGGGCCGGGCTGGTCGGTGATCCAGCCGTCCACGGCCAGCAGCGTCTGGCCTTCGTCCAGTTTTACGTCCACTACGTCTTCGCAGCCGGCCAGCCCCGCCAGGAGCAGCAGCAGGCCCAGCAATCGGGAATGTATGCGTTGAGTTTTCATAAATGTTATTGCCGCTTCGCCACCGGGCAGGTGTTGAATTTGAAATTATAGGTGACCGAGGGAATGAAAGTGCCGAAGATGGACAGGCGCACGGCCTCGGTCTTGGCCGGGTTGTCGGCATTCTGGCGGAAGAAGATCGTGAACGGGTTGCGCCGGGCGTACGCGTTGTACACCGAAAACACCCACTCCCCTTCCCAGTACCGGTGCTTCTTTTTGGGTTGCAGCGTGGCCCCCAGGTCGAGGCGGTGGTAGGCCGGCACCCGGAAGTTGTTGCGCGAACCATCCGTATTGTGGGGCACGGTGATGGCGCCGCCGTCAATCTCGTAGCGGGCGTTGGGGAACGTGGTGGCTACGCCCGTGGTGTAGGAGAACGTGCCCGAAAACTGCCACCGCTTGTTGAGGTTGTAGATCGCCACCACCGAGCCGATGTGGCGGCGGTCGTACTTGGCCGGGTACCACTTGGCCTGGCCCGAGGCCGGGTCTACGTTCAGCCCTTCGAACAGCCGCTCCGACCGCGACAGCGTGTAGCTGACCCAGCCCGTGAGCCGGCCCGTGTTCTTTTTGGCGTACAGTTCCAGGCCGTAGGCCCGCCCGTCGCCGTAGAGCAGGTCGGCCTCCAGGTTCTGGTTGAGCAGCACCTGCGCGCCGGGGATGTAGTCAATCTGGTTGCGCATTTCCTTGTAGAACACCTCCGCCGACGTCTCGTACATGTTGTCCTTGAAATTGCGGAAATAGCCCAGGGCCACCTGGTCGGCCAGTTCGGGCTTGATGTTCTTGGTGGTGGGCGACCATACGTCGAAGGGCGAGGCGGCCGTGGAGTTGGAGATCAGGTGTACGTACTGCGCCATGCGGTTGTAGCTGGCCTTGAGGGAACTGGTTTCGCCGAGGCTGTAGCGCAGCGAGAAGCGCGGCTCGGGGTTGGTGTAGAGGGCAATGGATTCGCCCTTGTCGTAGGTCCGCACGTTGACGGGCACCTTGCGGTCAATGCCTTCGCCGGCGTAATCGTACACCGTCTGGGCGCCCAGGAAATTGTAGGCCGAAAAGCGGATCCCGTACTGCAGGCTCAGCCGGGCGCCCAGGCTCTGCTCGTTGTCGAGGTAGGCGGCGTATTCCACGGCGTGCTGGCGGTCGAGGGCGTACCGGCTGAACGAAGTGTTGTTCCCCACCGGCCGGGCTTCGCCGGGCTGGAACCGGTACCGGATGGCGCTGGCCCCGAACGTGATGGTGTTGCCGGCGTTGAGGTAGTACGTAAAGTCGGCCTTGCCGCTGTAGTTGTAGATGCGCGAGTTCCACTCAAACGCCTGCGGGCCGGTGGGCGACCCCAGCGAGTAGTCGTAATCGCTGAAAATGGCCGTCACGTTGGCAAACAGCTTGTCGGAAAACAGGTGGTTCCAGCGGACGGTGCCCGTGGAGTTGCCCCACCGGAAGCCGAAGGCCGTCTCGCCGTCGGCCGACTGGATGCCGAACACGTCGTTGCCGAAGTAGCCCGACAGGTAAATGCGGTCTTTGGGGCCCAGCGTGAAGTTCACCTTGGTGCTCAGGTCGTAGAAGTAGAGCTGGTTCTCGCGCAGGTTTTCGTTGGACGACAGCTTGAGGAACAGGTCGCCGTAGGAGCGGCGGCCGGCCACGATGAACGAACTCTTGTCTTTCTGGATGGGTCCTTCCAGGGTGAGGCGGCTCGACAGCAGCCCCAGCCCACCCGACGCGTTGAAGCACTTGGAGTTGCCCTCCTTCATGCGCACGTCGAGCAGCGACGAAAGCCGGCCGCCGTACTGGGCCGGGATGCCGCCCTTGATGAGTTTGACGTCCTTGACGGCGTCGGGGTTGAACACCGAGAAGAAGCCCAGCAGGTGCGCCGAGTTGTACACCGGCGCCTCGTCGAGCAGAATCAGGTTCTGGTCCACGCCGCCGCCCCGCACGTTGAAGCCGCTGGCCCCTTCGCCCACCGTGCTGACGCCGGGCAGCAACTGGATGCTGCGGATCACGTCCACTTCGCCGAGCAGGGCGGGCACGGCCCGGATGGTTTTCATTTCGAGCTTGGAGGTGCCCATTTCCATGCTGCGCACGTTCTGGTCGGGCTTGGTGGCCGTCACCACCACCTCTTCAATCTGCACGTCTTCGGTCGCCAGCTGGATGTCAATCTTCTGGGCGCTGGTGAGGTTTACCGGGCGGGTCTGGCTCACGTAGCCCAGGTAGCTGTACACCAGCGTGTAGCTGCCGCCCGGCAGGGTCAGCGAGTAGAAGCCGTATTCGTTGGTGGACGCACCGATGGCCTGCCCCTGCACCTGCACGATGGCGCCGATGAGTCCTTCCCCGTTGGCGGCGTCCTTGATGGTACCGCTCACGGTAAACCGGTCCTGGGCTTTTGCCCCCGCCGCGGCGAACAGCACGCCGGCCAGGAGCAAAAAGGAATGGATAAGATGTTTCATGACAAAGTACGATTGTTGCAAGAAAGGTGGGTGAGCCGGGGTTGGCGTAATGCGTTGCAAAGGTAGGCCGCGCCCGGGTGTAAAGGGGGTTATTTTTGGACGAAATGCCGTTTTTCCTTACTCAGTGGCAAACTACGCGGAATGAAGGGAAATGGGTCCGCGTCAGGTACGGGGCCCCGCCGGGCCGGCGGCCGCCGAATGGACCGGGCGCAGTGATGCACCTTAAACGAATGAATTTGGTAAATAAAGTGATGCATGCAGGGGTAACCGGCTGGAAAGGGCATGAAGCGTTGTTTTGCCCCTATGACAGCCACGCATCCATTTACCCCTATTCTTTATTCATAATTTTGTTGGACTTTTTCAATGATCTTTGCGCTTTCTGCGCCAGCTCTTTCATGCTAACCGCCAGGCATCACAAATGTTTAATCGGAAACCCGGCCAGGAGCAGCACTACGCCGCTGATTTCAAAGAAGAGGAGCAGATACATCCCGAAAGTGGTCCGGAAGGTCCGGCGGGAGAATTGATTTTGGGTACGATCGGCAATCCCCAGGTACAGGTACGTGCCCGTGTCCATCCAAAAAAAAGTAACCGGCGCGACCACCGCGTACCACGTAAAGGCTACCGGAAATGCATTGGTTTCCGCCAACTTCCAGATCACCAGGGAGGCAAAACTGTACATCAGGCCGGCCCGGTGGGCAATGTCCCCGTACACCGGGGCCTGGTGCTGCGGCGAGCGGAGCATTTTCTGGTGTCTCCAGGGGCCGGTAATCATGCCAGACAACAGGAACAAGCCGCTGTTGAGCAGGGCAAAATCGGGAGGGGTCATACGGGTTTGGTTTTTTTATCTAAAGTAAGGGGCCGCCCCCCTGGCTGCTTTACACAATTGCCGCTTTCATTTACACAATTTTTGGGGCGTCTCCCGCCAACGGACCGCGGGAAGGTCGGGTGACGGAGAAAAAGACGGGGATTCCTCGCTCCTCCATTCGCATTTTTAAGTATGTTGTAGTGCAATTCCACGCGCGTACGCAACGCGGCGCATCAGGGTCACTTTATTCTTTAGCACGCAATTGTATGGCCAACCGCCGCCAATTCATCCGGCAACTCGGGCTTGCCGCCGGGGCGACTTCCCTGGCACCGGCCGCGGGTACGTCCGCCCGTGCGGTGGCCGCCGCCGGCCGCGCCATTGCCGACCTTACGCCGGTCGAAGCGGCCCGCAACGAAGAGTACTGGTCCACGGTGGCCCGGGCCTACACGGTGTCGCCGCAGATCATCAACCTCAACAACGGCGGGGTGAGCCCGCAGCCGCTGGTGGTGCAGGAAGCCCTGGACCGCTACAACCGGATGTCCAACGAAGGCCCCACGTACTTCATGTGGCGCATCCTCGACCAGGGCCGGGAGCCGTTGCGCGAAAAGCTGGCGGCGCTGGCGGGCTGCTCGCCCGAAGAAATTGCCGTCAACCGCAACTGCACGGAAGCCCTCGACACGGTGATCTTCGGGCTCGACCTCAAGCGGGGCGACGAGGTGGTGCTCACGCGCCAGGATTACCCCAACATGCGGCAGGCCTGGCGGCAACGCGAACTGCGCGACGGCATCAAGCTCAACTACGTGAACCTGGCGCTGCCCATCGAGGACGAAGACGCCATCGTGGCGCAGTTCACGGCTGCCTTTACCCCCCGCACCCGGGTGGTGATGATCACGCACATGATCAACTGGACGGGCCAGATTCTGCCGGTACGGAAGATTGCCCGGGCGGCCCGGCAGCGCGGCCTGGCCGTGATCGTGGACGGGGCGCACACGTTTGCCCACCTCGACTACAAGATTCCCGACCTGGAATGCGACTACTACGGCACGAGCCTGCACAAGTGGCTGTCGGCGTCGTTCGGTTCGGGCATGCTCTACGTGCGGAAGGAAAAGATCAAGGACCTCTGGCCGCTGTTCCCCAACAGCGATCCCAAGTCGGCCGACATCCGCAAGTTCGAGACGCTGGGCACGCGGTCGTTCCCCATCGAACAGTCCATCGGGCAGGCGCTGCAATTCCACAACGCCATCGGCACGCCGCGGAAAGAGGCGCGGCTGCGCTACCTGAAAAACTACTGGGCCGAAAAAGTAAAGGATTTGCCCCGGTTCAAGCTCAACACTTCGCTCAAGCCGGAGTTCTCCTGCGCCCTGGCCAACTTCAGCATCGAGGGCATGGAGCCGGGAGCAATTGAAAGCACGCTGTTCAGCAAGTACAAGATCCATACCTCGCCGGTGGTGTGGGAGAACATCAAAGGCGTACGCGTTACGCCCCACATCTACACGTCCCTCCCCGACCTCGACAAGCTGGTGGACGCGATCGGGTATTTGGTGAAGAAGTAGGCTGGAAAGTTAGAAAGTTGCGGGTAGTGATTCCGTTCAATAAAAGTATATTCTCATGGATCAATTACGTTCAAACAAAAAACCGATTGTTTTTTTTCTGCCAAACGCAGAAGGCAAGACAACGCATATGTTCATAAAGGCCGGAGATGCCTACGTGAACAGGGAGAACCTGGTTGTGGCTTTTACGGCTGATGTCAGTGATGCAGCAAAAGAAAAAAAGTTTGTTCTTTGTTCGAGGGATACGACCGTTGACAAAGCGCTCAGAGCAGTTAAAGATTATGTCATTCCAGTCGCTTCTTCCGTTATTATCGGGCGTTATTTTTGGAATAAGCATAAAGACCAAAAGAAACCTGGAAAGACAGACAATAGTAGATTCCATACTGATAAGCACTCCATTGAGGGAAGCTTGGCGGGAATGGGTCTTGCAACTATTGCAGGTTATTTGGAGAAAAAGGTTGGGGAACCAAACCTGTGTTACCGGTACGCTGATACTGACGAGATTGCGCTCGTTGGATTTATCAAGGTAGGGCCAGACAGTTTATAGCTGAGTTTCCAGCTTTCCAACCACTACCCCACGCTTCTGCCGCCCGGCTGCTGGGTGTAGATGAGGCGGCCGGTGTCGAAGCCGAGGCGCTGGGCCTTGCCCACCAGGTTGTGCAGCAGTTGCAGTTCCATCTGCGGCGTGCGGCTGAGAATCCACAGGTTTTTGCGCGACGGTTCACCCACCAGGGCGTACTCGTAGCCGTTGCCTACCTCCAGGATGTAGTAGTCGCCGGTGAAGGGCCAGAAGAACGATACCTTGAGCTTGGACTTGCTCTGCCGGTCGGCCACGGTGGCCTTGCCCTTGGCGGTTTTGAGCGGACCATCCAGGCCGCCCTTGTGGCAGGTGTTCAGTATTGCCACGCTGCCGTCGGGCTGCATGGTGTAAATGGCCTTGGTGCCCACGCAGTTCTCCTCGTACGATACGGGCAGGCGGGCCACCTCAAACCATTCGCCCATGTACTGGGTCAGGTCCACCAGCGGGGCGGTAGGCAGGGGGTCGTGCGGCTTGTCTTTGGCGCGGCGCAGCCAGTAGGTGGCCGCCGTTCCGACCGCCAGGGCGCCGGCGGCGATCAACAGGTTTTTCCGGTTGGTAAGTCCTCTCGTTTCCATCATTGCTCCTTTACGCGAAGGACCGGCAAAGGGTTGAGCGGGAATAAGATTTACCACGGAGGCACGGAGGAGAGGAGACGGGAGCTTAGGCGCTGCTCCGCGAAGGGATAGGGTTCAAACCCTATCCTACGGATATTGCTGCCGCTTTCACAATACGATGTCATTTCCTGTTCGCCTCATCCCTGCCCCTTCGGGTGTGGGAACTCGAGCCCACTATCCGTAGGATAGGGGTTAGTATATGATTAGCGCCCTGCCTAGTGGATACGCAGTGAGTAGCCAGGCCGTGAGCAGGCGCTGTCAGTGAGCAGGCACCGTTGGTTACGAGCCCGTATCGTTGTTTCGGCACCGGTGGTATCGCGGCGCGTGGGCCCGGCCCAATGGCGAGGGGCGGGTTGCCTGGCGGGGGGAAGCATCATTGGGCCTAGCC
>CADCTQ010000579.1 GCA_902805615.1 uncultured Cytophagales bacterium
AGGCAAATTCGCAATGCCGAACTTCCGCCTTCCCTCCGAAGCGGAATGGGAATACGCCGCCCGTGGCGGTCGTGACATGGCTAAGTATCCCTGGGGTAACCCGTACCTGGTAAACACTTACGGCTGTTTGCTTGCCAACTTCAAGCCGGGCCGCGGCAACTACTACAATGACAACTTCATGTACACGGCGCCGGTTGCTTCCTTCTTCTCCAACGACTATGGCCTGTACGACATGGCCGGTAACGTATCCGAGTGGTGCGAAGACGCCTACAACCCGGCTGCTATGCCCATCGTGTGGGATTTGAACCCCAAGTACAACGATGACAACGAGCCGCGCAAAGTAATCCGCGGTGGTTCCTGGAAAGACGTGGCCTACTACCTGGAAACCGGTACGCGTACTTTCGAATACCAGGATTCGGCCAATGCCTACCTCGGCTTCCGCTGCGTAATGACCTACCTGGGTCGTTCTTCCGGCAAAGAATTTTAAGCCAATCAGGAATTCTATCACTTAAAAAAGGGTTATTAATTGCAGTCACCGACGTGTGATTCGCAAGTGGGTAACCCTTCTTTTTGCCCCTATTTTTCTGCGAAACCTTTCAATTAAATTTCAATAATCAATTCAATCAATTACAAACGTTAAACAGTAAAACAAAATGAGTGCTAAAAAAGGTGGATCCATGGACTTTGTGTTCTCAAGGGTGATGCCCTTTGTGTATGGTATTGGTGCCGCTATCGTTATTGTCGGTGCCATGTTTAAACTTATGCACTGGGATGGCGCCAACGAAATGCTTATTATCGGTTTGACTACGGAAGCGATCATCTTCTTCCTGAGTGCGTTCCAGCCGCCCCACCAGGAGCCGGACTGGACCAAGGTGTACCCGGAACTGGCTGAAGACTTCAAAGGCGAAACGACGCCCCGTCGCAACGCTCCCCAGCAGGGCAATGGTCTGACTGCCAAGCTTGACGACATGCTCGCCAACGCCAAAGTTGGTCCTGAGTTGATCAACAGCCTGGGTGCCGGCCTGCGTAACCTCGCTGACACTACGCACAAGATGAACACGATGGCTGATGCTACCGTAGCTACCAGCGAATACGCCAAGAACGTGAAACTTGCTTCTACTTCACTGGTTGAAATGAACAAGTCTTACGCCAACACGGTAAATGCAATGTCTGAGATGGCCAATGCTTCTCAGGATGCCAAAGCTTACCATGCACAAGTGCAGCACATCACCAAGAACCTGGGTGCCCTGAATGCAGTGTACGAAATGGAACTGCAGGATACCAACAAGCACCTGAAAGCAATGAACGCCTTCTACACCAGCCTTTCTTCCGCAATGGAGAACATGGCCGAAGCCAGCAAGGACACTGCTCAGTTCAAGGGTGAACTCTCCAAGCTTACCAACAATTTGACTTCTCTCAACAAGGTATACGGCAGCATGCTGACGGCCATGAGAGGTCAGTAATCTTAATTTTCCAGAGTATTAAACATAAGTTAAACAGAGTGTATGGCTGGAGCTAAAGAAACACCAAGGCAGAAACTAATAGGCATGATGTACCTCGTACTGACTGCCTTACTCGCCCTGCAAGTGAGCTCTGAAATCATCAACAAATTCGATTTGATGAATAAGAGCTTGGAGAAATCCGCAAATGAAGCGACTGATGCCAATCAGAAGCGTATCACCTCGATGCAAGACGTTATTTCCAAGCAAGGAAATCGCGCTGAAGACGTAGCCATTCTGAAGCAAGCTCAGGAGGTTAAAACGAGATCCGCTGAAATGATCAACTACCTCGAAGGCATCAAGAAGGAGATGGTCCAGAGAAGTGGCGGCATTAAGCAAGAGACCGGCGGTTACACGAACCCCAGTGCTGAAACCGAAATGGAAGCACTGATGATCGGTGCTACCAAGAACGGTAAAGGTTATGAAGTTCGTGAGAAGCTGAATTCTTTCACCTCGTACCTGAGTTCAGTAACCAAGCAAGAAATGCCTCCCCTGGCACTGGATGCCAAGGACGTTGCTAGTTTGAAAAACGATCCTGCCCAGAAGAACAAGGACTTTGCTGAACTGAACTTCGCTCAAACTCCGATGGTTGCTTCGCTGGCCGTTATCAGCCAGAAGCAAAACGAAGTGGCCCGTTACGAGACGGCCGTTCTGGAAAACCTCGCTTCCAAAGTAGGTGCATCCCAGATTCGTTTCGACAAGGTAGTTGCCATGGTTCGTCCCGAAGCCATAGTGCTGGCTGCCGGTACCAAGTACAAGGCTGAAATGTTCATCGCTGCTTCTTCGTCCGGCGTAACGCCGACGATGACCTACAACGGTTCGAGTATCCCGGTGAACGGTGGCATGGGTAAGATCGAATTCACGGCCCAAGGTGGTGCTTACGACAAAGAAGGCAAACTGAAGAAGACCTGGAGAGGTGCAATCACGATCCGCACTCCCTCCGGCAAAGACACTACCTTCGAGCATACCGAAGAATACACCGTAGTGAAGCCGGTGATCCAGGTGCAGTCTGCCGCCGTACAGGCCCTGTACGCAAACTGCGGTAACGACCTGAATATCGCCGTACCCGCCCTCGGCGCTGAATATCGTCCTTCCTTCTCCGGCTCCGGTGCACAAATCATCCCGGGTTCCAGAACGGGAGACGTAACCGTCGTACCGACCGGCACGGAAGTCTCCATCTCAGTAAGCAGCGGTGGCAACCTGATCGGTACCGAGAAATTCAAGGTTCGCCCGGTTCCGCGTCCGGCAGTGAAGCCCTTCAGCGGTGGCAGAGAACTGAACGTAAAGCTTGGCCTCGATGCTCCGTACCCCACTACGGTTGAAATGCGCGCCGTAGCGGAAGAAGGCTTTGCCGCACTGCTCCCGAAAGATGCCCGCTTCAAAGTAACTCAGACCGAAGTGTACCTGGTTAGGGGCAAGCGCCCGGTAGGTGCCTCCGTAAGAGGTGACGACCGCATCGGCATCGGCGCCTTGACTTCTCAGGCCCGCCCTGGTGACCGTCTGGTTATCGAAGTGAAGAGTGTAAAGCGGATGAACTTCAAGGGTCAGACGATTGATACCCAGGTAAGTGGTAGCCCGACTTTCTCCGTTCAACTTAACTAAGTGATTCTGTTGTCGAACTTAACGGCGGTGTCTTTCCGGCACTGCCGTTAAGTTTGAATCTTAATTCGATCACTGGACATAAACTCCTCCATTAATCACAATAGTATGAAATTTGTTAAAGAAGGGCTTTTAGTTGGTGCATTGATCGCGGGTGCATCGTTCACGGGTACGGCTCAGGAAGTCGATACGCGTGGATACAACCCTAACTCGGTACGCCCTATCCATGAATCACACGTGATGTTTAAGCGTACTGTGTGGCAGAACCTGGACATGAAGGAGAAGCAAAACCGTCCTTTCATGGCGAGAGGAAACGAAATTACCCGCTTCATCTTCAATGCCGTAAAACAAGGTCTGCTGCAGCCCTACACTGACGATTCCCTCGCCAAGAAAATGCCGATCGAGGAATTCGTGCAGAACATAAGCGCGACAGGAACCACTATGACTGATGAAGAAAAGAGATTTGAAACTCAGCGCATCAAGGATGATGACTTCCTCACGGCTGCTGAAAAACAACAACGGATCGCCGACCTGAATAAAGGGGGAGGTGCCCAGGAGTTTGATCCTTCTTTCTTCACCCAAATTGAAGTGAAGGAAGACTGGGTTTTTGACAAAGTGCGGTCGCGGTTGTACTACGACATCCAATCGTTAACGATCTTCCTGCCGGCCGAGCGCAACGGCGAAACCGGTATTGACAAGCGCGTAGCTTCTTTCAAATACGTAGACCTGGCAAAACTCTTCAAGAGCAGCCCCAACGCCGTTTGGTTCAATGCCTTGAACAACCAGGAGCATAAGAATCTTTCGGATGCTTTTGACCTGCGCCTCTTCGCCAGCCGTATCATCAAGGTATCCAACCCTGATGACAACAGCCTGAATGACGTGTATGGAGAAGGCAAGAAAGGTCTGATGGCCTCCGAGTGGGCGCGTCAGCAGTTGATGGAGTACGAACACAACCTGTGGGAGTTCTAATCATCCTCCAAAGGTTTAGACATAGATAAAAAAAGCGGGCTTTAAACCCGCTTTTTTTATTTGGTGAGGTGATTCTTCACGGCGCTTGCCTTCTGTTGCCCGATCAGCTTGGCTAGTTCCGCGAGGTCCGCCTCCTTGATCTTCTTCACCGATTTGTACGTTTTAAGTAGCTTCTCCGTGGTGCCTTTGCCGATTCCCGGAATGGTCTCCAACTGGCTGTTGAGGGAGTTCTTGCTGCGCTGGTCGCGGTGGAAGGTAATGGCAAACCGGTGCGCTTCGTCGCGAATCCGCTGGATCAGCCTCAGCGACTCCGACTTCTTGTCAATGTAGAGCGGCAGACTGTCCTCCGGAAAGTAGATTTCTTCCAGCCGCTTGGCAATGCCCACAATGGGGATCTCTCCGTACAAAGACAACTCTTTCAAGGCGTCACAGGCCGCACTCAACTGGCCCTTACCCCCGTCAATGATAATGAGGTCGGGCAACTCGCCCTTCTCATCCAGCACCCGCTTGTAACGCCGGAAAACTACTTCGTGCATGGACGCAAAGTCGTTGGGACCTTCAACCGTCTTGACGTTGAAATGCCGGTAATCTCGCTTGGCCGCTACCCCGTTGCGAAAATACACCATCGAAGAGACGGGGTTGGTGCCCTGCAAGTTCGAGTTATCAAAGCACTCGATGTGGAGCGGAATGGTTTTGAGTTGGAGGTCTTGCTGAAGCTTGAGCAGCACGCGGTTACCACGTTCCTTGTTGGCCTGTTCCTGTTGCCCTCGCTTCTCGGTGTGTTCCTTCTTGTGGTAAAGCACGTTTTTCAAAGCCAGTTCCAACAGCTTCTTCTTGTCACCAATCTGGGGAATCGTCTGCGTAATGCCTTCCAGTGTAGTACTTAGCGGTATGTTGGTAATGACTTCCTTTGAGTGGCTGTCGAATTCGCTGCGGAAGCTGACCAGCAGCAGCGTAAGGATGTCGTTATCCGTTTCATCCAGCTTCTTCTTTACGTCAACCGTTTTGGCTTGGATGATTGACCCGTTCACAATGCGCAGGTAGCTGGCGTAGGCGCACTCCTCGTCCGAAAGCAAAGCCAGCACGTCAACGTCCGAGAGGTTGGGATTCACCACCAGGGACTTGCTCTGGAAGTTTTCCAGCAGTTCCAACTTCTCCTTGAACTCCTGCGCCTTCTCGAATGCCAGGTCAGCGGCGGCTTCCTGCATCTGCTGCCGGAAATACTGGAGTGCCGGGGCAATATTGCCCTTCAGGATGTAGCGGATGTGTTGAATGTTTTGGTCGTGCTCCTGGGCGCTGAACAGCCCCTCGCAGGGACCCTTGCAGTTGCCGATGTGGTACTCCAGGCAGACCTTGAACTTCTTGGCCTCAATGTTCTTCTCCGTCAACTGTAAATTACAAGTCCGGATGGTATAGAGCTTGCGGAGCAGCTCCACGAGGGTGTGCATGGCCCGTACGCTGGCGTAGGGCCCGTAGAAGGTACCCAGTTCGCGTTCCAGCTTGCGGGTCGCTATCAGCTTAGGGAAAGGCTCCTTGGTAATGCAGATGTACGGGTACGTCTTATCGTCCCTCAGGAGGATGTTGTACTTAGGCTGGTACTGCTTGATCAGGTTATTCTCCAGCAACAGCGCGTCGTACTCCGTATTGACAATCGTGAATTCGAAGTTGACGATCTGCGAAACCATGCGCAACGTCTTCCGGTCGTGTTGGTTGGACTTTACGAAGTAGCTGCTGACCCGGTTCTTGAGGCTTTTGGCCTTGCCTACGTAAATGATTTCACCTTCCTGGTTGAAAAAACGGTAAACGCCCGGTGCGTCAGGCAACCGGGCGATCCGTTCTTTTAAATGTGGTTTTTCGTCCATGCGTATTAAAGTAGCCCCGCGTTCTTCAGCGAGTCGTCGGCCAGGGGCGCAACGTACGTCGAATCACTGTTTACCGGGATCGCTTCCTGGTATACGTTACAATCCAGGGAAACGGATAAATTTTTGGGGCGTTTGAATTTGGTGTTTTTATACTCCGGCGCCAGTTCGGCATCGGCAAATACTTTGTCCATGAAGAGCCCGAACTCGGGCAAGGCAATCCGTCCGCCTTCCCCATCCTTGCCCCGGAAGTGAATGCTGCGGTCATCGCCGCCTACCCAGACGCCGGCAACCAATTTGGGCGTAATACCAACGAACCAGCCGTCGGAATTGTTCTGCGTGGTACCCGTTTTCCCGCCTACTTCGGTGTTGCCCTTGAAGGTGAATTTATAACGGTACAAGCCGCGGGCCGTACCACCCGGCTCCTCGATGGGACCTTTCAGCATGTGCACCATCATGTAGGCCGTTTCTTCGCTCAGGGCTTCCACCGTCTTGGTCGGCTGTTGCCACAACACGTTGCCCTGGCGGTCTTCAATGCGGGTGATGTACTTGGGCTCCGTCCAGACGCCTCGGTTCACGAAAGTGCTGTACACCCCCAGCAGCTCGTACATGGACACGTCGGGGGTACCGAGGGCAATGGAGGGCACTGCTTCCAGCGGGCTGGTAATGCCCAGGCGCTTGGCGTAATCCACGATTTTGGTCGGTCCAAGGGTCTTTACCAGGTGGGCCGAAACCGTGTTCACCGACCGGCCGATGGCCCGGCGCAGCGTCATCATTTCGCCTGAGGGCGGACCATCCGAATTTTGCGGCGTGTACGCCTTGCCGTTTTCGTCGCGGGTAAACGTTACCGGCGCATCAATAACCTGGTAGCAGGGGTTGAAGCCGTTGTCAATGGCGGCCGTGTAGATAATGGGTTTGAACGAAGAACCCGGCTGCCGGCGGCCCTGCTTCACGTGGTCGTACTGGAAGTATTTAAAGTCAATGCCGCCTACCCAGGCTTTGATCTCACCGTTCTCTGGGTTCATCGCCATCAGGCCGGTGTGCAAAAACCGCTTGTAGTAGCGAATCGAATCCATCGGGCTCAGGATCGTGTCCCTTTCGCCTTTCCAGGTGAAGATGCGCATCTTCACGGGCTTCTTCATTACGATCCAAATGGAGTCTTCGTCGTCGCCGTAGCGTTCCTTCAAAGAACGGAAGCGGTGCGTACGCTTGGCTACGTTCTCAATGAAACCGGGAATTTCTTTATTGAACTCGTCCCGCCAGGGATTACGTCCCTTCCAGTAGGAATTGAACCGCTTCTGCACGTCGGTCATGTGTTCCACCACGGCTTCCTCGGCGTAGCGCTGCATCCGCGAATCAATAGTGGTATAGATGCGGAGACCATCCCGGTCAAGATTTACGTTATGCTCTTTACACCACTGAGACAGTTCCCTTTGGATGTACGACCGGAAGTAGGTAGCCATGCCCTTGTTGTGGTTCTCCACTTCGTACTTGGATACCATCTTGGCAATGGGAATCTCCTTCATTTTGTTGAAATCCTCCTCCGACAGGTAGCCGTACTTCTGCATCTGGGCCAGTACGGTATTGCGGCGCGAAAACGCATTGTTGGGGTTACGGATCGGGTTGTAGAACGTGGTGGATTTGAGCACGCCCACCAGCAGCGCCGACTCCGCGGGGTTCAGTTCGTGGGGCTCCTTTTTGAAATACGTGCGGGATGCCGTCCGGATGCCGAAAGCATTGCTGCCGAAATCCACCGTGTTGAGGTACATGGTGATGATTTCGCGCTTCGTGTAGTTCCGCTCAATGTTGATCGCCGTGATCCACTCCTTGGTTTTGATGATGAGCATGTTGAGGCCCGGGACGCCGCCCAGCAGGCCCATCGTTTCGTCGCCGCGGGTGCGGTACAGGTTCTTGGCAACCTGCTGCGAAAGGGTACTGGAACCTTTGGGGTCGCCCTTGAGCACGTACCAGGGAATGGACAGGGTGGCTTTAAAATCAATGCCGGAGTGCCGCTCGAAGCGAACGTCTTCCGTAGCCACCAGGGCGTGGATGAGGTTGGGGGAGATCTGCTCGTAGTCCACCGGGGAACGATTCTCCTTGAAGTACTTGCCCATCAGGGTGCCATCGGCGGAGTACAGTTCGGAGGCCAGTTCACTCTTCGGGTTTTCGAGGGATTTCAGGTCGGGAACGGGACCAAACAGCCCGAACAGATCGGCATTCACGGCAAAAACGTAAAAAATGAATAGCCCCCAAAAGGCTACGAAACTGATCCAGATCCACTTGATCCACCTGAGGTAACTACCTTTTTCTAAATGAAGCATGTTGCTGTTTCGGCAAAGATGAAGGATAAAAACGGTTCCGTTTTAGGTTGCTGCGCAAATGGTAAACAACCAAAAGCAAACAACCAAAAAAGGGGTTGCGTTTCCCAAATTACGCAATAAAGCCTACTATTTGGAACGGTTGGCAAATCCATCGGTGCCCTTCAGCAGATTTTGCACGTAAGGAAGCAGCGTACTTTCGGGGTGCTGGCTGAGGAATTCGTTCAGGGCGTCGCGGTACGCATTCAGGTCCTTGGTTTTCCCGATGATGCGGATGCGCAGCACTTTGAAGCGTTCACTCGTTTCGCCGGTCTGGAACCGGTTAAGCCCGTCGGCCACCAGGCGGTCGGCATCGGCGTAATTCCCGTACTCGTATTGCTGGTAAGCTTCGGAAAACGCTCTTTCCGCTTCCAAACTAGCCAGGTTGTCGTCTTTGAGGTAATCGGGGTTGGCGACCAGCTTGGCGAACGAAGACGTAGGAAATTCGCTCAAAAGCTTGTTCTTGTAGGTCTCCTGCTCCTCGTTGGCTTCGCCCTTGTGGATGACGTAGAGGAAATAATACACTTCCGGCTTGTGTTCCGTCTGGGGGTAACGCACCAGCAGGGTGTCGAAGGATTGCAGGGCGTTGGGCGTCTCCTGGAGTTCCAGGTGGTAGATTTTGCCCAGGTTGTAGTAGGCGTCTTCCACCTTCTTGTTGGAGGCCGTCAACGCTTCCGGCGTGCGGGGCAAGGTGGTGAGCATGGTCTCTTTGCGCTGCTTGCGGTCCATCTTCTGCGGGGCATCCGCCAGGGGCGACTCGGTGGCTGCCCGGCGGGTTTGCGCCGGGTCTTCTTCAAAACTCACTTCCCGCTCCCGGGCCGAACGGCGCCAGTTGTCCTCGGGAGCCCGGTTGCCCCACTTGCGGGCAAACGCCGTCCGGCCCTGGCTCACGGCCGCCGCGTTGGCGAAGTACCAGGTGCCGTTGGCATTGTTGCCACCGCCACCGCCACCCCCGGCGCCGGGCCGGTTGCCCCGGGGTTCGGTAGCCCCTGGGTTGGTGGTCTCGAAAATGTTGGCGGCCTGCTGCTCGGTTTGGTTGCGTTCCTGCCGGGCGAGTTCCTTCTGCTTTTCCTCTTCGTCGTTGAGGATTTTCTCGAAGAAGGCGTCGAGGGACTGGTCGTCCATGCGGGCCAGGCGCTGCAAACTGTCCTCGGTTTGGATGGTCGTAATATTTGACACAAACCCGTCCAAAACTTTTTGCCGTTTGGCAATGGCTTCGTAGCCCGGAGCCGTCTGGGGCAGGGCCGTCAGGGTGCTGTCGTAGTACGCCTTGGCCAGGTCGTACTGCTTCAGGTTCTCGTAGTAGATTTCGCCCATCTTGAGGAAGGCGTACCCTTTCTGCGCGGGGTCGTTGGTGTTGGCCGACACCGACTGCTTGAGGTAGTCAATTGCTTTCCTGTACCGCTTCTCCCGGTACTCGTAGAGGGCCATGTGGTAGTAAATCTTGTCCTTGTACTCGGCGTTCTTGGCGTCGTGCAGCAGCTTGCGGAAATTGGCCATCAGGCGTTTGTTGCCCTGCGCACCCTTCGACTGGTACACCTCGATGGAGTGCAGCCGGGCGTAGAACGCCAGTTCGAACGAAGGGTTGTTGCGCAGCGTGGCCGTGTAGTGCTTGTACGCATCGGCGCTTTTCTCGATTTCCTGGTACAACTGGGCAATGATGAAATGCACCCGGGCCCGGCGTTCGCCGCGGCGCATCATGCGCACGGTCTTCTTGAGCACGGCCAGGGTGGGGTCGTACTCCTGCTGCTGCAAGTGGTACTGCGCCCGCGCCAGGTAGAACTCCACCAGGTCCCGCTTCTTCAGCTTTTCCTTACGCAACCGCTCGATCACCGCCCGGGCGTAGCTGTAGTCCTTCATTTCCGTGAACGCCTGCAACATACCGATCATGGCCTGGTGCTGGGCCGTCGGGGATTTGCTTTCGGTGTTTACGTACTTGTACGTCTCAATGGCGTTGGGGTAGTCCATGAGCAGGTGACGGGCTTTGCCCACCACCAGGTAGGAATCATCGAGCCACTTGCTGTTCTTGTGCCGCTGAATGGCGATGGAGGCTTTCTGAATGGCGTATTCGGCTTGCGTCTTCACCGATCCCGACTGCGTGCTGTCCAGCGGGGTCAGCACGTCGAGTACGCGGGTATAGTCTTCTTTGCGGTTCTGGAAGAGGGCCACTTCGGCTTCGGTGAGCTTTTCTTTGGCCAGGTAATAGGCGTTGTAGTGGGCCGTCAGGTTGTGGTAAGCCTGGTTGGTGATGCCGGTCCCGTGCTGCGAACAGGAGGTCAGGGAGAACGAAGCCAACCCGACCAGCAGGGCGCCGAAACACGCGTAATGCGCCCCTTTTTCTTTGATGAAACAAACCAGGGTATTTATCACAGTCACGCTTGCCGTAAAAGGGAGCATAAGGAACATTTGATCAGAATCGGTCTACAAAGTTAGCGGTTTTACGGAGGTAAAACAGGCACCACTCCCGCCCTTTTGCTACTGCTTTTGCCTAAAAAGCAGCCTTTTATTACAAGCTCCGAAGCCGCAACCGGGGGCGGAAGGGTGGCGGGGCGGTCACGGACCTTGGCGGAAGCAGGATGTATTCTCTATTTTTGTTTGTCCCCAATTTTTGACCCTCGCCCTTGAAACCGAAAAGCACGTTGTCTGCCAAACTCAGTACCCGGTACCTGCTGGTGATCCGGAACGAGGAAAACTTTGAGGAAAAAAAGACAGTAAGCTTTAATTACGCCCGGGTGCTGGTCATTACAACGGCGTCGCTGATTATTTTATTTTCCCTTTCCTTCTATCTTTCCAGCACCATCCTGGCCCGGTGGTTTCACCCCGCCAGCAAGGAAGTGGAGATCAATAAAAAGCTCCTGGGCCTCTCGGCCGCCGTGGATTCGCTGCACGAACAACTCGCGGCCCGCGAAAAACTGCTGCTCGGGGTAAACAAGGTCATCAGCGGCGACGGGGAGTACCTCAAGGAAGACAGCCTCACGGACATGAAGGCCGCCAAAAAGGTAAAGCAGGTGAACATGGACGCCGTGGACCCGGTAGACGCCGAGTTCCGCCGGGAGTTCGAAGCCGGCACGGGCACGGTCCGCACGGTGTCTAACCCGGCCGGCGGGAACCAGCCCGACCTGCTCTTGTTCAACCCCGTCAGCGGGGGGATCATTTCCGACAAGTTCAACCCCCGCATCCAGCACTACGGCCTCGACCTGGTCGCCAAGAAGGACGAGACCATCAAGTGCGTGGCCGACGGGACGGTGATTCTCGCCTCGTGGACGCACGACACGGGCCACGTCATCACGGTGCAGCACGCCGGCAACCTGGTGTCGGTGTATAAGCACAATTCGGTACTTTTGAAGAAGGAAGGCAACCTGGTAAAAGCCGGCGAGGCCATTGCGGTGATCGGCAACAGCGGCGAACTCACCACCGGGCCGCACCTGCACTTTGAGTTGTGGCACAACAGCAACCCCGTGAACCCCGAACAGTTTATCACATTCTGATCCATTTTTAAGGACGCACGCACGGTCCGTTTTTCACTTTCCCCAGTCAATTTACCCTCCCAGCTATGTTTAATAACAAAGAAGCCCGCAAAGAACAGGTGGAACTGAGCAACTCCAGCACGCAGATCATGAAAGGCACTACCGTTGAAGGCAACATCGAGACCTTCGGCAACGTAAGGGTAGAAGGCAAGATCATCGGCAACATCAAGTCGAAGTCGAAAATTGCCTTGGGCGACTCTTCGTTCGTGGAGGGCAACATCATTTCCCAGAATGCCGAAATTGCGGGCGAAGTAAAAGGCACCGTGGACGTTACGGAAGTACTCACGCTGAAGGCCACGGCCGTCATCAAGGGCGACATCGTGACGGGCAAGCTGGTGGTGGAAGCCGGCGCCGTCTGGAATGGCACCATCAAAATGGGCACGGCCCCCAAAGAGATCAAGATCGGAGACGCAGTGAATGGACAATACAAAGAACAAGAAGAACTCGTCAAGTGAGGCAAACAGCTACGTCCGGTACTCCGGGCTGGCTTTCCAGATGATGGTCACCATCGGCCTGGGCGTGTGGGGCGGCATCAAACTCGACGAATGGCTGGGCCTGCGCCCCCTGTTCACGGTGGTGCTCTCCCTGCTGGCCGTCATCGGTTCGCTGGTGCAGCTCATCCGCGGGCTCCCCAAGTAAGCAAACAGTCTCCTCTCCATAAGGGCACGTTCCGAAATATCCCCGATATTTGGAACGTGTTTTCGTTTTTAGGACTAAAAGAGGGGTGCGTATGGTGCGTCTGGTAATTTTTACGGCCGCGGTAGCCGCCGCTATGTTCGCTTTGGACCAGGCTGTGGACGCCTGGATTCACCCGCTGGCCTGGTGGGTGCTGCTCTTTTACTTCGTGCTGACGCTCCTCGGGGAGTGGTTTATTGCGGGGGCCATGCGGCGAAACAAGGACAACTTCATGGCTTCTTACATGGCCGTGATCGGCTTGCGCTTCCTGCTGAGCGCCGTCTTCATCGGCATTCTCATCTACCAACGCCCCCCGGATTTACGCATTTTCGTGACTAATTTTTTTGTCCTGTATTTATTGTTTCTCGGATTTGAAATTTGGGGCGTTCTGGGTAACTTGCGGCGCGATTCGCGTGGTGCGAGTTAATGGAAACGATATGGACGCAGGATACAGCAATACCATCAAAAAGTTCTTTTTTTTCTTACTCATTGCGCTTACGCCCCTGATTTCACTTGCGCAGGAACCCGCTGACCACCCGGCATCGGCCCAGCACGAAGAGGGCAAATTCAGGGCGGGAGACATGATTCTCCACCACGTGGGCGATTCTCCCGAATGGCACTTTGCCACGATTGGTCACACGCACCTGACGCTGCCGCTGCCCGTAATCCTGTTCGTTCCCGGCCAGGGTCTGGACGTATTCTCTTCCTCCCGGTTCCACAACGAAACCCGCGTCTACGGGGATTACAAGCTCGACGAACACGACCACATTACTTCACTTTCCGGGAAAAAATTCTACAACTTCTCCATTACCAAGAACGTTGCCTCCCTGATGCTGAGCGCCATCCTGCTGATCGGCATCTTCTTCACCGTGGCCGGCGCCTACAAGAAGAACCACGGCCGCGCCCCGCGGGGCATCCAGTCGTTCTTCGAGCCCATCATCCTGTTCGTACGCGACGACATTGCCCGGCCCAACATCGGCCCCAAGTACCAGCGGTACATGCCGTACCTGCTCACGGTGTTCTTCTTCATCTGGTTCAACAACCTGCTCGGCCTCATGCCGGGCGGCGCCAACCTCACCGGCAACATCGCCGTCACGCTGATACTGGCCCTCATTACGCTCCTCATCGTGCTGTTCAGCTCCAACAAGTACTACTGGCAGCACATTTTCGCCACGCCCGGCGTACCCTTATGGCTGCTGCCCATCATGATTCCCGTCGAACTCATCGGCATCATCACCAAGCCCTTCTCGCTGATGGTCCGGTTGTTTGCCAACATCACGGCCGGCCACATCATCATCCTGAGCTTGTTTTCCCTGATCTTCATTGCCAAGAGCATTGCCGTCGGGCCGGTGATCGTGGCTTTCGCCCTGTTCATGAACGTGCTCGAATTGCTGGTAGCCATCCTGCAAGCCTACGTATTCACGATGCTTTCGGCCCTCTACATCGGCAGCGCCGTGGAGGAGCACGAGCACGCCCACGGTGACCTGGGCGTTGACCACGATTCGGTGGATGCCAAGCACCACCACTGATCTTTTATTCCCTGAATTTCTGTTTCACTTTTACATAAATCCCAATAATCATGTTGCTTACCTTGTTGTTACAAGCCGCCAATGATGTTTCCAACAGCGTTGGCCTGGCAGTTATGGGTGCTGGTATCGGTGCCGGTCTGGTCGCATTAGGCGTAGGACTGGGCATCGGCCGTATTGGTGGCGGGGCCGTTGAGGCCATTGCCCGCCAGCCCGAAGCCGCCAACCGTATTCAGACGGCCATGATCGTTGCCGCCGCTCTTATCGAAGGTCTCGGCCTTTTCGCGGTGGTAGTGTGTCTGCTGATCTCGCTGAACCTCGGTGCCTAATTGAAATTGAACCTGCCGGTGCGCATTAGGTGCTCCGGCAGGTTTCACGTTGTGACAAAAGGGTAAAAAGTGAACCAAGAAGTTGAGAGTAAAATAAGAAGTATTCTGTTGTATTAATCAGTAATAGCTACCCGGAGAGGCTTACGCGAATATGAATCTGATCACCCCCGAATTTGGTCTTTTGTTCTGGCAAACCATCACGTTTTTGGTCCTGCTGCTGCTGCTGAGCCGCTTTGCCTGGAAGCCCATCATGAGTTCGCTGCGCGAACGGGAAGAAACCATTGAAGGCGCCCTGCGGTCGGCCGAACTGGCCCGCCAGGAAATGACCAAGCTGCGCGCCGACAACGAACGGCTGCTCGACGAGGCCCGCGCCGAAAGAGACGCCATGATGCGCAAGGCCCAGCAAACGGCCGACACCATCGTGGAGGAAGCCAAAAACAAAGCTGCCGCCGAAAGCAACCGCATCGTGGAAAGCGCCCGGGCGGCCATCCTGTCGGAGCGGCAGGCCGCCATTGACGACATCCGCCGGCAGGTCGCTACCTTGTCGGTAGACATTGCCGAAAAGGTCATCCGCCGGCAGATCAACGGCGACACGCAGCAGCGCCAGCTGGTAGACCAGTTTGTAAAAGACATTCACCTGAGCTAATTGAAATATGGCCGATAGTAGAGCTGCCGCCCGATATGCCAAAGCCCTTTTAGAGCTGTCGCTCGAAAAAGGCGTGCTGGAAGAAGTACACAATGACATGCAGTCGTTTGCGCAGGTGGTTGCGGCGAACCGTGGCCTCGACCTGATGCTGCAAAGCCCGATCGTGGCGCACGTGAAAAAATACGCCGTGCTGAAGGAAATCTTCCAGAACCGGGTACACCCCATCTCCTTCTCCATCATCGAGATCATCACCCGCAAGAACCGGGAGCAACTGCTGCCCAGCATTGCCACTGAATTCCACAAGCTGTACAACAGCCACAAGAACATCCAGGTGGCGGACGTGACCACAACCTATGTCCTCGATGCGGCCCAGCGGCAGGAGTTTACGGACCTGGTAAGGCGGGTATCCGGCAAGGCGGTAGAGTTGCGCGAGAAAGTAGACCCGGCCCTGATCGGCGGGTTTGTGTTGCAGGTGGGAGACCAGCAGATTGACGAGTCAATCAAGACGAAGCTCCAGCGGTTGAAATACCAAATGACGAAATCCTGATTTTTTAGACAAGCTGCGCGGGGCCGACCACGCCACTGCGCATACAAATAAACAATACTATATGGTTTCTGTAAGACCCGATGAGGTATCAGCCATTCTGAGAGCGCAGCTCTCTAATTCTAAAACCGAGGCTGAACTGGAAGAAGTGGGTACCGTGCTCCAGGTGGGCGACGGGGTAGCCCGCATTTACGGCCTGTCGAAGGCGCAGTCCGGCGAACTCGTGGAGTTTGCCAACGGCCTCAACGGCCTCGTGTTGAACCTTGAAGAAGACAACGTAGGGGTGGTTTGCCTGGGTGACTACAGCGGCATCCGGGAAGGCGACACCGTGCGCCGCACCAACCGCATTGCGGCCATCAAAGTGGGCGACAGCCTGCTGGGCCGGGTGGTCAATACCCTGGCCGAGCCCATTGACGGCGGCCCCGCCCTGACCGGCGAACTGTTTGAAATGCCCCTCGAACGCAAGGCCCCCGGCGTAATCTACCGCCAGCCGGTGAACGAGCCGCTGCAAACGGGCATCAAAGCCATTGACGCCATGATCCCGATCGGCCGCGGCCAGCGGGAATTGATCATCGGGGATCGCCAGACGGGCAAAAGCGCCGTGGCCATTGATACGATCATCAACCAGAAGGAATTTTACGAAAGGGGCGAACCCGTCATCTGCATCTACGTAGCCTGCGGCCAGAAGGCCAGCACGGTTGCCCTGGTGAAAGACGCCCTCACCCGGGCCGGTGCCATGCCTTACACCATCATAGTAGCCGCCCCGGCCGCCGACCCGGCGCCGATGCAGTTCTACGCCCCTTTCACCGGTGCGGCCATCGGTGAATACTTCCGCGATACCGGCCGCCCGGCCCTCGTGATTTACGACGACCTATCGAAGCAGGCCGTGGCTTACCGCGAAGTGTCGCTGCTGCTGCGCCGCCCCCCGGGACGTGAAGCGTATCCGGGCGACGTGTTCTACCTGCACAGCCGCCTGCTCGAACGGGCCGCCAAGATTTCGACTTCCGACACCATTGCCCGCCAGATGAACGACTTGCCCGAGTCGCTGCGGGGCCGCGTAAAGGGCGGTGGTTCGCTGACGGCCCTGCCGATCATCGAAACGCAGGCCGGTGACGTTTCGGCGTACATCCCCACGAACGTAATTTCGATTACCGACGGCCAGATCTTCCTCGAAACCAACCTCTTCAATGCCGGCGTACGTCCCGCCATCAACGTGGGTATTTCCGTATCCCGCGTGGGGGGTAACGCCCAGATCAAATCCATGAAGAAGGTAGCCGGTACGCTGAAGCTCGACCAGGCCCAGTACCGCGAACTCGAAGCGTTTGCCAAGTTCGGCTCTGACCTCGATGCCGCCACCAAGCTCACCATCGAGCGGGGCCGCCGCAACACCGAAGTGTTGAAGCAGCCGCAGTTCTCGCCGGTGCCCGTGGAGCAGCAGGTAGCCATCATGTACGCCACCACCACCGGTCTGCTCGACACCGTGCCGGTGGACCGGGTGCGGGATTTTGAAAAGCAATACAACGCTACGCTGGTTGCCAATCACAAGGATACCCTGAACTCCCTTCGCTTAGGCAAAATGGACGACAGTGTGATCGGCGTACTCAAAAAGGTAGCCCAGGAAGTAGCCAGAAGTTTCGCCAAATAAATTCTAAATGTCGGATGCTAAATGCTGAACGTGGCAGTCGCCCGTTTGGCATTTAGCGTTCCACATTCAACATTACCACCATGCCTAGCTTAAAAGAGGTAAGAAGCCGGATTGTATCCATCAACTCCACGCAGCAGATCACCAAAGCCATGAAAATGGTTTCGGCGGCCAAACTGCGCCGGGCCCAGGACGCCATCATCCAGATGCGTCCGTACGCCCAGCGTTTGTCGGGCATTCTCAACAACCTGTCGGCGGCCGTGGAAGACAATGTGGCCAATCCGTTTGCGCAGGAGCGGGCTCCCGGGCGGGTATTGATCATAGCCATCACCTCCGACCGGGGCTTGGCCGGTGCCTTCAACACCAACGTGATGAAGGGCGTAATGGCCCAGATCCAGGAGCGCTACCCGGCGCAGGCCGCCGCCGGCAACGTTACCATCATGCCCGTGGGCAAGAAAGCCATGGATGCTTTTTCCCGCCGCCGCTTCCCCGTGATTGGGGAGTACAGCACGTTGTTCGTTGGACTGAATTTCGCCAAAGCCCGCACGGCCGCCGAATTTGCCATGAACGGCTTTCTCAACGGTACCTACGACCGGGTGGACATCGTGTACACCGAGTTCCGGAACGTGGTTACCCAGATTGTGAAGCGCGAACAGTTTTTGCCCATTCTGCCCTCCCCCGTGCAACAGCAGAACGCCAACAAGATTGATTACATTTTTGAACCCTCCCAGGCCGAGATTTTCCAGGAACTGGTACCAAAATCCCTGAAAGTGCAGTTTTACCGGGCCCTGCTGGAGTCCAACGCTTCCGAGCACGGTGCCCGCATGACTGCCATGGACAAGGCAACTGACAATGCAAAAGAACTATTGAAGGAATTACGATTGCAATACAATCGTAGCCGCCAAGCCGCCATCACGAAAGAGATTCTCGAAATCGTGGGTGGTGCGGAGGCGCTTGCCAGCAGCTAATGGAAAGTTAAAACGTCGAAAGCCCGTCCCGTACGGGCTTTTTTGTTATATAGCAAATGCAGGAAAGACCTTTCGGGTTTCCGAAACCCGAAAGTCTGCTGCGAAACCACCAACCTAACCTTCCCATGCGTACTCTCTTTTTCTGCCTCTGCTGCCTGCTGGGCACCGCCCCGGCAACACTGCTGGCGCAATCCCCCGTACAAAAGGACATGAGCAAAATTACGCTGGTCATCCACGGCGGGGCGGGCACCATTACCCGCCAGAACATGACGCCCGAAAAAGAAAAAGCCTACCAGGCCGCCCTCCAGCAGGCCCTGCAAGCCGGGTACGACGTACTCAAAAAGGGCGGCGCCAGCCTCGACGCCGTCGAAGCGGCCATCCACGTGATGGAGGAATCGCCGCTGTTCAACGCGGGGAAAGGCGCCGTATTCACCAATGAAGGCAAGAACGAACTCGACGCTTCCGTAATGGACGGTAAGACACTCAAGGCCGGCGCCGTAGCCGGGGTGACCGTGGTGAAAAGTCCCATTTCCCTGGCCCGCAAAGTGATGGAAGCGTCGGAACACGTGATGCTCACCGGCCGGGGCGCCGAACAGTTCGCCAAAGAGAAGGGCCTCGAAATCGTGGACCCGTCGTACTTTCACACCGAAACCCGCTACCAGCAGTTGCAGAACGCTAAGAAGGAAGAGAAGGTACAACTCGACCACTCCGGCGACAAGGGCAGCCTCGACGAAGGGATTTTTACGGAGGGCAACAAATACGGTACCGTGGGCGCCGTGGCCCTCGATGCGTACGGCAACCTGGCCGCCGGTACCTCCACGGGCGGCATGACCAACAAACGCTGGAACCGCGTCGGCGACGCACCCATCATCGGGGCGGGTACGTACGCCAACAACCAGACCTGCGCCGTGTCGGCCACCGGCCACGGCGAGTACTTCATCCGCTCCGTGGTGTCGTACGACATCTCCGCCCTCATGGAATACAAGGGTTTGTCGGTGCAACAGGCCGCCGAAGAGGTGGTGATGAAGAAGCTCGTGCAGCGCGGCGGGGAAGGCGGCGTGATCGCCCTGGATGCCAAGGGCAACCTCGCCATGCCGTTCAACTCCGAAGGCATGTACCGGGGCTTCGTAAAAGCCGACGGCAAGCCCACCGTACTCATCTACAAGTAAACCGGTAAATCCTAATTCCTTACTTAATCACCGCCACTTCGAAGTGCATGCCGTCGGCGCGGTTGGGGAAGTGACCGCCCCAGTAGAATCCGAACTGGTGGGCAATGCAGACCAATTCCCGCACGCAGCCTTCCTGCCCGACCACGGGCGGGCATACGCCCAGGCCATTCCAGATGGAGTTGATGTCGAAGGCCGTGCCGAAGGCATGGTTGCTGAGGGTGGTGCGGCTGCCGCGGATGAAACGGGGCACGTAGGAGCCCTGCCACGAAACGGCCCTGTCGATCAGGCCGGCTTCTTCCCAGGCAGCCCACAAGCTTTGGAACTGCCGGGCGGCCAGCTTGTGAAAGCGTACCTTGGTGCGGCCGTTGTTGATACGGGCCAGTTGCGGAATCTCTACCCACGTGATGTTTTTCGCTTCCCAGCCGTCTTCCACCACGATGTTCTCGGGGTTGCCGGGCACGGGGGCTGATTGGTAGCGGAACTTGCCGAACACCTGGGCCCGGGCTTCGTTGCCCAGAAGCGGCTCGAAGGGCGGCCGGTCCGGCCAGTTGGGCCCGGGCTGGCCCGTCTCCGTGTCAATGAGCAGGGAAAAGCCGAGCAGCATGGCTTGCCCCATCGTGCGGTTGCCGACTACGCCGTCGGCGGGTAAACCGTACTTTTGCTGAAAAAGGATCGTTGCTTCGTGGGTGCGGGGACCGAACGTGCCGTCGGCTTTGTAGGGGTACAGGCTTTGGCCCAATAGGAAATACTGCCAGCTCCTGACGCCTGCGCCAGTGCAGCCTTTTCTCATGACTTTCATAGGTTGTTCTGTATGGTTGGTGGTAGCGCCAAGGGGGGTAGCCTTCGACGGGTTAAAATCCGGACGAATATCTGATTTCCGCCGGCAAAAATCAATAGGTTGGTAGTCAAGTACTTGTTGGTACTTGCTGGGCAGCACGACGTCAGGATGAGCGGAATCAGGGCGGGACCAGCGGCACCATTCGCCCCTCAGTCGTATACATGCAAAAACCGAAAGCTGTATGAGAAATACGAAATGGTGGATGCTGACCACCGTGGTATTGCTGGCCCT
This sequence comes from uncultured Cytophagales bacterium, assembly GCA_902805615.1. Lineage (GTDB taxonomy): Bacteria > Bacteroidota > Bacteroidia > Cytophagales > 172606-1 > CADCTQ01. Next base: position 20,379 of record CADCTQ010000579.1, read on the forward strand.
GGGTTGCCGGCGGCCCGCGGACGTGGACCCGCCGTCCGTCCGGGTGGTGGTACTGGGTTCTTCCACGGCGGCCGGGGTAGGGGCAAGCCAGCCGCGTTTTGCCTGGGTGAACCGGTACGGCGAGTCCCTGAAAACGCAAATGCCGGGCCGCGCGGAAGTCATCAACCTGGCAATGACGGGCTACACGACCTACCAGGTGCTGCCCGCCTCCGCCGCCCGGGCCGCGGGTCGCCCCGCCTCCGATACCGCCCACAACATAACCAAGGCGCTGGCCTACAAGCCCACGGCCATCATTGTGAACCTGCCTTCCAACGACATTGCCAGCGGCTACTCGGTGGCCGAAGTGACGGGCAACTTCAAGGCCCTGGCCGCGGCGGCCGGCAATGTGCCCCTGTGGATCACCACGCCCCAGCCCAAGAACTTCGAACTGGCGAAGCGCCAGCAGCAACTCGAAATCAAGCGGTTCCTGGAAACCACGTACCCGGGCCGCACCATTGACTTCTGGACCGTGATCGCCAACCCCGACGGCACCATCAAACCGGTGTACAACGTGGACGGCACGCACCTCAACGATGCCGGCCACGAACAGCTATTCCTCCAGGTGGTAAAAGTCGGGGTGGTCTCCGCGAAGAATTAAAGCTTCCGGCAGGACGCCGCTTCCGGAAAGGGCATAAAAAAAGCGCAGGGGTTGCCTGCGCTTTTGTGGTATATATACCGGCCGGGTTACAAACCGCGGAGCCAGTCTCTTACATCGTCAATCGTACGGCCCAACTTGTTGGACAACTTGCCGTACCATTCTTCCTGCTTGCCTTCGGCGTATTCCAAATCATCGTCGGTAAGGTCGCCGTACTGCTGGCGCATCTTGCCTTTCAGTTCCGTCCAGTTACCGCGGGCTCTGAGTTCCGTCGTGTCCAGACCGTCCCGGTCGTAGGCACGATTGCCAAACAGGCTATCATTATCTGAATTGTTCATGGCTTCAATAGTTTAGTTTAAATTGATTAAACATCGCATTAACTATTGACTCTATACGGGGCAAACGGAAATAGGTTTATTTGAATATCATTTTGCACCCCGTGCAGGCGGCCCTTACGCCATGAATTCCCAGGCGCTGTGGTACGCCGCGGCTTCTTCCACGTAGTCGAGAAAAGCTTTGTAGAACGGGTGTCCCGCCAGCGTGGCCGAATCGCCGGCCACCACCAGTTTTTTCCGGGCCCGGGTCAGGGCCACGTTCATGCGCCGCACGTCCTGGAGGAACCCGATTTCCCCGTCTTCGTTGGAACGCACCAGGCTGATGCCAATCACGTCACGTTCCTGGCCCTGGAAGCCGTCCACGGTGTGCACAGTAATGCGCTTGCGGTGGGTGTAGAGCAGCGGGAACTCGGCCAGCGCGTCGTCGAGAAACTCCACCTGGGCGCGGTACGGCGAAATGATGCCCACCCGGAAGTCGCCCGCCAATGCCTCCGGCGACTCGCCTTCCAGCATTTCGAGCAGCGATTCGAGGTAGCGCAGCAGCAGCCGGCCCTCGTCGGGGTTCGAGAGACTCTGGTTTTCGGCGCTGGTCTGCTCTTCGAAGCCGCAGCCGGCCGTGTCCAGGAACGTGAACGGCTCCCGCAGCGGGTCGGCTTCGCCCAGCACGGCCGCCCGCACGGAATCGGCGGCGCGCAGTTCGTTGTGGTAGAACTGCCGGTTGGAAAACCTCATGATCTTTTCGTGCATCCGGTACTGCGTTTGCAGCATCACGGGCACCCCGGGCTGGCGGGCCACCACTTTCTCGAAAAGCGTTACGCTCAGTCCTTCCCGCGCGGCCTGCGCCGACTTGATCGTGGGCGGCAACTGGCAGTGGTCGCCGGCAAACACCACCCGTTCGGCCTTCAGGAGGGGAATCCAGGTGGCGGGTTCGAGGGCCTGGGCCGCCTCGTCGAGGAATACCGTGCGGAAGGTGCGGCCTTCGAGGTATCGGTTGGCGGCGCCTACCAGCGTGCAGGTGATCACCTGCGCCCCGCTCAGGATCCGGTCGGTCAGGTACTTTTCGGTCTGGTTGGCTTCCTGCGACAGCTTGCGGGCCTCGGCCAGGATCTGTTTGCGCTGCTCGCGTTCGGTGCGGCCGAAGTTGCGCTTGTACTGGTGGGCCAGCCGGCTGTACTCGTCGGCCTGCTTGCGCAGCTTCTTGATCTGGGGGAAAGCTTTGTCGTTTTGCAGGCGCACGTCCACGGTGTGTTGCAGGGTGTCTTCGCCCACCCGGGCCGGGTGCCCGATCCGGACCACGTCGGTGCCGCGGGCGGCCAGCAGGTCGGTGAGCAGGTCCACGGAGGCATTGCTGGGGGAGCACACCAGCACCTGCTTTTCGGTTTGCAGCGTGAGCAGGATGGTTTCGACCAGCGTGGTGGTTTTGCCCGTGCCCGGCGGGCCGTGGATGATGGCTACGTCGCGGGCCTGGAGGGCGTTGGCGACGGCCCGTCCCTGCGATTCGTCCAGGCGCGGCAGGGTAGGGGTGAATAGTTTGCGGTCGAACGCGGCGGGCTGGTGGCCGAGCAGCACGTCGCGCAACCCGGCGGCCCGGTTGCCGGCGGCGCCCATCACTTCCCGCACGGCACTCACCATTTGGGTGTAGGAGGTTTCGTCGAACAGCAGGTTCACGCCCAGCTTGCCGTCGTCGAGCCAATCGGGAATTTCGTCGGCGTTGAACACGATGCGCATCCGGTTGAGGCCCAGGAACGACACCACGCCCCCGATGGCGTCGGGGTTTTTGGGGTCGCCGGCCCCGCTGAAGAGGGACACCGATTTGCCCGTGCCGAACAGGTGGGTCGTCCGCAGGTCGGTGGTCCGCTCCACGTCCAGGTACAGCCGTTCGCCGGGTCCGTAGCCCGATTCGGTGACCACAACGGGGTACCAACTCGTGCCCCGGCGGCGCCGTTCGGCCAGCGGGGTATTCACGATCCGGGTCTGGTATTCTTCCAGGTCGGCCTGCCGCTCGGTCTGGAGCAGTTGGAGGAGGCGCTGGAGTTCGGGCTGGGCGGGTTGGGCCATACGTGCTTAGGGAAATGCGGCGGGGCGTCCAAAAACCCAAAGATGCCCCATTCCTTTCACATTTAGCGGTGCAAATTTGATAACCGCGCCCATTACCGGTAAGTTTGTAACGAATTAAAATAGAGCTTATAACCTTTTCGTTTGCCCTATAGGCACACGTTAGACGAAACAAAAAATGAAATTAACCTTTCTGGGAGCAGCTCGTCAGGTCACCGGCAGTATGTACCTGCTGGAGTTGGAAGACGACTACAAGATACTGATTGACTGCGGCATGGACATGGATCGCAAGCGCGACCCCAAAAAGGAGCAGATGTCGCTGGCCCACAGCATGTTCCCGTTCGAGCCCACGCAGGTCAACGTGGTGCTGCTTACCCACGCCCACATCGACCACTCGGGCAACCTGCCCAACCTGATTCGCGAAGGATACGAAGGACAAATTCTCTGCACGTCCCCCACGCTGCCGCTGACCCAACTGCTGCTCCAGGACATGGCCAACCTCAACGCAAAGCGGCTCAAATCATACCAGGCGGAACTGACGGCCGGCGGCTCGGGTCGCCGCAAGAAAAAGAAGAAAGGCGCCAAGATTGACCCCGACAACCTGTACCTCGACCGGCAGGTGGATGAAACCGTTGATCGCGTCGTGACCATTGCGTTTCACCAGAAATTCCGGATCAAAAAAGGCGTAGAAGTCACGTTCATCCCGACTGGGCACCTGCTGGGTGCCGCCAACATCGTGCTGGAAGTTACCGAGAACGGCAAGAAAACGACCATCGGCTTTTCGGGCGACATCGGCCGCAAAGACTACCCGCTGCTGCCCGACCCGCAGCGGATGCCGGAAGTGGACTACCTGGTGTGCGAAGCAACCTACGGCAGCCGCTACCACACTACCACGGGTACGCAGGCCGAGGCTCTGGCCGAGATCATTCGGTCTACCTGCATCGATAATCCGGGCCGGCTCATCATTCCCGCGTTCAGCGTGGGCCGTACGCAAGCACTTCTCTATACCATCAACAAGCTCTACACCGAGGGCGGCTTTCCGCCGGTGAAGGTATTTTCCGACAGCCCGCTGGCAATGAAGAGTACGCGGGTATACGAAAAGTACCTGAGCTACCTCAACGCCG
>CADCTQ010000580.1 GCA_902805615.1 uncultured Cytophagales bacterium
ATGAACAGCCCTACTCCCAGGAGGGGAGCCGCGACGCGACACTTTCCCACGACGCGTACTATTTATTTTTCCCTACAAGATTAGCCGAGGAGGGGAGCCGCAATGCGACGCCTTCCCGCGATGCGATGCTTTCCCGCCATGCGACCTACTTCCCCACCTGGGACTAAACCCTGTCCTGCCGACAGAGTCCTGTCCTGCCGACAGAATAAAACTGCATCGCCTAAGTCTCCTTCCCAATCCTCCTCCCGTCTCCCTTTCTCCCGTCTCCTTTTTCTGCCCGTAAAGAGTAGAAAAGCCCGAACGCTGCCTTATTAGGGCAAAAACCCAAACATGCGTTTAGAGCAAACCTGGCGTTGGTTCGGCCCCAACGACCCCGTACGCCTCGCCGACATCCGCCAGGCCGGTGCCACGGGCATCGTGACGGCCCTCCACCACGTACCCAACGGGCAGGTGTGGACGGTGGCCGAGATCGAAAAGCGGAAAGCCGAAATTGAAGCCGCGGGCCTCACGTGGTCGGTGGTGGAAAGCGTGCCCGTGCACGAAAACATCAAGACGGGCTCCGGGCGGTGCGACGAGTACATCCGCAACTACCAGGAATCACTCACCAACCTGGCCCGGTGCGGCATCACCACGGTGTGCTACAACTTCATGCCCGTCCTCGACTGGACCCGCACGGACCTGGCCTACGTGGTGGCCGACGGCTCCAAGGCCCTGCGCTTCGACGCCGACGAGTTTGCCGCCTTTGAACTCTACATCCTCCGGCGTCCGGGCGCCGAAGGGCATTATTCGCCCGAACGGATCAAAAAGGCCCGGGCCTGCTACGAGAAGCTGGGCGAGGAGGAAGCCCGGCGGCTCACGCGCAACATCATTGCCGGCCTGCCCGGCTCGGAAGAGAGCTTTACGGTGGAGCAGTTTCAGGCGGCCCTCGACACGTACCGCCACGTGGGCGAAAAAGAACTGCGCCAAAACCTGGTGTACTTCCTGCAACGGGTGGCCCCCGTGGCCGAGACGGCGGGCATCAAGCTCACCATCCACCCCGACGACCCGCCGTACCCGATCCTGGGCCTGCCCCGCGTGGTAAGCACCGAGGCCGACGCCCGGTGGCTCACGGGGGCGGTGGACCTGCCGGCCAACGGCCTCTGCTTCTGCACGGGCTCCTACGGCGTGCGTCCCGACAACGACCTGCCCGGCATGGTGCGGCGGCTGGCCCCCCGGATTCATTTCGTGCACCTGCGCAGCACGCAACGCGACGCCGACGGCAACTTCTACGAGGCCAACCACCTGGAAGGCGACGTGGACATGTTCGCGGTGATGCGCGAACTGGTGCTGGAACAACGGCGCCGCGGCCCATCCCGGCCCCTCCCGTTCCGCCCCGACCACGGCCACCAGATGCTCGACGACCTGCACAGAAAGACCAACCCCGGCTACTCGGCCATCGGGCGGCTGCGCGGGCTGGCGGAACTGCGGGGGCTGGAACTGGGCATCGTCAGGATGCTGGAAGGGTAGGGGCGGGGGATGAGGGAAAAAGAGGCTGGGTGTATACAACGAGTAATCACAGTCACACAGGAATGAAGCATACAATAACTATAAGCCGTTTTAAAGCCAAGCATCAGAACAGGCTTACGCTCATCCAGGCACTGAGAGAATACAATCCGGGAATGGGATTGCGCGAGGCAAAAGAGGCTATGGAGAAAATGCTGGAAGGAGAACCCATCGTAATTGAAATTGAAGGGGAGAGGCTTGAAGCGTTCAGCGCCATATTGACTGAACTCAATGTAGAATTTCAAGTCGGGTCGCCAGGAAGTGAACTGGAAGAAATACGGAACGAACCTGCCGTGCTAATGGCGCAATTCCTCTTTGAGCATCCGTTTGAGTTAGACCAGGCGAGTATCCTCGAAGAATTACGCAAGGAGTTTGCGCGGGTCGAAACGGGCAGTGCTGCCGATGAGTCGGATAAGCCCTTTCTGTATTTCTTCCCCGACTATTCTGTAACGTACGGGGATAAAAGTGCGCCGGCCCAGTGCGTCATTTTTGTCCCGGAAAACCAGCAGGCAAAGCCGGAAAAGTTTGTGCCGGCTTTGCAGCAAAGCTGGCACTGGCCGGAGGCAAAAGAAATCGTGCCGAAGTGTAAGTACGCATTCCACGTACTGGATTTCCTTTCCTCCGGGCTGCCGTACAAGCGACGGGCGGAGTACTACCAGAAATTCATCACGGCGCTCATCAAAGCCACCCGTCCGCAGGCGGTCCACTTCGGCGGAAGCGATAAACTGGTCAATCCCTTCGCGTACGCATTGGCCGTAACCGAGGAGGAGCCCGACACCCTGCACGGCATGATGAACGTGCGGTTCTTCAATATTTCCAATGGCGCGGAGGGAGAAATGTTCATGGATACGCTGGGCCTGCACGTGCTGGGCCTGCCCGATTTCCAGGTGCGTTTTACCGGCCTGGACCCAAGCGAGGTGTCCGGGCTGCTGAATGCGTACGGCAATTACATTTACGAGCATGGCGTAGTCATCCAGGCCGGCAATACCATTCAGGGATTGAGAGCAGAAGACATCTGGACCTGTTATTTCGCCGACGCATTGGTAGGCCCCCCAAGGGCGGTGATAGACTTGGAAACGAATCAGCAGGAGGATGCACGGGATACGTAAAGCAAGACTACTTTGAATGTAAATGCGAGGAGGCGCCGGGAAACGCAGCCTCTATTGAACAAAACGCACCAAAGCAATGGCGACAATAACCGAAAATAAAGGACAAACCGCCCGGCAAAGCAGCAAGCCGCGGAAAAAGGCGTCGTCCGGCAGCAGTTCCCGGGAAGTGCCCGAAGCCCTGATTTACGAGATGGACAACGGCGTGCCGATCTATTACCGCGGGTACAAGGAGGTACTGGCCGGGACAAAACAACCTGAGGAGATTATGGGATCAGGTATCATTCAAAGCAGGGTGATTACGCTTTTGCTAAAGTTTCTCTTCCGCCATCTCCCGGACGAGCAGTATGAGGTGCTTAGCAACGAACTGGGCTTGTTGTTTAAAAAGAATTCATGGTGGGCTTGTGACATTGCCATATTTGAGCAGGAGAAATTAAAAGAAGTGCAGTTCAGTAACGAGTACGCCAAGGTGCCTCCCAGAATAGTGATCGAAATAGATGCGAAGGCAGATATGGAAAACTTTGAGTCGGTTGAGCAGTATTATCACCGGAAAACCGATCAACTGCTCCAGTTCGGGGTGGAACGGGTCATTTGGATTTTCACAGCTGAACCCCGCAAGATCATGGTCGCCGCCCCCAATGCCGACTGGCGCATCACCGACTGGACTTCCGAAATCGAACTCCTGCCCGGCGTCTCGTTCCGCCTCTCCGACCTGGTAAAGAAGTAAGACCATGATTGAGAAGGATTAAAAAGATGACATGATGATGAACGGCTGCTCATCCTGAACCCGCCATCCCGTTCATCATTCAATCAAGTTTATCAAGGTTCAGACAACCAAGTAAATCAAGGTTCAGACATGCTCACCGATATACCCACCACCCGCAAGCCCTTTCTTTCCGAAGACTTCCTGCTGCACACCGACACGGCCCGCTACCTCTACCACGAACACGCGGCCCGCATGCCCATCATTGACTACCACTGCCACCTGCCCCCCGACCAGATTGCCGCCGACCGGCAGTTCGACAACCTGACCCGCATCTGGCTCGACGGCGACCACTACAAGTGGCGGGCCATGCGCACCAACGGCGTGCCCGAACGCTTCATCACCGGCGACGCCGACGACTTCGCCCGTTTCCGGAAGTGGGCCGAAACCGTGCCCTACACCATGCGCAACCCGCTCTACCACTGGACGCACCTGGAACTGCGCCGCTACTTCGGCATCACCAAAGTACTCGACGGCGACACGGCCCGCGAAATCTACGACGAGGCCACGGCCCTGCTGCAAAGCCCCGGGTATTCGGTGCGGGGACTGCTCACCCGCATGAACGTACGCGTGGTCTGCACCACCGACGACCCCACCGACCCCCTCGAACACCACCGGCAACTCCGGGAGAGCGGCTTTGCCGTGCGGGTGCTGCCCACCTTCCGGCCCGACAAAGGCATGGCCCCCGAAGACCCCGTCGCTTTCAACGCCTGGGTGGACAAACTGGCCGCCGCTTCCAATACCGACATCAACGACTTTGCTTCGTACCTGGCGGCCCTGCGCAACCGCCACGACTACTTTGCCGCGATGGGCTGCCGGCTGTCGGACCACGGCCTGGAGCAGATCTACGCCGAGCCGTACGGGGACGGCGAAATCCGGCAGATCTTCGAGAAAGTACGCGGCGGACAGACGCTGGTTCCGCCCGACGTGCTCAAGTTCAAGTCGGCCATGCTCGTGGAGTTTGCCCTGATGGACCACGAAAAGGGCTGGATCCAGCAGTACCACCTGGGCGCCATCCGCAACAACAACACCCGCATGCTGCGCCAGCTCGGCCCCGACACCGGCTGGGATTCGGTCGGCGACTTCGAGATGGCCCGGCCCATGACGAAATTCTTCGACCGGCTCGATTCGGAAAACCGCCTCGCCAAGACGGTCCTCTACAACCTCAACCCCCGCGACAACGAGTTGTTTGCCACCATGATCGGCAACTACAACGACGGCAGCGTGCCGGGCAAAATGCAGTTCGGCTCGGGCTGGTGGTTCCTCGACCAGAAGGACGGCATGGAGCGGCAACTGAACGCCCTTTCCAACATGGGCCTGCTCAGCCGGTTCGTGGGGATGCTCACCGACTCCCGTTCCTTCCTCTCGTACCCGCGCCACGAGTATTTCCGGCGCATCCTCTGCAACCTGCTGGGCAACGACGTGGAGAACGGCGAACTGCCCGCCGACCACGCCTGGCTGGGCAAAATGGTGGAAAACATCTGCTACCACAATGCGGAGGCGTACTTCGGGTTTGGCGGGGAATAGTACCCTTCACTTCGTTAAATAACCACCGCTCAATACCCAATACCCAATCCTAAACACATGGCCCTGCTCATCGAAACCCCCGTATCGGCCTCCCACGCCCTGGTGGATTTTATCTCGGCGGAAGAATACCTGCTCCGGGAGCGGAGCCTGCCCAAAGCGGAAAAACACGAATACCTCAACGGCAAAATCATTAAAATGGGAAGGTCCGGTAAAAACCACAGTTTAATCACCGGAAACGTGATTGGGGAGGTGTACCGGTTCGTTAAAGGCAAGGGATACCAGGCTTACGTCATCAACATGCGGGTGCATAACCCCTTGACCAACAGCTACTGCTACCCTGACGTTACGGTAGTGAAAGGCCAGTCGCTGCTCAAAGACAAGGAATTTGACAACCTGCTCAACCCTGTTCTGATTGTAGAGGTGTTATCCAAGAGCACCGAAGCGTACGACCGGGAGGATAAATTCGCCGCCTGCCAGAGCATTCTCTCCTTGCAGGAGTATATACTCGTATCGGGTGAGGAGGTCCGGGTAGAATACTTCCGCAAGCGCACCGCCAGCCAGTGGGAAAAGCAATTGTTCACCCAACCCACCGAAACCCTATCGCTCCTGAACGGCGACGCCCCCGTGACACTGTCCGGCGTCTACCAGGGCGTAAACCTCTGAATGAGTTTTCTCCAACCACAACCAACCTTACCGATGGCTAACAAAACGGATATTGATTACTCTTATTCCACCATGGACCAGGTCTGGCGGTTGAGCGTAGGCGAAATGGCCGACTTTACGGGAGCCAAGTACGACGGCGACTTTTCGCTCTCCCTCGAAGCGGCGCAGCGAAACAAACACGCCTTTATTGCCGAGCACCTCCACGTCGGCCCGGGCAGCAAAGTGCTGGACATGGGCTGCGGGTGGGGACCTTTTCTCAATTACCTGCGCCAGATCGGCGCGAAAGGAACCGGGCTGGTGCTGTCGGAAGGCCAGTACGCCTCCTGCCGCCGCCAGGGCTTTGAAGTCTACATCAAGGACTGCCGCACGGTTACGCCGGCGGATTACGGCACTTTCGACGCCGTCGTGTCGGTGGGGGCATTCGAGCATTTCTGTTCCATGGAGGACTATAAGGCCGGCAAACAGGACCAGGTGTACAACCAGTTCTTTAAAACCGTCAGCGATTTGCTGCCGCCGGGAGGCCGGTGTTTCATCCAGACGATGGTGTTCGACAAGGGCATGATCGAGCTGGATGCCATTGACATCAACGCCGACAAGGATTCCGATGAATACCTGATGGCCCTGGTGGTCAATGAGTTCCCCGGTTCATGGCTCCCCTACGGCAAGGAGCAGATCATCAAAAACGCCGAGCCCTACTTCAAACTCGTAAACCACCACAGTGGCAAAGTGGACTACATCGAAACCATTAAAGTATGGCGCCGGCGCCTCAAAAGCTTTGGCTTGCAGAAATACCTGGCCTACCTGTCGCTCACGCCCCAATTCCTGGTTGACCCCAAACTGCGGAACCGCCTCAAAAACCTCCAGATTGCGCCCATCCGCGTGGCTTTCGAAAAGGGCATCTGGGACCATTTCCGCCTCGTGTTTGAGAAGCGGTAAGCCCGCCGTGTTCACCTTTCAAACCCCCCTTCAATTCTTCCCTAACCCTTTGAATGAACAAAACCGCTTTACTGCTCCTGTCGCTGCTCCTTTCGTTCGCCCCCGGTTCGGCCCAGACCCTGACCAACGTGCCGGGGCGCAAAGGGCTCAGCCTGAACGGCAAGTGGCAGATCATCATTGACCCGTACGAAACGGGCTTTTACACCTACCGCTACACCGAAAACCCCAACGGCTTCTTCAAGGCCGCCAAGCCCACCGGCAAAAACGACTTCGTGGAGTACGGCTTCGAAAACGCCCCGCAACTGAACGTGCCCGGCGACTGGAATTCCCAGGACCCCAAGCTCCAGTACTACGAGGGCACGATCTGGTACCACAAGGCGTTTGCGCACCGCAAAGCCCCCGGCCGGCGGTACTTCCTGCACTTTGGCGCCGTCAACTACAAGGCCCACGTGTACCTCAACGGCGCCAAAGTCGGCGAACACGAAGGGGGCTTTACGCCCTTCGGCTTCGAAGTTACCGAGGGCCTGCAGGAAGGCAACAACTTCGTGGTGGTGAAGGCCGACAACCGCCGCGCCGCCGACAACGTGCCCACCCTCAACACCCGGTACGTTCATCGAGGACTACGTGGTGCAGCTGGGCAGGAACACCCCCGGCCAGGTGGAAGGCTGGGTAAAGCTGAACGGACCCGCCACGGGCCGGGCCGTGACCGTAAGCATTCCCGAAGCAAAAATCTCCCGCCGCGTGACGGCCGGTGCCGACGGCCTCGCCAGACTGAGCTTCCCGGCCAGGCTCGGCCTGTGAACGCCCGGGAACCCCCGCCGCTACGACGTGGTGCTCTCCACCGACGCCGATACGATCCGCGAAAGGATCGGCTTCCGCAG
>CADCTQ010000581.1 GCA_902805615.1 uncultured Cytophagales bacterium
TTATAAGAGCCTAATGGCGGGTATTGCGGGCGTGATCACCTCTTCCCATTCCGAACAGAGAAGTTAAGCCGCCCTGCGCCAATGGTACTGCCTTCACCGGTGGAAGAGTAGGTCCCCGCCAACCCTATCAAACAGCAAAGCCCCATTGTTCACGCAATGGGGCTTTCTGCGTTTCAGTACTGACCCGCCTGGCGAACCCATGGCTGCCATCCCTTACGCGCCTGCCTTGCGTACGCTACCTGGCATCTGCCATGCGTTGCTGCCGCATCCGGTGCTTCTGCTCCGAGCAATCCTCGTACATGTGCCACAGGTTATCCTCCACCAGCGGCTTGGTCAGGTACGGCGCAATGCCCAGTTGCTCCACCCGCTCCACGTCGCGGGGATTGCGGGAAGTGGTAAGCACGTACACCAGGGTCGTGTATTGCAGGTGGTACCCACTCCCTTTATAAGCTTCCAGAAAATCGAATCCATCCAGCACGGGCAGGTTCAAGTCAACCAGGATCAGGTCCGGGAAGGACTCGCCGGCCTCGTGGCGGGTGGCGAGAAAATGAAGGGCTTCCAGCCCGTTTTTACACACAAATACGTGCTGACAAATGTCCATTGATTCCACCAGCGTCTTTTGCAGGTATATCGTTATTTTATCGTCGTCAATCAGCAGAATGCTATCCAATTTTTTCATGTGGTTTGTTGCTCAAGCCAATTAAAAGGAAAAAGATAGCTTAATGTACACGCCTCTCCCGTCTTTGCTGTCCTGCACTATCCTGCCATGCAGTTGCATTTCTCAATGAACGGACGGCCTCCCGGGTATGCAATTCCCGGCGCGGAAGGGTTGCGAAATCCCCCAAATGGTCGTTACTTGGGAGATTTCCGCCAACCAAACCCTTACCTGCGTGCCTCAACCACTACCCGCCAATTTCCGGGCAAAAAGCCTGACCCGTTCCGTACGGCGACTGCTGGCAACCAGCCTCCTGGCCGTGCCTCTGCTGTCAAACGCCCAAACTACTTTGCCTCCCACCAGGATCGAAGCCATCAAGAAAGAACTCGTGGCCGAGATTGACGGGCAACAAGCCTTCACCGCGCAGATGGTAGACATGGTTTTCAGCTTCGGTGAACTGGGTTTCCAGGAAGAAGAAACGTCCCGGTACCTCACCGGCATTCTCAAAAAGAACGGCTTTGCGGTGGAGTACGGCATTGCCAACATTCCCACGGCCTGGATGGCCCGCTGGGGCTCCGGCAAGCCGGTCATTGCCGTGGGCAGCGACCTGGATTGCATTCCCAAGGCTTCGCAAAAGCCCGGCGTGGCCTACCGCGACCCGGTGGTGGAAGGGGCGCCGGGGCACGGGGAAGGCCATAACTCGGGCCTGCCCCTCAACGTGACGGCCGTGCTGGCCCTCAAAAAGGTCATGGAACGGGAAAAGATCCCCGGTACGCTGGTGCTGTGGCCCGGCGTGGCCGAGGAACTGGTGGCCGCCAAAGCCTTTTTCGTGCGCGACGGGTACTTCAAGGACGTGGATGCCTGTATTTTCACCCACGTAGCCAGCAACCTGGCCGTGAGCTACGGCGATGCGGGCAACAACGGCCTGGTGTCGGTGGAGTTTACGTTTGAAGGCGAATCGGCCCACAGCGCCGCCGCCCCCTGGCGCGGACGCAGCGCCCTCGACGCGGTGGAACTCATGAACATCGGCTGGAACTACAAGCGGGAACACCTGCCGGTGTCGCAACGGTCCCACTACGTGATCACCGACGGCGGCGACCAGCCCAACGTGGTGCCTTCCAAAGCCAGCGTGTGGTACTACTTCCGCGACCGCACCTACCCGGCCATCAAGGGCATGTACGAAACCGGGGTCGCCATTGCCGAAGGCGCCGCCAAGATGACGGGTACCAGGATGAGCTACCGCTACCTGGGCAGCGCCTGGCCGGGCTACTTCAACAAACCCATTGCCGAAGTCATGTACGAGAACATCAAACGGGTCGGGCTGCCGTCGTGGGACGCCGACGACCAGTTGCTGGCCCGGGCCGTGCAGCAGGAAGTAAAAGCGCCGCCCGTCAATCCCTACAACGGCAAGAAGATTGACGGCCTCGACGTGAAGCTCGATACGCTGGCCGCGCCCAAGAATAACCTGATGGGCGGCGGCTCCGACGACATTGCCGACATCGCCTGGACGGTGCCGACGGTCGTGTTGCAGTACCCGGCCAACATTCCCGGCTTGCCGGGCCACCACTGGGCCAATGCCATTGCCATGGCGACGCCCATTGCCCACAAAGGCGTCACGGCGGGGGCCAAAGCCGAAGCCCTCACGCTGCTCGACCTGCTGGCGAAGCCGGAAATCCTCAAGAATGCCCGCGATTACTTCGCCAACGTGCAGACGAAGGAAACCAAGTACACGCCCTTCGTGAAGGACACCGACAAGCCGGCCACGTACCTCAACGCCAAGATCATGGCGCAGTTCCGGCCGGAGATGAAGAAGTTCTACTATGACCCCGTCCGGTATAAGTCCTACCTGGAGCAACTGGGCATCAAATACCCGACCCTGCGCGACGACCAGAAAGCCGGCGCCGCCCAGACGGGACAAGCAGGAAAGTAGCCTCCGGTTTAGAGGGTGGGAGAGGGTTTTAGCACGAACTGAACCGCAAGGATCGCAATAGAGACGCAATGGACGCAAAGAAATACGCGTTCTCCATGCGTCTCCTTTGCACCCCTTGCGGTTCTCTTCGTAGCAGCAGCCTGCTTTTGCCGGGCCTTTTCTTCCTTTTTTTGTGATTTTGGGGCAACTTTGCGGGATGTTGCGCCCTTTTTTCATCTTTTCTACTTTTCTTTCCCTTGCATTCCTGCCCGGTTGTGATCCTGATCCATCAACCCCCAAGCCCGCACCAACTCCTTCGGAAGTTGCGGTGGGCAAGCCCGGCGGGACCTTCCAGACATTCACCATTCCCACCAAGGCCCACGAAAGCAATACCGGCAACCTCAACGTATTTGCCGCTACCGTGCTGCGTTTCCGGGCGGTGTTCGACAGTTCCGCCGTGTACCAGTCAAGGCAGGCCGTGAACCAGCACGACATCAACAAACTGTACGGCTTTTCGGACTGCGGCACCCACCACCACCAGAACAGTGCCCGGTTCGGCTGGAACTGGCAGGACGACGCCCTGCGCATCTACGCCTACGTGTACGCCAACGGGCAACGCACGGTGCAGACAATCACCACGGTAAAGCTGGAGGAAACCAATGAGTACCAGATCAGCATCGGCCCGCAGGGATACGTGTTTACCGTCAACGGCAAACACGCTACCCGGATGGCCGGCGGTTGCCCCGGCAGCAGTTTCCGGTACCGCCTCTACCCGTACTTCGGCGGCGACGAAACGGCCCCGCACCCCATCCGCATCCGCATCATGGACCTGGATCAGGATTTACAGCATTAAGGGATGGACAGGGTTAGGGACGAGGATTTCTGGCAGTGGCGGATGAACGAGTTAAGATGAACAGGATAATCAGGACCGGAAGCGTCGTAATCCTGCCAATCTCTTCATCTGAATGAATCCCGGTTCATCTTGCTCATCCACTGATTCTGAGAATCCCGGTCCACAGTCCTGGTCATCGGGCAATCCTGTAAATCCTGATCCGTTTCTCTTTGATTGAATAGGAGAAGGTTCAAAGGGTCTTTTATTGATGCCCCGTTTTGTGAATGGATGCTTCGTCCGGTTGGTGGATGATTTCGGTACTGGCCGGTCCCGCCGGCAGTTCCTCCGCCTGGTGGTTGGCGAGGCGGTTCACGGCCAGTTCCGACAGGTGCAGGCGCAGGGCCGACACCAGCAGGGCCGCCGTCTCACGGTCCCGGCGGGCCACGCGCAGCACGAGTTGGCCGGTCTTGCTGCCCGGCATTGCCGCCAGGGTACGCAGGCTGCGCGTCTGCAGGACGATCCGGGTGTGCAGCAGGTTCTTTTTCAGCGTGATGGCGGCAATCTCATCAAAGGGCACCGTGACTTCGCGGATGGCAAACCGGAAGAAGCCCAGCAGCCGGACCTGGTATTCCAGCGTAAGCCCGGCGTGGCTCATGCGGGCCAGCCCGCTAGCCTCCGAAAAGCCGGCGTGCACGCGGGCAACCGAGTAGGGGAGCGGAAGAAGGGCATCGGCTGGGATCATACGGGTGGGGTACTGCCTTACATACGCAGGGCCGGAACGGAAGTTACCCGCTTCGATACCCGCGGGCCGTCAGCACAAGTCTACCCGTTCGATGTTTGCAATAGGCAGCACAATGCCACCCTTCAGGCCCACGTGCGCGTCGGTCACCGACCACACCGTGGTTTGCACGGCGTACAACGACTGGTCGGCCCGGAAACTGAGGGTAACCTTGTGCTTGTGCGTGTTGCCCAGCCAGGCGGCCTTTTGCAGGTTCAGGCGGCGGCGCAGTTGTTCTTCCGGGGTCACGGTCTCTTCGCGGCGCCGGATCGGCAGCCGGGCAATCTCCTCCTTACTGATCTCGATGGCGTTCATGGCGTACGGGGTTTGCGGTGGGGTGAACGAATTGACGCAATGACTGTTGGGGGGCCGCCTGCTCCTGCAACCGGGTGAGCCGCTCCCGGAGATCGGCAACCTGCCGGTCAGCCTGGAGCTTGGCCGAAAGCAACGAGTCGTATTGCAGCGCCTGGCGGTCCGCCGACGCCCGGAGGCGCTGGTACTGGCCCATGGTAAACAAGTGGCTCGCCAGTGAGGCACCC
This sequence comes from uncultured Cytophagales bacterium, assembly GCA_902805615.1. Taxonomy (GTDB): domain Bacteria; phylum Bacteroidota; class Bacteroidia; order Cytophagales; family 172606-1; genus CADCTQ01. The sequence continues at coordinate 4,714 of CADCTQ010000581.1, forward strand.
AGCAACGCGATGCCGGCCGCCACCAATACGACACTTTTCTTTACGACTGGCTTGGGGCCGGACGTCCCGGCGGACGAACTGCGATCACTGGTATAATCCAGAATGTAGGGCGGCATGGGCATTTCTTTAATGGACAATTGGGCGAGGCATAAAGATGCGAAGCCCACATTAAACCCTGATTAAGGTGGTGTTAGAAAGAAATTAGAAATGCTGATAAACGGAAGGCCGGCGGAAGGATCGGGTTTAAACCCGATCCTATGGATATTGCTACCGCTTTTGGTACAGTACCGCTTCCCATTCGCCTCATTCTGGACGGGTCAGGTTTGAGAACTTGGGGTACTATCCATAGGATCGGGTTTAAACCCGATCCTTCCTCCCGTCTGCGGTCTCCGTTATTTTGCCGGCAGGAGCACCGTGAATGCCGTGCCGGTGTCGGGGGCGGAGTCTACCTGGAGGCTGCCCTGGTGCAGCCGGATGATGCGGTCGGTGAGGGAGAGGCCGATGCCGTGCCCGGGGGTCCGGTGGGCGTTGGTGCCGCGGTGGAAGGGCTTGAAGATCAGCGGGAGTTCGGCGGCGGGAATGGCGTCGCCCCCGTTGTGGAACCGCAGCGAAAAATAGCCCCGCAGCCGTTGCAGCCGCACCCGCACGGCGTGGTCGGGCGAAAACTTGCAGCCGTTTTCCATCAGGTTGAACAGGGCGGTCTTGAGCAGCGTTTCGCTGCCCGGCAGGCTCAGGTCGGCTTCCCGTTCGGGCAACTCATCCAGCTCCACCCGCACCGCGTAGTTGGGGTGCATTTTGAGCAGGTCGCTGCGCACGGCCCAGAGCAGTTCATCCACGCGCAACGGGGACAGCGACACGGTGGTTTCGTCCACGTTGATGCTGGCCAGCGTAAGCAGGCCGTTGGTGAGGCGGTTGAGTTGCCGCACGTCTTCGAGCACCGAGAGCAGCGTGGCCCGGAGTTCTTCCGGCTTTTCCTCCGTGAGCAGCGCCACCTCGATCTGGCCGGTAATGGCCGTGAGCGGCGTGCGCATTTCGTGCGAGGCGTTCGACACGAAGGCCCGCTGGAGGCGAAACGCTTCTTCCAGCCGGTCGAGCATCCGGTTGAACGTGCGGGCCAGTTGGGCGATTTCGTCCTGGCCGTTGCCTTCGTCCACGCGCAGTTCCAGCCGCGAGGCCGAAATGGAATCTACCCGGCTGATGACGCGGGTCATGGGCTGGAGGGATTTGCGGGCGAAGAACCGCCCCGCCAGGAACACCAGCCCGGTTGCCAGCAGCCAGCCCGTAGACAGGATGAGGGCCAGGTTGCGCTGCTTGCTGAACCCGTACTTGTCCACCCCCGAGGCAAACACCACGAACCGGTTGGTTCCGTTGGCAAACAACACCCCCACGATTTCCCGGTCGCCGCGCCGGAACTGGACCTCCCGCCGCAGCCGCACTTCGTCGAGGGTCGCCTTGTCCACCGACAGGTAGTCGGTGCCGCTTTCGTACACCAATTGGTTGAGGTAGTTGTAAATGATGATCTCCTCGCGGTTGACCACCGTGATCTGATTGCGGTCGAGGAGTTTGAACAGTTCGGGGCTGAGGGTGGTCCGGCCGTAGAGGAGTTGGGCGGAGTTGAAGGCTTCCGTGCGCAGCCGTTCCTGGAATTCCTGCGCCCGGTGCCGTTCGGCGAAGAAGTAGATTACTCCGCAGAACACGCCCAGCAGCGACGCCACCACCCCCGTAAACAGCAGCGTAAGGCGGGTACGAATGGTCATGACGGGTTACTTTTCTTTGAGCACGTAGCCCATGCCGATCACGGTGTGAATGAGTTTGACGGAGGCGTCTTTGTCCACCTTTTTGCGCAGGTAGTTCACGTACACCTCGATGATGTTGGTGCCCGGGTCGAAGTTGACCTCCCACACCTGCTCGGCAATGTCGTTGCGCGACACGACGCGGCCCGCGTTGCGCATCAGGTATTCGAGCAGGGAGAATTCCCGGGCCGTCAGTTCAATGGTCTTGCCGGCGCGGCGGGCCACCTTTTCGCGCAGGTCCAGCTCCAGGTCGGCGATCTGGAGGGAGGGTTCGGCTTCCTCGGGCGGGGCCGACCGGCGCAGCAGGGCCTGCACCCGGGCCAGCAATTCGAGGAATTCGAAGGGCTTCACCAGGTAGTCGTCGGCGCCGGCTTCGAAGCCCGTCAGCTTGTCGCCGGTGGTGCCCATCGCCGTCAGCATCAGGATGGGCACTTTGGCGTGCCGGGTGCGGATGAACCGGCACAGGTCAATGCCGCTCACGTGCGGCAGGTTGACGTCGAGGATGATGAGGTCGTACTTCTGGGCGGCGGCCAGCAGCTTGCCCTCCCGGCCGTCGGCGGCGACTTCCACCTTGTACGACTGCGTTTCGAGCCCCTTGCGGATGAAAGCGGCTACTTTGGGCTCGTCTTCCACCAGCAGCAGGCGAACGAGCCGGGCCGGGGTGCGGGGAGGCGGAACAGCGGTCATGGGCAGAGAAAGGTTAGAAGATCAGCGGGGCGTTAAAACGGATGAGGTGGGCGAAAGCCATTCGAACATTCAGGGCTCCTCATTCGACCACCACCGGGTCAAGTTACGGCGGGGTGGGGGATAAAAGCAAGCCGGAGGCCGGGCGGGGGCATTAGAAAGGAATTAGTTTTAGGAAAGCGGCACGCCGTCCGTCCGGGGCTGCCCCG
>CADCTQ010000582.1:0-329 GCA_902805615.1 uncultured Cytophagales bacterium
CGCTGGCCGTGTACCCGGCGGCCGGCCTGATTGACTACGTGGACGACGAGGTGCCCAAGTTCGTAGTGGACGTTCGCATTCCGCCCGTCAGCAAGCGGCCAAACCTTCATTTGATCGAAGAAAAAGCCAGCGTGGGGCTGACCCGGCTGGCCGACGAGTTGCTGGCGGAGTAATGAGGTTTATTTCTCTTCCGGAATGAATTTACAGAGAAACCACCCCCGGCCCATCCTTGCAAAAAGGAGAGGAGCCGTACCCCTCGGTCCCGCTGACCGGAAAGCATATTCGTAACGTGCATTTGCCTTGCCATGCAGCCGATGGTTACTATTCCC
>CADCTQ010000582.1:404-7366 GCA_902805615.1 uncultured Cytophagales bacterium
AACTGACGGCGGCGGACACTGACGGCGGCGTGCGGATCTTTGTGGAGGTAGTTCCGTGCCGTTGTCAGTGTCTCTTGCTGCCGCGGTCAGTGTCTCACTGACCGCTTTTCGCGCTACTTGAAAATGGTGTCCTAATCGTAGCCTCGGAGGGGCTGGGGGCAGGGGTGGTCGCTCTTCAGGAACAGCGCGTATCCTCTCAATTCAACTGAACAAGAGTATAACACCGGTTTGCCAAAATTTGTCAATGAAGATCATGGCGGCGGCAACGGCAATTTGACCTGTTCCACCAGTTCGAGCCGGCCGACCACCGAGCCGGGGGGCAGGATGGTGCCGGGCGACGTAACGGCATTGGCTCCCAGCCGGCTCCCGTCGCCGATCAGCGCCCCGAACTTCTGCACGCCGGTCCCGAATACCTGCCCGCCCACCTGCACGGCAATGTCCTTGTGGGCACGTTCGTTGTAGTGGTTGGCCGTGACGGCGCCGGCTTCCAGGTTCACGCCGGCCCCGACCAGCGAGTCGCCCACGAAGTTGAAATGGGCCAGCGCGGCTTTCTGGAACAGGAAGGAAGATTTTACCTCGCAGCCCGGCCCCACGGTCACGCCTTCGTCGAGGAACACCCCGCCCCGCAGGTAGGCGTGGGCCGCCAGGAAGCACCCGGCCGACACCACCACCGGCCCTTTCAGCACCACCCCCTCCTCCACCGTGGCCGTCCGGTGAATGGCAACGCCGTCCCGTACCCGGTAGTCATCGCCCAGCGTGCGCAGCCATTCCTCCACCAGGGCAACGGCTTGGGCGGTAACCTGCCAGGGATGGGCGTACCGGGCCAGCGGCGGAAAAGCGGCATGGGCCCGTTTGATGTAGTCGGTCAGCAGTATGGGCATGGGGATGATGTTACGGAACCGTACAGTTCAGAATGTAGAGACGCGATTCATCGCGTCTCCCCGACGCCGGGGAGCCGGGTTCTGTCCGTTTTCGGGTGATACCCGCACCGGGGCAGAGACGCGATGAATCGCGTCTCTACACGTACCCGGCAGGGTTTACCCCTGGCGCATTCCTTTGTAGGCGTTGATGAGGCCGTTGGTGGACGAGTCGTGCGTGGTCACCTTTTCGTCGCCCTTCAGTTCCGGCAGAATCTTGTTGGCGAGTTGTTTGCCCAGTTCCACGCCCCACTGGTCGAAACTGTAAATGTTCCAGAGAACGCCCTGCACGAAAATCTTGTGTTCGTAGAGGGCAATCAGGCTGCCCAGCACCCGGGGGGTGATCTTGCGGACGAGGATCGAGTTGGTGGGCCGGTTGCCCGTAAACACCCGGAAGGGCGTGAGCCGCTTGATTTCCTCGTCGCTCTTGCCGGCCTTGCGGAGTTCGGCCGTCACCTCCGCCTCCGGCTTGCCCTTCATCAGCGCCTCCGTCTGGGCGAAGAAGTTGGACATCAGCATCTGGTGGTGCTCCCCGATGGGGTTGTGGCTCACGGCCGGGGCAATGAAATCGCAGGGGATGAGCTTGGTGCCCTGGTGGATGAGCTGGTAAAAGGCGTGCTGCCCGTTGGTGCCCGGCTCGCCCCAGATGACCGGCCCCGTTTCGTAGGTGACCGGCTGGCCGTTGCGGTCCACCGACTTGCCGTTGCTTTCCATGTTGCCCTGCTGGAAGTACGCCGGGAAGCGGTGCAGGTACTGGTCGTAGGGCAGGATGGCTTCCGTCTGGGCGCCGAAGAAGTTGTTGTACCAGATGCCGATCAGGGCCAGCGTCACGGGCACGTTCTCGTCGAAGGGCGTTTCCCGGAAGTGGCGGTCCATGGCGTGGGCGCCGTCGAGCAGTTCGCGGAAGTGGTCGAAGCCCACCGTGCAGGCAATGGAGAGCCCGATGGCCGACCACAGCGAGTACCGGCCGCCCACCCAGTCCCAGAAGGGAAACATATTGTCCGTGTTGATGCCGAAATCCCCGACGGCCTTGGCGTTGGTGGACAGGGCCACGAAGTGCTTGGCTACGGCCGCCGGGTCGTTGAACCGCGCCAGCAGCCACTCCCGCGCCGTGAGGGCGTTGGTCATGGTTTCCTGCGTGGTAAACGTCTTGGAGGCGATCATGAAGAGCGTCGTTTCGGGGTTTACCCGCTTGAGCGTTTCGGCAATGTGCGTCCCGTCCACGTTCGACACGAAATGCACCCGCCGGCCGGGCTGCCAGTAGGGCCGCAGGGCTTCCGTCACCATCACCGGGCCGAGGTCCGAGCCGCCGATGCCGATGTTGACGATGTCGGTGATCGCCTCTCCCGAATGGCCCTTCCACGCCCCCGACACCACCTGGTTCGAGAAGGTTTCCATGCGGCGCAGCACGTCGTTGACCTCGGGCATCACGTCCTTGCCATCTGCGAGAATGGGCGCATCCGAACGGTTGCGCAGGGCCACGTGCAGCACCGCCCGGCCTTCCGTGGCATTGATGGCCTTGCCGGTGAACAGGGCCTCGATGGCCTCCGCCAGCCGACATTCAACGGCCAGTTCGCGCAGCAGCGGCAGCGTTTCGTCGGTGAGCATGTTCTTGGAAATGTCTACCAGCATGTCTTCGAAGCACAGGGCGAAGGCACCGTACCGGCCGGGGTCGCGGGCAAACAGGTCGGCCATCTGCACGTGGCGGGTGCTTTCAAAATGCTGCCGGAGCTTCTGCCAGGCTTGCGTTTGCGTCGGGTTCACGTTGGGAAGACTCATAGTTATAGATTGAAAATAGATAATGGACAACTGAAAATGCCGGGCTCAGACGCCGGACGCGGCCTGGTATAAGTGCTTCGGGTGCAACGGACGGGGCGGCTGCCGGTCGGTTTGGCGGCCATCCGTAGGTTATACGGGAGAATGGGGGCAAATTTCCCAAATACTGCAAACTTTCAAAGGGCCCGGGTCGATGGTCGTCATAATTGGTCGCCGGTAACGCCACGCCCGGCGGAATTGGGATAAATTCCTAATTTTGGCGACCGGTCTCACGTCTCATCTCTAACGTCTCATACATGAAATTACTCGAAGGAAAAACGGCTTTGGTCACCGGCGCCTCCCGGGGCATTGGCCGGTCCATTGCCCTGCGCTTCGCGGAAGAAGGCGCCAACGTGGCCTTCACCTTTCTTTCCAGCGTGGAAAAAGGCCAGGCCCTGGAAGCCGAACTGGCGGCCAAAGGGGTAAAAGCCAAGGGCTACCGCTCCGACGCGTCGGATTACAAAGCGGCCGAAGAGCTGGTCAACGCCGTCATCAAGGACCTGGGCGGCCTCGACGTGCTGGTCAACAATGCGGGCATTACCAAAGACGGCCTGCTCATGCGCATGTCGGAGGAGCAGTGGGACACGGTGATCACCGTCAACCTCAAATCGGTGTTCAACCTCACCAAGGCGGCCACGCGGCAACTCATGAAGCAGCGCAACGGCTCGATCATCAACCTGACGTCGGTGGTGGGGCTGCGGGGCAACGCCGGGCAGGCCAACTACGCGGCTTCGAAGGCGGGCATCATCGGCTTTACCAAGTCGGTAGCCCTCGAACTGGGTTCGCGCAACATCCGCGCCAACGCCATTGCCCCGGGCTTCATCGAAACCGAGATGACCGGCGAACTCGACCCCAAGGTGGTGGAAGAATGGAAGCAGGGCATTCCGCTCAAGCGGGCCGGCACCGCCGACGACGTGGCCCACTGCGCCGTGTTCCTGGCCTCCGACCGGGCGGCCTACATCACCGGCCAGGTGCTGCAAGTGGACGGCGGCATGCTGACGTAAAGAATTCACGATGAAATTACCCATCCTCTTACTGACCCTCCTTGCCGGCCTCCTCGGTACGCTGCCGCTCCGGGGGCAACCCGGGCTGCCGGCACTGGAGATTTCGCACCTGACGGGCGACTTTTACGTGTTCACCACCTACGGGTCCTTCAAGGGCCAGCGCATTTCGTCCAACGGCCTGTACGTGGTCACTCCGGCCGGCGCCGTCATGATTGACACGCCCTGGGACACGACCCAGTTTGCGCCCCTGCTCGACAGCATCCGGGTGCGGCACGGCAAAGAAGTGGTGCTGTGCCTGGCGACGCACAGCCACGCCGACCGCACCGCCGGCTTTGATTTCCTGCGGGAAAAGGGCGCCAAAACCTTTTCGTCGGAGCAGACCTACCAACTGAGCCGGGCCAACGGGTACAAACTGGCCGAATTCCGCTTCCGCAAGGACACCACCTTCACCGTGGGCGGCCGTTCCTTCACCGCCTACTACCCCGGGGAGGGCCACACCCCGGACAACATCGTGGTCTGGTTCCCCGAAGCCCGCCTCCTGTACGGCGGCTGCCTCGTGAAAAGCACCGAAGCCACTGACCTGGGGAACGTAACGGAGGCCAACCTGGCGGCCTGGCCGGCCACGATGCGGAACCTGAGCCGGAAGTTCCCGCGTCCCCGGTACGTGATTCCCGGGCACCAGAGTTGGGCCAGTACAGAGTCGTTGCGGCACACGGTGAAACTGCTGGAGCGGCACCAAGGCACGGCCGGGGGGAGGTAAAACGCCGTCAGCCTACCCGTATGCCACGAGGCAACGGGCAGGCTGGCGCTGAACAAGAAGACCTTTTTACTTATTAAACATTCCAATGCTGTCTCTTTTTGGACTGTCATCATAACTGCCGATCACATGCCATAGATCAAGCAGTACCTGCTTCTTACGGGCGGCAGTAATGAGTAAATTAATCGACTTGTCGTAATCGGCTAAGTAATCACATCCCGCTGAAGGTTGGAAGAGGATTGGCTGTACGTACACTTTGCTCCTGACCGGCTTCCCATTCGCCGTTGCCACCGCCCAATATCCGGTGGTTTGAGCAAACTCCGTCTTCAAGTACGCTTTGATACTGTCTGACACACTACCCTTCACGGTGAGCAAAGCGAATCTGCCCTGCTCATCAATTTGAAAAGTAATTGTCGTGAAGGCAACGCGGGTCACACAAGCTTCTCTCAAGTTGGTCGGATAGCGAAGTGTTCTAAGAAAATAATCCTCATAACCTCTGCCCCGATAATTAAGCTTAGGCATAGAACTCATTGTCTGCGCCGAGAGGCTGTAGAGATTTACTAGTAAACACCAAAACAGAAATATGTTCTTCATAGCTTGTATCGCTTTATAAGGTTACATATTTGTCAATGACATTTGGTACCTCTTGGTGTGCCAGCACCGGGAACTCCTTTTTCTGCCACATTAATGAGTAATGATAACCTTGTTATATATCACTAAAGGAATCCACAACTACTGTATTCAGCAAAGTACCGCTGATGATTCGCTTTTTGGCAGTATCGGGAAACTCAAACATGTTTGAAATATTTTCTCTCAGCTTACTTACGGTTAAAATCTGCTTGCAATCATATCTATTTATTGAAAAGAAAATAGGCAAAATAAAAGTCTCGCTTTTTGGCAGCGTGAGGAGAACCTTTCGTGATGCTAAATCAGCAAAAGTTTTTTCAAGAATACGTCGGAGCGTTTGTTCGAGCATTTTTGGGGTTCCTTTGGACGCAATCACTGTGTCCAGTTTACCCTGCACAGTTACTTTGAACTTTATTCCAACCATCGTAGATACACAAATGGTATCAAAATCACGCTCATGCTGTAAATTACTTACTAAATTTTTCGACAGGACCTTATTGAAATTATTAAAAAAGGCCTCTCTGCCGATCTTTTGGCCGTGGACAGGAAAAATAGTCACACAAGCCAGTAATAAACATAAGACAATCCGGTACATATACTTTATAAATTTAGTGTAAGTCTTGATACTGGATAAAAATTACCCATCCTCCTATTGACCCTCCTTGCCGGCCTCCTCAGTACGCTGCCGCTCCGGGCGCAACTTCACCGTGGGCGGCCGTTCGTTCACTGCCTACTACCCCGGCGAGGGCCACACCCGGGACAACATCGTGGTCTGGTTCCCCGAAGCCCGCCTCCTGTACGGCGGCTGCCTCGTGAAAAGCACCGAAGCCACGGACCTCGGGAACGTAACGGAGGCCAACCTGGCGGCCTGGCCGGTCACGTTGCGGAACGTAAGCCGGAAGTTCCCGCGTCCCCGGTACGTGATTCCCGGGCACCAGAGTTGGGCCAGTACGGAGTCGTTGCAGCACACGGTGGAACTGCTGGAGCGCCACAACGGCAACCCCGGGGGTCGTTAAAACGCCGCCAGCCTGTCCGTATGCCGCGGGGCAACGGGCAGGCTGGCATTGAAAGGACTACGACTTTACTTAGTAGGCATTCCTCTAAAGGTAGTATCCCTCACCGGATTGGAATCATAATAACCGAATATGTGCCATAGATCGAGCAACACTCGCTTCTTATGAGCAGCAGCAATCACTAAATCAATTGCCTCGTCATAATCGGTTAAGTAATCGCAACCCCAAGTGGGGCGGAAGAGGATTGGCTGAACGTACACTTTGCTCCTGACCGGCTTGCCGCCCGCAGTAGCCACCACCCAATGGCCGCTGGTACGGGCAAACTCGGTTCTCAGGTACTGCTTGATGCTGTCCGAAACACTACCTTCCACGGTGAGCAAGGCAAACTTTCCCTGCTCATCAATCTGAAACTTGACTACCGTAAATGCAACGCGGGTAGCACAAGCTTCTCTAAAACCAGGTGGATAACGAAGGGCTCGAGCAAAATAGCTTGTGTAATCCCTGCCTTGGTAATTGAGCTGGGGCATAGCACTTCTTGTTTGGGCGCTTAGGCTACAGAGGTTCGTCAGCAACCACAAAAGCAGGAATACTTTTTTCATGGCTTATATTAATTTGATCGTTTTTGAGTCTTCACGGACATCTGGTACCCCTTGGTGTACCAGCCCCCGGAGAACCTTTTTCTGCTGCATTTATTGTTGCATTACGGTCATGCCAGCCGGGTAAACCTGCATAAGACTGATACGCAGCAGTTCCTCCCAAGCCTCCCCATGAGATACTTTCTGCCCAATCCGGAGGGTAATTCGGAAATACTTCCAAAATGGCAGATTTT
>CADCTQ010000583.1 GCA_902805615.1 uncultured Cytophagales bacterium
GGAAAGTGGAAAATTGAAAATGGAAAACAGGTCCGGGACGGGAAACCACGCGCATACGTGCAGCCGTCCGTGTACGGCTACCCATTTGCAATTGTCAATTTTTCATTCTCAATTGGTCAGATGACCCAATCCACCGAGTGGCGGCGGCTCTTGAGGGCGTCGGCCAGGGTCGTGCTGTCGAGGATGGAAGCCGTGGCGTCGCGTACTTTGCGCATGGTCAGGCGGATGGCGCACGTCTCCACGTCCACGCATTCTTCACAGGGCACGTAGGCCGACTGACTAGCGCAGGGAATCAGGGCCAGCGGCCCGTCAATCACCCGGATCACCTGGCCCACGCTGATCTGGTCGGGCGTTTTGCGCAGGGCGTAGCCGCCCGTTTTTCCGCGCTTGCTGTAGAGAATCCCGTCGTTTTTCAGGTCCAGCAAGATGGCCTCCAGGAACTTCTTGGGGATGCGTTCCTGCCGGGCGATTTCGGCAATGAGCATGGACTTCTGGCCGTTGACGTTGTCCTGCGCCAGGGCGAACAGGGCTTTAAGGGCGTATTTGGCTTTCTTTGAGAGCATATTCGGCGCAAAAATAAGGTTATTTTCCGATTAAGTAGATAGACATTCGGATTCCGGCCGCCAGCCAAAAATATTTCGAAATTTTACCGGTAAGTCTAGTAAGAATATAGACATATTCCTATATTGGCGCTTCGTTCGCAAAAAAAAGACAATTCTTCCGCCCGCATCCGCATGATTACAACCGAAATGACGAAAGAAGTACTGACCGCCCCACCCGAAGCCACCCCCACCAAAAAGGCCGTCTTTCGCCGTCTCCTGGTGGCCGGCGTGCTGCTGCTGGCCGGTGTCGTGTGCCTGGTGCTGGCCCTGCGGAGCCTGCCGGCCGGTTGGACCACGGAACTGCCGGGCTGGCTGGGGGGCTTGCTGACGCGGGAGGTGATGTACTTTGCCCTGGTCGGGTTTGCCGCGCAGCTTATTGACGGCGCGTTGGGCATGGCCTACGGCATCAGCTCCACGTCGTTTCTGCTCAGCCTGGGCATTTCACCCGCCCTGGCCAGTTCAAGCGTGCACGTAGCCGAAGTGTTTACGGCCGGCGTGTCGGGCCTGTCGCACCTGCGGATGGGCAATGTGAACCGCCGTTTGTTCCAGCGGCTGGTGTTGCCCGGTGCCATCGGGGCGGTGGTCGGAGCCTACGTACTCACCAACATTGACGGCAATACGGTGAAGCCTTTCATTGCGGTGTACCTGCTGGTGATGGGCGCGGTGATCATCTGGAAGGCGCTGCGGAAGCCCGTGCAGGAGCGGCCCGAGAAGAGCCTGGCCCCGCTGGCGTTGTTCGGCGGCTTCATTGACGCCGTGGGCGGGGGCGGCTGGGGACCCGTGGTCGCCTCTACCCTGCTGAGCAAGGGCCACCATCCCCGCTACACCATCGGGTCGGTCAACCTGGCCGAATTCTTCATTGCCCTGGCCGGCGCGGGCACCTTCGTGGCCCTGATCGGCACCGGCAACTGGCAGATCATCGTGGGACTCGTGCTGGGCGGCGCTTGTGCGGCCCCGTTCGCGGCCTATCTTTGCCGCAAGGTGGCTCCCAAGGTGCTCATGCTCATGGTCGGCGTGCTCATCATCGGCCTCAGCGTCCGGACGTTGGTGCTTACGCTGCTGTAAAACGTAGCAGCTGTTTGGCCATACAACCGGGAATTTGTAGGTATCAATACGCCAAAAAAACAGAGGGAAGTTTTTCCCCACCGGTTAATCTGGGTATTTTGAGAACAAAAAGAGGCCATGATTGCCAAGGAAAAAGTGATTGACAGCTTGAAGGACATGCCCGACCGGTTCTCCATTGACCAACTGATTGACAAGCTTCTGTTCATTGAAAAAGTGGAAAGCGGGTTGTCACAATCAGAAACGGGAGAGGTGTTTAGTCAAGAGCAAGCCCGGGGAATGCTGAAGAAATGGTCTCATTGAATTGGTTCTGCCGGGCTTTGGAGAACGTCTATGCCACCAATTATCCATATTGCACCCAAAACCCTTAACTCCTAACTTTCAACTCCTATGTCATTACGATTAGGCGATATAGCCCCCAACTTCACCGCTTCGACCACCGAAGGCGCACTCAATTTTCACGAATGGCTGGGCAACAGCTGGGGCGTGCTCTTCTCGCACCCCGCCGACTTTACGCCCGTGTGCACCACCGAACTGGGCATGACAGCCAAACTGAAGGACGAGTTCGACAAGCGGAACGTAAAAGTGCTGGCCGTCAGCGTGGACCCGCTGGACTCGCACCACGCGTGGGTCAAAGACATCAACGAGACGCAGCGTACGCTGGTCAACTTCCCCATCATCGCCGACGACGACCGCAACGTGGCTACCCTCTACGACATGATCCACCCCAACGCTTCCGAAAAAGCGACGGTGCGTTCGGTGTTCGTGGTCGGTCCCGACAAGAAGATCAAACTGACGCTGACGTACCCGGCTTCGACCGGCCGCAACTTCAACGAGCTGCTCCGCGTGATTGACTCCCTGCAACTCACGGCCAACTACAGCGTAGCCACCCCGGCCAACTGGCAGGACGGCGAAGACTGCGTGATCGTGCCGGCCGTGAAAGACGAGGACATTCCCGCCAAGTTCCCCAAGGGGCATACCGTGGTAAAGCCTTACCTGCGCATGACGCCCCAACCCAACAAGTAGGACCGACCTTGATGGACTTGATGAAGGGATGACCAGGATGTGGGCGGGGATCGTTCGATGCCCTGATGATGGGATGAGAAAGATAGAAATACCCGCCCGGGATTGAAGCAGTGGCTGGAATATCCCTGTAATTCCAAATTCCGTTTAAACAAACAAAGCCCCGGCTGCATGACCCATCCGGGGTTTTGTTTCCAATAATTGTATACTAAAATTATAGGAATAGTAGTATAAAAGCAGCGTTGGGCGATACGCTCACAACCCAACGGCCCATCATCACCAAAAGCGGGTCACCTACTCAATACCCAATACTCAATACCCAATACCCAATACTCTTCTCCCGGGCCATGTGATCGAGTGGCAAGGTAAAGGTTCGCAAAACCTTCGACGGTGGTTCGATTCCACCCGTGGCCGCCCCGGATAACCCGTTCACCCGATGAAAAAGTACCTGACCGTCAGTTACGCGTATCCTTTCTACTTCCTGCTCATCCTGGGACAGTATTTCCTGGCCGAAGGGCTGGATGCATGGTACAATGCGCCGGCCCGCGTCCCGTCCGTGGCGCAACCGGCTGAAAGCCTGCCAGGTGTGCCAGCCGCTGCCCGCGGAGAGGCGCAGGAGGGCAGCCCCGCCCTTTCCGCCGGCGGATGGGCTTACGGAAAAGGCCGGTAACAATCCCCCGCCGAACACAGTTACACTCTTCGAGTCAGGATCGGCGGAAAAAACCGGGCCGGTCAGGGAGAATTTTATGCACACCATTGCCATCATCGGGGGCGGCCTGAGCGGTACCTTGCTAACCATCCAACTGCTGTTGCAGCGCGGGGAGGCGCCTTTGCGGGTGTACCTGGTGGAACGGTCGGCCGCCGTGGGAAAGGGCGTCGCCTACGGCACCTGCATGGAGAGCCACCTGCTCAACGTCCCGGCCGGCAAGATGAGCCTTTTCCCCGACGACCCCGGGCATTTCGTCCGCTGGCTGCAAATCAACGACCTGCCCCTCGACGAAGCCAGCTTCGCCCCCCGGCCGGTGTACGCCCGCTACATCTGGGAAACCTTTACGGCCGTACAGGCCCGCTGCCCGGGGCGCCTGCACGTGGTGAACGGGGAAGCCGTGGACGTGCGGGAAGCCGGGGAGGGCCTGGTGGTGGAGCTGGACGGCGGCGAAACGCTGCCCTGCGACCGGGCCGTGCTGGCGCTGGGGAACTTCCCGCCCACGGCGCTTTCGGTGCTGGAGCACGCCCTGGCCGGCGACCCCCGCTACGTGCGCGACCCCTGGCGCGGCGATCCCTTCGCCGGCCTCAACAAATACAACACCGTTTTGCTCGTCGGCACCGGCCTCACGATGGTGGACATGGTGCGTAGCCTCCGGGACCGCGGGCACCAGGGCGAAGTGGTGGCCGTATCCACGCACGGCGAGTTGCCGTCCGAGCACTGCCGCCTCACCGAGACCTACCCGCCCTTCGGGGAAACGGTGCCCACCAGCGGCGCCGAAGCCCTGCGCATCGTGAAAGAACACCTGCGGCGGGCCCAAGCCGGAGGCACCGGCTGGCACGCCGTGGTAGACGCCCTGCGTCCGCACACCGCCGCCTGGTGGGGCGCCCTGCCGGTCGCCGAGCAGCACCGGTTTTTGCGGTACCTCGGGCACCGCTGGAACGTAGCCCGCCACCGGATGCCCCCGGAGTCGGGGCGGGTGATCCGGGAGATGGTGGCCCAGGGACAGTTGCGGCTGCTGCCCGGGCGGGTCACGGCCGCCGAAAGCAGCCCCCGGGGCGTCACCTGCACGATCACTTCCCGCCGGCGGGCCGCGCAGCAGGCAACGGTGGGACGGGTCATCAACTGCACCGGGCCGGAATCGAACCCGCTCCGGTGGGGGGGGCCGCTGGTGCAAGCGTTGCTCGGCCGCGGCGCCATCCGGCCCCACGCCAACGGACTCGGCCTCGACGCCACGGCCGAAGGAGCCCTGGTAGACGCCGACGGGACGCCTTCCGGCCGGCTGTTGGCCATCGGCCCGATGCTCAAAGCCGCCCTCTTCGAATCGGTTGCCGTGCCCGAAATCCGGTGCCAGGCCCAGCAACTGGCCCGGGCCCTCCTGGCTCCCGCATCGGATTCGAACTTCCCCGGTAACCGGCCCGTGATTTGTTAGGGGGAATTTTGGGAAATGCCGCCGAAAAAAAGTTGCTATTTTATCTAGTAATACTATAGAGATTTATTAACATTGAAAGTTAGCTCCCTCCCGGGGGGCGTCCTCATCCTGCGAACACCTGAACCCACTTACCCATGAAAAGAATTCTTCTCCTGTTGCTATGGTTGGGAACTGCTTACGCCGCCCGGGCGCAGCAGACCGTTGCCGGCAAGGTAACCGACGGCGACAAGGGCCGTCCCCTGCCCGGCGCCAACCTCGTCATCAAAGGCACTACCACCGGCACCGTGTCCGACGCCGGGGGCAATTTTTCCCTCCGCAGCAACCAGGCGCCGCCCTTTACGCTGGTGGTGAGCAGCGTCGGCTACCAGACCAAGGAAGTGTCCGTAACCGCCGCGTCGGGTGACCTCACCATTTCCCTCAACGAGCAGGTGATCCAGGGCCAGGAAGTGGTCGTGTCGGCGAGCCGCGTGGAGCAGACCATCCTCGAAACGCCCGTGACGGTGGAGAAGCTCGGCATCCGGCAGCTCCAGCAGTCGCCGGCGGCCACTGCGTTCGACGCCCTGCAAAACATCAAGGGCGTGGACCTGCTCACGCAGAGCCTCACGTTCAAATCCGTGAACGTGCGGGGCTTCGGGGCCAACAACAACAACCGCTTCCTGCAACTCACCGACGGCATGGACAACCGTTCGCCGGGCCTGGGCTTCGGCTTCGGCAACGCCGCCGGCGTGTCGGACCTCGACGTGGAGAGCATCGAAATCCTGCCCGGCGCCTCGTCGGCGCTGTACGGCCCCGACGCCCTGCAAGGGTTGCAGCTTACCCGCACCAAAAGCCCGTTCGACTACCCGGGCCTGAGCGCCTCGGTGCGGCTGGGCGTCAACAACGTGGGCAAAAGCTTCGGCCCCAAGCCCTACACCGACGTGGCCATCCGCTACGCCAAAAAAGTGAACGACAAGTTTGCCTTCAAAGTCAACTTCGGGGCGCTGAACGGCACCGACTTCGTGGCCGACGACTACAGTGACCGCACCACCCGCAACGGCCGCCGCAACTTCTTCGTCAACAACGCCGAAACCGGCACCACTACCATTGGCTACGTGCCCAACGACGACCCGGCCACCAATTTTGAATACGACGGCCTTAACATTTACGGCGACGACGTATCCAACGGCGGGGCGGTTACTTTTCCGGCCGATTTTGCCAACCCCGCCCTGGCCGGCCGCCAGGTGACCCGCACCGGCTACACCGAACTGGACCTGCTCGACAACAACGGCCGCGTGTACAGCTACCGGGCCAACGCCGCTTTGCACTACAAACTCACCGATAAGATTGAGGCCATCGGGGGCTGGTACTTCGGCACGGGCAACTTCATCCGCACGGCGGGCTTCCGTGAGTACTTCCCGGCCTACCAGCGCCACCAGATCAAGCTCGAACTTCGCGGCGACGAATTTTTCGTGCGCGGCTACACCACTTTGCAAAAGGCGGAGGGCTACAACCTGGGCGTGCTGGCGCAGCGGCTGCTGCAAATTGCCAAGCCAGCAGCCAATTGGCGCACCGACTTCGCCAATGCCTACGCCCAGAGCGGCGACATTGCCGCCGCCCGCGCCGCCGCCGACAATACCAAGTTTGCCGTAGGCAGCGCCGAGTACGACCGCTTTCGCGACGAACTCATCAACACCCTCAACAATACGCCCATCCCCAGCGCCGGGCAGAACGGCGTACCGCAACTGAACGGCGTGCGGCTGCTCGACAATTCTTCGATGTCGCATACGGAAGCCATGTACAACTTCAAAAGGTTGCTGCCCGCCAGCCTGGAAGTGCTCACCGGAGCCAGTTTCCGGACGTACTTCCTGGAGTCGAAAAACACCATTTTCGCCACCGGGCAGGCCGGCAACACCATCAACGAATACGGCTGGTACCTGCAAGGTTCGTACAACCTGAAGGTGCAGGATGTACTTTCGTTCCGGCCCACCGCCGCCGTCCGCTACGACAAGAACGACTACTTCAAGGGCGGCTTTACGCCCCGGGTGCTGGGCGTGGTGAGCCTGGGAAGCAAGGGCAACCACAACTTCCGCGCCTCGTGGCAGTCGGCCTTCCGCAACCCGTCGCCCAACCAACTGCTTTCCGACGGCAGCCTCGGCGAAGTGGGCGGCACGGAAGCCGCCTTGCGGGCCGCCAATCTGTACGACAACCCCGCGTACACGGAAGCTTCGGTGAACGCCTACCGCCGGTCGGGGACGGCGACCAACCCGAACGGGGACCCGGGCTTACTGGTGCCGTTCACGCCGCGTCCGCAGGACTTTACCACCGAGAAGATCAATACCTGGGAGGTGGGCTACAAAGGCTTGCTGTGGAACAAGCTTTTTGCCGACGTGTTCTACTTCCAAAGCCGTTACGACGACTTCATTGCCGCCCAGAACATCTACCAACCCGTCAACGGGCAATCCACTGACGTATTCGCTCCGGCCAGTACGCGGGTGTACGGCGTGAACTTCAACAACTTCAACGAGATTTTCGTGGACGGCTGGGGCTTC
>CADCTQ010000584.1 GCA_902805615.1 uncultured Cytophagales bacterium
TTTCGAGGATCGCCGTCAGCTTCTGGTTGGTGGCCCGGATGGTTTCTTCGGCCTGCTTGCGTTTGGTGATGTTTTTGGAGAAGAAGGAAACGCCGATCACCGAGCCGTCGGTGCCTTTGATGGGGTTCACGGCCACCTCCACGTCGAACGTCCGCCCCGGAAAGTCGTAGTGCATCTCCCGGATGAACCGTTCCCCGGCAAAGGCCCGCCCGCAGATTTCGTACCAGGTGACCCGCTCTTCGGGGCTGATGCTGTCGAAGATGTTGACGCCCTTCTCGATCTCCACGCCGTACCCGTACCGGAATTCATTCTTCAGCGTGGTATTGCAGGTGATGACGCGGTAGCTGCGGTCAATGGACCAGATGGCGTTGGTGGTATTTTCGATGATGGCAAGCAGGCTTTGCTGGCTCTCCCGCAGGGCTTTTTCGGCGGTGAAGCTGACGCGCTGGGCGTAGTACAAAGCCAACCCCATCGTCACCAAGCTGACCACCAGGTGCACCTCACGCTGGTAGGGGTCCGCTCCCGCCGGCCGGTAGGCCGCCAGCAGACGGTAGTCCGTCCACTGGAGCACCAGCAAGCATACCACCGGCAGGGCCAGGTGGCCGATCAGGGCGGGCAATTCGCGAATGCTGAACAGCAGGAAGATGCCGCAGATCACCGGGAAGTACAGGAGGTAGTTGCCCGATGCTTTGCCCACCACCGACGCCACCAGGAAAATGCCCAGCGATACCCCCGCAACCAGCAGGGTTTTGCCAACCGCCCGGTTGGCCCGCAGCAACAGCAGGGCGGCCAGGTAACAGGCCGTCATGGCGAGGTTGATCCACGTAAGCAGCCCGTCGCCGGTCGCCCAGCAGTACAACAGGAAGAACACCGAGGTGAGCAGCGCCACGAGGCTCATCCGGTACGCCAGCAGCGTCTGGTTGGCCTGCCCGTGCTCCGTATGGGCGCGGATTGCCGGGGCCGTGAAGCCCCGCCATAGTTGTTTTAGCGTGGCCATCGGTTACGCTAATGAATGGCTTTTCAAATGATCGAAGTGGTTAAACGTCAAATTTTTCAAAATTTCGGCAGATATTTATCGCCCAACCCTTTATTTATTTTCTCCAGGTTGCGAATGGCCGAAGAGCTGATGTGCTCGAACTGCTTGTCGCAGCGGATGAAAACCACTTTGAGGTCGGGCTTCATTTCCTCCATGAAACGCAGTTGGTTGACCTCGTAGTCGAGGTCGTCGCCGTTGCGCAGGCCGCGCACCAGCGTTACGTCGGCGTGGGCTTCGCGGGTGGCCAGGTAGTCGGTGAGCAGGCCGGCAAACTCCTCGTGCTGGCGGAACTGGAGCACGGCCGGCCAGGGATTCTGCGCCGCCTGGTCGGTCTTTTCGGGGTTGATGCCCCGCGCCACGATCACTTTGTCGAATACCCGCTCCGCCTTTTCGAGGATGTTGAGGTGGCCGTTGTGGAACGGGTTGAAGGAACCGGGGTAAATGCCCACCCGGGGCTTGTGGTGCCGCACGTAGCCGGCCAGGGCCCGCAGGTTTTCGGCGTTCTGCGGGTACGCTTCCAGGCAGCCCTCCAGGAAGGCCAGCCGCCCGGCCTTGTAGCGGCCGTAGTCGGCAAACTGGTACTCCCTGGCGATGGCCCGCTCCCAGGCGAGCAGTTCCTGGAAGGAGGCGTCGGTGACCACGGCCATGTCCCAGGCGTTGAACAGGGCCGAGAGTTCGCCCGAGGGCCGGTGGTGCTTGGTGTCGAGGATGATCGTTTTGACGAGGTCTTTGCGCGGGTGCTGCGCCAGCTCGTCAAACAGTTGCGCCGACTGCTCCTCGTTGTCGGCGGCCATGGGGTCGTACACCACGTCGTGGAAAAAGGCCGCCATCAGCAGCACGTCCCGGTCGGGCGCCGGCAGGTCGCCTTTCCCGTACTGCGCTTCCACCCGGGCGACGAGGAATTGCAGGTGCGCCTCGTTGTGGTAGTGACGGTGTTTTTCGCGCCAGCCCTGGGCTACCCGCGCCACGGCCTGGTCGGTCATGCCAAACTGGCGGAAGAGCGGCTCGTACGCCTGGTAATCGAAGTAAATCATAGCTACCGGGATTGTAGACGTTAATATTATGTAAATTATTGTTGTCCGTACGGCTGGAATTGCCCCAAATCCTTCGTATTATCGTAAGAATGCCCTGCCGTCAAACGCCCCGGACGCAAGCCGAACGAAAAGTGCGGGGCTGCTGTTAGGCATTCGGCATCACGAAAAAAAAGACGGGTACGGGGGCGGAATGAACATATTACGCGCCGCACCTGAACAAAAAGCGATCCGCCGCGGTTAGGCATATAGTTCATTTATTCATCTCCCTCTGTTGTGAAAGTAGCCGTTTTTCGTAAAGAACACTTTAATGCCGCTCACCGCCTGCATAATCCCCGGTGGAATGACGAACAAAACCTGAAAGTATTCGGCAAGTGCAGCAATCCTCACTTTCACGGCCATAATTACGACCTGATCGTACGGGTAGCAGGCGAACCGGACCCGGTGACGGGTTACGTCATGGACATGAAGGTACTCAGCGACCTGATCAAGGAACACGTTACCGATAAGTTTGACCACAAAAACTTAAACCTGGACACCGATGAATTCAAGAACCTTAACCCGACAGCAGAAAACATATCAATCACGATTTACAATATTCTAAGGCAGCACATTGATCCCAAGTTCGATTTAAAAATCACTTTATATGAAACTGAACGGAACTTCGTTGAATACCCCGTCAATTAAAGAAATTACCGATTTGCGTGCGCTGGCAATTGACGAGGTCGGCGATGAGCACCTGAGTACTTCTTATGAGACCCCCCTCCGGGAAGATGCCTTTGCCATAGATGACGAGCTCAAGATGGAGCTGATCGAAAAGCACTTCCGCGAAATCATGCACATCATGGGCCTTGACCTCACCGACGACAGCCTCAAGGGCACGCCGCGCCGGGTCGCCAAAATGTACGTGCAGGAGATTTTCAGCGGCCTCAACCCGGCCAACAAACCCAAAGTTGCCCTCTTCGACAACAAGTATAAGTACAACGAAATGCTGGTGGAGAAAGACATCACGTTCTACTCCAACTGCGAACACCACTTCGTGCCCATCATCGGCAAGGCGCACGTGGCCTACATCTCCAGCGGCAAGGTGATCGGCCTCTCCAAGATCAACCGCGTGGTGCAGTACTTCGCCCGGCGGCCCCAGGTGCAGGAGCGGCTTACCGTGCAGATCGCCAACGAATTGAAAGACATGCTGCAAACCGAAGACGTGGCCGTACTGCTCGACGCCAAGCACCTGTGCGTGTCGTCGCGGGGCGTCAACGACGTTGCCAGCAGCACGATTACCGCCCACTACAGCGGCAAGTTCAGCGAGGAAAACACCCGCCAGGAGTTTCTCAAATACGTGCAGCTGGGCGGCCAAGCCTAATCCCCCTGCACCCCGCCTACCGGAAGGGAGACTCGCCAAAAGTCTCCTTTTTTTTATGCCCGGGGTTGAACTCATCAATCGTTTCCTTGCTTATCCATGCAGACGTGCCGGCGCGGGCCGGAGCACCACTTATTCACCCGATACCCCAATGCCCGACGTTAAAGAACTCCGTTTCAAGGACCTGATCGTATTCGAAAACGAAGATTACATCATCGTAAACAAGCCGCCCTACGTAGCCACCCTCGACGAACGGACCGGCGATGCCACCAGCATCATCCGGATGGCGAAAGACTACCACGCCGATGCGCAGGTGTGCCACCGCCTCGACAAGGAGACCTCGGGCATCCTGGCCATTGCCAAGAACCCGGAGGCGTACCGCAGCCTGTCCATGCAGTTTGAGCACCGGCAGGTCCAAAAGATTTACCACGCCATTGTGCACGGCATCCACACGCTGGAATGGATCAGCGTGTACCTGCCGCTGCTGCCGCTGCCCAACGGCATCGTGAAGATTGACAAGCAGTTGGGCAAGGAAGCCGAAACGATTTTCAACACCCTCACACTCTACAAGAAGCACACGCTGCTCGAGTGCCGCCCCGTGACCGGCCGGATGCACCAGATCCGCGTGCACCTCACCGCCCTGAAGGCGCCCATCGTGTGCGACGAACAGTACGGCGGCGCCCCCATTTTCCTGTCGGACATCAAGCGCAAATTCAACCTCAAAAAGGATACGGAAGAACTGCCCCTCATCCGCCGGGTGGCGCTGCACGCCCAGGCGCTCAACTTCCGCCTGCTCAATGAAGAGGAAATTACCATTGAGGCGCCGTACCCGAAGGACATTGCCGCCCTGGTCCGGCAACTGGAGAAGCACGGATAAAGGACAAAAATTTAACGCACATTTCGTAAGTATTATTTGGACTAATTCTAAACAACCGCTTAACTTGCGGCACTATTTAAGATCAGTCTAAATAAACTTACCACGCATGTCCCTCTCTTACCATTCATTCCCGGCCGCCCGCAAGGTATTATTCGGGCTGGCCGCCGGCCTGCTCCTGGCGTCCTGTGACCCCAAAGAAGACCCGGTAACGCCATCTTACGCAGTGCCCACTACGTACGAATTCGAGAACGTAAGCTACGCGGGCCAGACCGCCCGGCTCCAGATGCTGGGCGAATTGATCAAATACATCGACAAGGCCAACACGCCCGGCGTGGTGCTCGACGCGCAGAAGCTGAAGAACATGTACGCCAACACCGGCAATCCGTTCGCCGACGCCGCCCTCAACACTTCGGGCAAGCAGTTGAAGGACAAAACGATCTTATCCGAACAGGCCAACATCGAACGCCTCCTCGACGAGGTAGCCGCCGCCAGCCGCTCCACCACCCCCGGCAGCAACGGCGTGGCCGGCGTGGTGACCACCAAGGACGGCTCCCGGAGCTACCTGCTTTCGCCGCAGGGCATGGAATACGGCGAACTGATCGAAAAATCCATCATGGGCGCCGTTTTCTACTTCCAGGCCACCGGCGTGTACCTGACCGAAGAAAAAACCGGCGATGCCATTGACAATACCACCGTGAAGCCCGGCGAAGGCACTCCGATGGAACACCACTGGGACGAAGCCTTCGGCTACCTGGGCGTGCCCATTGACTTCCCGGCCAACACCCAGGGCTTGCTGTTCTGGGGCGACTACGTGAACCGCCGCGACCAGCGGCTCGGCTCCAATGCCACCCTCATGAACGCCTTCCTGAAGGGCCGGGCCGCCATTTCCAACAAAGACATGGCGGGCAAGAACGCCGCCATCCCCGTCATCCGCGAAGAGTGGGAAAAGGTAAGCGCCGCCACGGCCATCAACTACCTGAACCGCGCCAAGACCAACATGAGCGACGACGCCTTCCGGAGCCACGTACTCAGTGAGGGCATCGGCTTCATCAACGCACTGCGCTTCAGCCCCGTCAAGAAAATCTCCAACCCCCAAATCGAGCAGGTGCTGGGCTTCATCGGCACGGACCTGTACGCCGTAAAAGCGGCCGACCTGGACAAAGCCCGCGACCTGCTGGCTTCGGTGTATGGCCTTACCGACCAGAAAGATGCCCTTTAATGCCCGTTACAAACCACCCATTGCCATGCGTAAAAGAATTGTGCAAGTAGTCTTTTTCCTGTTCCTCGCCGGGGCGTTTACCGCCTGCGGGGACAAAGGGACGGAACTGAAAAAAGACGGTTTTGACCGCAAGGCCCTGCTTACCAACGTAGGGAACAAGCTGATCGCACCGGGCTACCTCGCCTTTAATGCCGCCGCCACCGAGCTGCACGCCGCTGCCGGCCAGTTTGCCGCCAGCCCCGACGCCGCCTCGCTGGGTACGTTGCAAAACAAACTGAAGGATGCTTACCGGGCGTACCAGTCCGTGGCGCCGTTTGAATTCGGCCCGGCCGAGCAGGAACTGATCCGCGCCAACCTGAATACTTTCCCCACCGACGTCAGCCAGATCAACGCCAACCTGGGCGCGGGCACCTACGACCTGGGCACGGCCAGCAACCTCGACGCCAAGGGTTTCCCGGCCCTGGACTACCTGCTGTTCGGCCTGGGCGCCGATGCGGACGCGGTTGTCGGGCAGTACACCACCGATGCGGACGCGGCCCGGCGGAAAAAGTACCTCACCGACCTCACGCAGGAGATCAAGGCCAAAGCCGAAAAGGTGCACACGGCCTGGTCGGCAGCGGGCGGCAACTACCTCAACACCTTCGTGAACGCCGACGGCACCGACCAGGGCAGTTCGCTGGGCCTGCTGGTGAACCAGCTGAACTGGGAATACGAACTTCTCAAGAACGCCAAGATCGGCATTCCCCTGGGCAAGAAGACGCTGGGCACGCCCCTGCCGGAGAACGTGGAAGCGTACTACAGCGGCATGTCGGCGGAACTGGCGCGGCTGAGTTTGCAGACCCTTGAAAACGTGTATTTCGGCAAAGACAAGTCGGGCAACAACGGCACCGGGCTGGACGACTACCTGGTGAGCCTCAACGCCCGGCGCGGGGAAACCACCCTGGCGGAAGCCATTGCGGGCCAGTTCCAAACCGCCAAAAGCAAGCTGGCCGCCGTGGGTGACCCGCTGGCCGGAACCATCCGCAGCAACGCCGGGCCGGTGAACGAAGCGTACGCCGAAATCCAGCGCGGCGTGGTGCTGCTTAAATCGGACCTGCCGTCGCAGCTGGGCGTACTGATTACCTACCAGGACAACGACGGCGACTAATACCAAGATTCACCTGATCAAATTGATAAACCGAAGGATATTTATTTGATATTTAGATGGTTGTGCTCGGTCAAATGCGCATTCTCCGATTCACGTTCGCATAACGGGCCGGGACGCAGGGACCAATATTGAGAGGCCACCGCATAGATTCAGGGCATTGCCAATGCTTACGGTATCGAGAAACAAACCCTTAGACTTCTTTTTCCAGCCGGTTCACATCGCCCCGCTGGCGGTCTTCCGCGTGCTGTTCGGCGGGGTGATGTTTGCCGGCATGGTCCGGTTCATGGCGAAGGGCTGGGTGTCCGACCTGTACGTCAAGCCCACCTTCCACTTCACCTACTACGGTTTCGAATGGGTAAAACCCCTGGGTGAACCCGGCATGTACGTCCTGTTCACCGCCGTGGCGCTGAGCGCCTTCCTGGTGACCATCGGGCTCCTGTACCGCGTGGCTTCGGTGGCCTTCTTCCTGGGCTTTACCTACATCGAACTCATTGACAAGACCAATTACCTCAACCATTACTACTTCATCACGCTGGTGGGTTTCCTGATGGCGCTGCTGCCAGCGGGACGCTACTTCTCGGTGGACGCCTGGTTGCGGCCGGCCCTCCGGCGTACGCACGTGCCCCGCTGGATGGTGGGGGCGCTGCAACTGCAACTGGCGATGGTGTATTTCTTC
>CADCTQ010000585.1 GCA_902805615.1 uncultured Cytophagales bacterium
CCATCCGCATCAGCGCCGACCTGCGCAAGATCATGGACAAAAACTCCGCCGAGCAGAACATCAACCTGGGCCTTGGCCTGGCCGGGCAGGGCGACCGTCCTTCGCCCAAGATGACCCTCCGGGTAAAGCCTTCCCTGCTCATCGGCGGCGCCACCGTCCGTTACCCCGGCTACATCAACGTGAACACTGACTTCGGGACGGGGAATTAGGTAGTCATTGGTTGAATGGTCATTGGTACATTGGGTGTGCGTAAGTCGCCTCACGGGGATGACCATTGACTATTCAACCAATGACCATTTTTTACCATTCAATCTCCTTCAACCCCTGCTCAGCCAGGTAGGCGTTGGCCTGGCTGAAGTGCTTGCAGCCGAAGAAGCCCTTGTCGGCGGCGAAAGGGGAGGGGTGGGCCGCCTTGAGCACCAAGTGCTTCCCCGCGTCAATGATGGCGCCTTTCTTCTGGGCGTAGGCGCCCCAGAGCATGAACACCACGTGCTCCTTTTCGTCCGACACGGCCCGGATGGCGGCATCGGTAAATTCTTCCCAGCCCTTTTTCTGGTGTGATCCCGGCGTGTTGGCCCGCACGGTCAAGGTAGCGTTGAGCAGCAGTACGCCCTGCTCGGCCCAGCGCATGAGGTAGCCCGATTTGGGTACCGGCTTGCCCAGGTCGCTTTTGATTTCCTTGAAAATGTTGACCAGCGAGGGCGGCGACGTTACCCCCTCGTTGACCGAGAACGCCAGCCCGTGGGCCTGTCCCGGACCGTGGTAGGGGTCCTGGCCGAGCAGCACGACTTTTACGTTATCGAAGGGACACGCATCAAAAGCGGTAAAAATCTTGCTGCCAGGCGGATAGACCGTTTGCGTAGCGTATTCCTCCTTCACAAACCGGATCAGGTTCTCGAAATAAGGTTTTTCGAACTCAGGTTGCAGCCGCGCTTTCCACGAAGGCTCAATTTTGATGTCCATATAGTGGTTTTTTGGTGTAATTATGTGGTATATCGTCCCGGCAAATAAAAGGTTTTCTAAAAACTATTGGCTATATTTAACCGTTAAGTCATCCATAGCAGCAGTTTGTACTCACCATGACTACCGAGATTACGGAAGGTGTGAAAGTAACCGTGTTGACGGAGTTTCAACCGGAATATTCGAGTCCGGCGCAGGCTCATTACGTATTCACGTACAAGATCAGCATTGAAAATTGCAGTGAATACACCGTGCAACTGCTCCGCCGGCACTGGTTCATCTACGACGCCAACGGCAGTCTCCGCGAGGTGGAAGGCGAAGGCGTGGTGGGGCAGCAACCCGTGCTCGAACCGGGCGAAACCCACGAGTACATTTCCGGCTGCAACCTCAAGACCGGGATCGGCAAAATGAAAGGCACCTACCTGATGGAACGCGTCGTGGACGCCAAGCAGTTCCGGGTCCGCATTCCCGAATTCACGATGATCGTGCCGTACCGCCTCAATTAAGGCCCGGTTGGTTAACTTGCGTCCCGGTGTCCGGCCCCCGCGGCGGGACGCCCCGCCACCCAACCGCCACCCCCTTGCAGTTACTTCTCCGCTACCTCGCTTTCTGGTTTCGTTCGGGCAACGCCCACGCCGTCCATTCTCCCTTCGTATTCGACCTCTACACCCGCGTCATCCGCCCGGCAATGGGGCAACCCGGTTTCGGTAAGCCCGACTTTGGTAAAATTGAAACGCTGCGGGCCGGGCTGCTCGCCGACCCCCGCGAAATTGACACCGTTGACCTCGGGGCCGGCTCCCGCGTGGCCCGTTCGCCCCGCCGCCGCGTGAAAGACATTGCCCGGTACGCCCAGAAAGACGCCCGCACCGGGCAACTGCTCTTCCGGCTGGTCAGTCATTTTGCGCCCCGAACCCTTTTCGACCTGGGTACTTCGCTGGGCATCACCACGGCGTACCTGGCTGCTGCCAACCCCCGGGCGGCCGTGTATACCTTCGAAGGCTGCCCCCAGACCCTGGCCCTTGCCGAAGCCAACTTCGCCCAACTGGATTACCAACACATCCGCCCCGTGGCCGGCAACCTGGATGAAACCCTGCCGGCCACGCTGAAGGAAATAACGGCGCTGGACTTTGTTTTTTTCGACGCCAACCACCGGCGGGAGCCAACCCTGCGGTACTTCACGGCGTGCCTGGCCAAAGCCCACGAAGACAGCGTGTTCGTGTTCGATGACATTTACTGGTCGGTCGAGATGCGGGCGGCCTGGGAAGAGATCAAAAGCCACCCCACCGTGACCCTCACCGTGGACCTGTTCCACGTGGGCCTCGTGTTTTTTCGCCGCAAGCAGCCCAAGCAGCACTTCCGCCTTCGCATGTAAAAAGGGAGCCTGGAGACGGGAGGAAAGGAGACCGGAGGGGCGGGGACCAACTTAGGCGGGGATGCGGGAAGAAGTTAGTAGGGAAAAGGGAAAGAAGGCGAATTTGCTTTGCGGCCTTTGCGCGAACCGGCGGAGAGTGCCGGTTAATGCCTAACTTTATCCGCCCACTGCCCCTCTTTTTTCCTGGCTTAACCCTTATCAACCCTTTCGATGAAAACCATTGCAGTGATTGCCCACGACGGGCGCAAGGCCGACATGGTCGGGTTCCTCAAGGACCACATCGCCGTGTTCCGGCAGGTGCGCCTGGTGGCGACGGGCACCACCGGGCAGTACGCCCAGAAGGCCGGCTTTGCGGTAGACCTCAAACTGTCGGGGCCGCTCGGCGGGGACGCCCAGATTGCCGCCATGGTGGCCGAACACCAGCTCGACGCCGTCTTTTTTTTCCGTGATCCGCTCGGCAAGCACCCCCACGAACCCGACGTGCAGATGCTCATGCGGCTCTGCGACCTCCACGACGTGCCCCTGGCGACCAACCCGGCCACGGCGGGCTACGTGATCAAGGGCATGTTTCCGGACGCCGCCCGGGCGGAGGGGTAGCGGTCAGACCAGGGGTCAAAGTTCCATGATGTCCTCGTTCCAGAGTTCGGGCTTTTCCCGGATGAACGCCTCCATCATGTCCACGCATTCGGGCAGGTCGAGGTCTACCACCTCCACGCCGTGCGACTCCATGAACTGCCGGGCGCCGGGGAACGTCCGCGACTCGCCCACAATGACCTTGGGGATTTTGAACTGCACGATGGTGCCGGCGCACATGTAGCAGGGCATCAGCGTGGAGTAGATGGTCGTGTTGCGGTAGCTGCCGATGCGCCCCGCGTTGAGCAGGCAGTCCATCTCCCCGTGCAGGATCGGGTTGTTTTCCTGCACCCGCTTGTTGTGCCCGGCCGCCACCACCACCCCGTCGCGCACCAGCACCGAGCCGATCGGGATGCCGCCTTCCCGGAGTCCCTGCCGGGCTTCCTCCAGGGCCATTTGCATGAAAGAATCCATTGCCGCCATAGCGATAGAACCAGAATAAGTGAAATCGTTCGCCGCCAAGATACCAAATTACGGGCAGTTTGGGGGCAAAAACTACATGCGTCGCCCAGCGGCCTCCATGCCGGGTGGACGCAGGCCGGTGCGGAGGTACGGGCAGGCAAAAGGGGAAACGCCGGACGAAAGGGGCAGAATGCCGGACGTAAAGGGCCAAAAATCCGACCAAAATAAAATTGGGCAGAACGGGAACAAAAAGTTTGGAATGTTTAGAAATAGTGATATTTTGCATTAAATATTACACGCGTGCCCAATCGTAGAAAACCCACCATGACTACTGCTATTCAGTCTTTCAACAAGCTTGCCATGTCCAAGCAACTTGAAATGATTAATACTCAGGCCATTTTCCTTTGCGAAAGGTACTTTTTAAGCCGCCGGGTGAGTCTTTTTTACCTCAATGGGTTCTACGTGGAAGTATGGATGGACACGTACCGCAACGAAATCCGCAAGATCCTGCCTTTCACCACCACGCTCTGCCTGACGGCCTACCTGGACCTCATCAACATTGATGACGCCTTTGATTACGCCTCCTGATCCGCACCCCTAGGGTCGGTTTTCCACGCATTCCGTTTTCGTTCCTGCCCGACCAACGGCAACGCGTTTCGTTTCCGCCGCATCTTTCCTTTTTCCGTACGGCGTACCCCAACGCACCCTGCCCGCCGCATCACCATCGTGCGGCCAACACTTCCGTAGCTCTCTGAGCAGTGGTCATGCAGTCACTTGCCACGGCACCAACGGCACGCACCGCGACAGCCGCAACACAGCCCGCAAAGGAAAAGCGCCAGGAGCCGCCGCCCGCGTCGCACTGACGGTTTTGAATGCGTTTTGAGAAAGTCAAGTGTTGCCGACCTTCCTGCCCGGTACAACCGCTATCCCTAACGGCAATGGAAACCACCCGCGTTGATGCCCGGATCGCCCTGCGCGAAGCCACGCCGGCCGATGCCCCGCTCCTGGTGCACTGGGACGAACAGCCGCACGTGATCGCGTGCGACCCCAACGACGACTGGCACTGGGAAACCGAACTGGCCTACTCGCCCGGCTGGCGCGAACAACTCGTGGCCGAACCGGACGGCCGGCCCATCGGCTTCATCCAGATCATTGACCCGGCCCGCGAGGCGTCTCACTACTGGGGCGATGTGCCGGCCAACCTCCGCGCCATTGACATCTGGATCGGCGAGGCGCAGGATTTGAGCAAGGGCTACGGCACCACGATGATGCGCCTGGCCCTGGCCCGCTGTTTTGCCGACCCGTCCGTAACGGCCGTACTCATTGATCCGCTCGAAACCAACCGGCGGGCCCACGTCTTCTATGAGCGGATGGGCTTTCAGTTCGTCGAAAAAAGAACCTTCAACGAGAACCGCTGCCTCGTGTACCGCCTTGACCGCCACCATTGGGATGCAAGGGCAAGCGAATGGACAAACTGAGCCAGAACTTGTAAAGCATGAAGAGGCTAAGGTAAAGCCGAACGGGCTGGCGCGGTATAGCGTGCTGGCGCGAAGCTGTGCTTCGTGCCGACTATTGCTTCCGCCTCCGGCGGAACGAAGTTGTTGTCTTTTGCTCAGTGGGTACATCACTGCAATTGCCCGGGCCCGCAGGCGCAGGCGTCCGCCGGTGCCTTCCGGACTGGAAGCGTCCGCTTCCCAGCCGCCAGGCTTACTCATCCTGCTTACGCTTACTAATCCGATTCAATCCGTTTCTTCACGTGCCGGTACGGAGTTCGAATGAACCAGCCGAGTTGAGTTATTCCTTGCAGGATCAGGAAGTGGGACACGTGCTTGCGCGAAAAGGGCAAGCGGACGCTTGGGAGAAAAAGGCACAGGCGGACGCCTGCGCCAGCGGGGCGAGGCAAGGGCGGTGATGTACCCACTGAGCAAAAGACAACAACTTCGTTCCGCCGGAGGCGGAAAGCATAGTTGGCACGAAGCACAGCTTCGCGCCAGCACACTATACCGCACCAGCCCGTTCTGCTTTGCCCTGCCCGCGTCTTTGCGTCCTCGCCCGTTGCTCCATACTGCGCTTGTTTCCGCGTCCCACTTGCCACCAGCCATTTACCACTTACCACTTCTTCAAACTTTTTTACCCCGTAAAATGCCCGGACGCATCCGAAAGGGTCCGCATTCCCGTACACTACTCCGGGGAAATCCTTAGATTGGCCCCCTTTTCGGATTTAAACCCATCGCCAAGCATCGGATATGAACATTGCCAGGCAGATTTACGCACGCTACACCTCCCAATTCGGCACCGAGCCCCTCGTGGTCCGTTCGCCCGGCCGGGTGAACCTGATCGGTGAACACACCGACTACAACGAAGGATTTGTGCTGCCGGCCGCCATTGACAAGGCCGCTTACGTAGCCATTGGCCGCAGCGCCGACGCCTATTGCCACTGGATCGCCGCCGACCTCAACGACACTTTCGAAGTGCGGCCCGACGAACTGACCAACTCGGCCAAGGGCTGGCCCAACTACCTGATGGGCGTGGTGGAACAGTTCCGCAAGGCCGGCTACCCGGTGGAAGCGTTCAACTGCATTGTGAGTTCCGACGTGCCGGTAGGGGCGGGGATGTCGTCGTCGGCCGCCCTCGAATGCGCCGTGGCCTACGGCCTCAACCAGTTGTACGGCCTCAACATTCCGCGGCTCGAACTGGTGAAGATGGCCCAGCGGGCCGAAAACGAGTTTGTGGGCGTGAAGTCGGGCATCATGGACCAGTTTGCCAGCATGTTCGGCAAGAAGAACCACGTGGTGCGCCTCGACTGCCGGTCGCTGGAATACACGCATTTTCCCTTCCAGATCGAAGGCATCCGCGTGGTGCTGTTCGATACGGGCGTCAAGCATTCCCTGGCCGACTCCGAATACAACGACCGGCGCGCCCAGTGCGAAGCCGGCGTACGGATTCTCCAGAAGCACAACCCGGCCATCCGCAGCCTCCGCGACGCCGACCGCGACCTGCTGCTGCGGCACCAGCGGGAGTTTGATCCGCTCATCTTCAACCGCTGCATCTACGTGGTGGAAGAAAACGCCCGGCTCCAGTCGGCCACCGAAGATTTGCAACGGGGCGACATGCTCTCGTTCGGCCAGCGCATGTACGGCTCCCACAACGGCCTGCGCGACATGTACGAAGTGAGCTGCCCTGAACTCGACTACCTGGTGGCCTTTACCGTGACCGAAGAGGCGGTGCTCGGCGCCCGGATGATGGGCGGCGGCTTCGGCGGGTGTACCATCAACCTCGTGCGCGAAGAAGCCGTGGCCGACCTGTTTGAACGCATGAAGAAAGCCTACCAGATCGCCATGAACCGGGAACTCAAGATGTACAGCGGCCTGCCCGAGGACGGCACCTCGGTGGTTGAAAATGCCAAAGGGTAATCAATACTCACCTCTCCGTACGAAAGCATGGTTTTTGACCCCAACGAACATTCCCATACCCGGTACAACGCCCTCACGGGGGATTGGGTGCTGGTATCTCCCCACCGTTCCAAACGGCCCTGGCAGGGCAAGATCGAGGACGTGGCCCCGGCAAACCGGCCGGCCTACGACCCGACCTGCTACCTGTGCCCCGGCAATGCGCGGGTGGGCGGGGAGCAGAACCCCGACTACAACAGTACCTTCGTATTCACCAACGACTTTTCGGCCCTGCAAGCCAGTACGCCCGAGGGCGAAACCAACGAGGCCGACCTGATCCGGTCCCGCAGCGAGTCGGGCATCTGCCGGGTCATCTGCTTCTCGCCGTTCCACGACCTGACGCTGCCCGAAATGGACCTGGCCGCCATCCGCAAAGTGGTGGACCTGTGGGTAGATGAATTTACCCAGCTCGGCGAACGGCCCGACATCAGTTACGTGCAGATTTTCGAGAACCGGGGCGAGATGATGGGCAGCTCCAACCCGCACCCGCACGGGCAAATCTGGGCGCAGCGTTCCCTGCCCCTGGAAATCGTGAAGGAAAGCGGCCGGCAGGAAGCCTACTTCGCGGGGCACAAACGCAGCCTGCTGGCCGACTACCTGAAGCTGGAACTGGTGCACGGCACCCGCATCGTGCTGGAAAATGAACATTTCGTGGCCTTGGTGCCGTACTGGGCCGTGTGGCCCTTCGAGACCATGATCGTCAGCCGCCGCCACGTGCAACGGATCAGCGGGCTGAGCAGCGCCGAGAAAGACGCCTTTGCCGACGTGCTCCGCCGCCTCACGATCCGCTACGACAACCTGTTCAACATCTCCTTCCCGTACTCGGCCGGCATCCACCAGGCGCCGACCGACGGCGAGGAGCACCCCGAGTGGCACCTGCACATGCACTTCTACCCGCCCCTGCTCCGGTCGGCCACGATCCGCAAATTCATGGTGGGCTACGAACTGCTGGGCAACCCGCAACGCGACATTACCCCCGAGTGGGCCGCCGAACGCCTCCGCAGCCTGCCGGAAGTGCACTACAAGGCCGCCCAACGGTAGGAACAGGAGCTTCCCTTCCGGCGTATCAGCCTTACCGTCAGTCCTTTCCATCCGGGCCATGGCGGTACGGCGAGGCGTTGCCCGCATGAATCCATCCAACGCATCTACCCTGAACATGAGAAAAACGATCTGCCTGTTCACCCTTCTCGCGGTGCTGTTTGCCTTCAAAAGCAGCGAAAAAGACTTTGCCGGCAAAATTGTGTACCAGAGCAAGTTCACGGACCTGGCGGGCAACGACATAACGGACCGGATGGCGGCTTACTTAGGCCGGGAGCAGCATTATTACATCAACGGGAAGAATTACAAATCGTACGACGAGAAAGAGAACCTGACCCAGTTGTACCAGGCCGCAACCAACACGTACTACGCCGTGGGAAAGGATAAAACCGCCCAAAAGATAGACGCCGCAACGGGGGCTTCCGGCAAGCAAACGGTCAAACACCTGGAGGGGCGGGAGCGGATTGCCGGGTACGACTGCAAAGCATTACAGATGGAAACCGATGCCGGAATGGTTGTCTACTACTACAGCCCCCGGGTCAAAGTAGACCCAAAGGCGTACGCGAAGCACCACTTCGGGGATTGGAAAGCGTATCTGGAAGCCACCCAGGGTTGCCTGCCCCTGAAACAAGTGATTACCAGTACCAAAAACGGGTTTATCTGGGCGATGACTGCCGTTGTCGTGGAAGGGATGGCGCTGAAGGACAAAGACTTCGAACTGCCCCAGGACATACGGGTAAAGTGACGGCCGGGGATGCAATACGCGCAAACTGCCTACCCGCCCCAACTGTAGCCAATCTTTACGTTGATGGGAAATACAATGACGGTAGCATTGAAGCGGCTGGTCTCGGGCTCGATGGGACGGCCCACCCCGGCATCCGGTGGACAATTACTTGAACCCACATTACGCCGCGCGTCTAGGAACTTGCCGAAGCGTTTTCCCGCACCGAGGCCCAGCGAAGCTTCCGTGGAGAAGGCCGAATTGCCGCCCCGCAGGTAGAAATGGCGCCTGAGCCCGAGTTGTACCCTGCCAGTTACCTCGTGTTTGCGGAGCGAAAACTCCTGGCCGAAAGAATCTTCGTAAGACATGCTCGATTCCCCGTAGCATTTGTCATTGAAAAAGCCGTACCGGTACAGAAAACCCGATGTCACGAAAGGAATGAAGCCCTGCCGTTTGGCCGGCGAAAGGGAACCTTTCCAGAACAGGCCGGCCGTAAAGCCGTTTTCGTAAGGCAAGGGAAGAACCCGCTCATCGTAGCCGCCAAGGATCATGTGGTTCAATCCCTGGGAATAATGCCCGGTGGTAGGAATCCGGGCGCCTGCAACCACCTCTACGGCCATGACGGGGGTGAGTGTCCGTTCGTACGAAAACTGCACTTCCTGCCGGGTGAACGGGGTCAGGTTGAGGTGCAAGATATGACGGGGGAGACCCGTTGAATCGGCGGATTGGGCGTAGCCGGAGAAAACAGGCAATAGCAGAACCAAAAGAGTTCCGAGCCGGGAACGGAGGGTTGGGCGCATGCGGGAGTCGAAGAAAAAGGTGAATTGTGTAAGTTGTGTAAAAGGGGTCGCAGGCAGCCGGTAAAAGATGCCGCATGAATACTTTTATCCGTATCAACTGTAACCACGCTACCGGCCGACCGGCAAAGTCCGGCGTGAACGGCTAAATGGGGCCGCCAGCCCGGGAAAAGGCGGCAGGGATATCATTGACGTCATGGGTGGGTTGGTTTACCAGTGGATTGAATGCGAGACCACGCAATGCGTCAGGCACTCCAACAATTGGGCCGATCAGGCCACCCGTGGAATCGAAATTTGCGTCCTCCGGGCAGTCCCGGCGTGGACCGGCCCCGGAAAGAACGGGTCGTTTGCGTAATATTGGAAAAATCCTTTCCATGCGCACCGTGCAACGCACCTTTGGTCGGGCGGCGGGAGGCATCCTCCTGCTGTCACTGCCTTTCCTCTCCCAACCCATGTCCGCCCAAACTCCCTTTGACTGGCAGGGCCACCGCGGGGCCCGCGGCCTGCTGCCCGAAAACACCATTCCCGCCTTCCGCAAGGCCCTCGACCTGGGCGTAACCACCCTCGAACTCGACGTGGTGGTGAGCAAGGACAAGCAGGTGGTGGTCTCCCACGAACCCTTTTTCTCGGCCGACATCTGCACCGACCCGGCGGGCAAACCCATCCCCAAGGGCGACGAAAAGCGCCGCAACCTGTACACCTACACCTACGCCGAAATCCGGGCGTTCGACTGCGGCTCCCGGGGCAACCCGCGTTTCCCCGAGCAGCAAAAGCAGCAGGCCGCCAAGCCCCTGCTGAGCGACGTGATCCGCAGCATGGAAGCCTACCGGCAGGAGAAGAACCTGCCGCCTTTCGGCTACAACATCGAGATCAAAAGCACGCCGGCCGGCGACAACGTGTACCACCCGGGCGTGGCCGAGTTCTCGGACCTGGTGCACCAGGTCATCACCGGGCAACTCTCCCCGGACCGCTTTACGCTGCAATGCTTCGACTTCCGGGTGCTCAAGTACTGGCACGAAAAATACCCCGCCGTCCCGCTGGTGGCCCTGGTCGAAAACCGGCGGGGCCCGGAGAAAAACCTGGCCGAACTGGGCTTTACCCCGGCCGTGTACAGCCCCTACTACCAACTGCTGACGGGCAAAGACGCCGTGGACAAAATCCGCGGCCTGGGCATGAAGGTGATTCCCTGGACGGTGAACGACCCCGACGACATGCGCCGCCTCAAGGCGTGGGGCGTGGACGGCATCATCACCGACTACCCCGACCGCATCAAAGGACTCTAGGTGGTCCGTAGAAACAGAAAAAGCCGCCCGGAAAAGGCGGCTTTTTCTATGGGTAATGTCGTCTCGTTTGGTTGCCGGTCCTGGTCCTACCGGCGGGCTTTTTCAACCACCACCGGGTCGTCCACGTCGGCGAGGATGCGGCCGCAGTGTTCGCACACGATGATTTTCTTCTTTTCCCGGATTTCGGCCTGCCGCTGGGGCGGGATGGAGTTGAAGCAGCCCCCGCAGGCGCCGCGCCGTACCATGACCACGGCCAGCCCGTTGATGGCGTTGCTCCGGATCTTGTTGTAAGACTTGAGCAGGCGGTCTTCGATGTGGGTGGAAGCCTGGTCGCGTTCCCCAATGAGTTCGTCTTCCTCGTTCTGGCTTTCCTTGGTAAGCTGGTCGAGTTCGTTCTTCTTGTTCTGGAGGTCCTTTTTGCGGTCATCCATCACCGACCGTACGCCGTCAATCTCTTCGTTCTTGCGGCTGATCTTCGTGTTGGCCTCGTTGCTCTTCTTGTCGGCCAGTTCCATTTCCAGCGTTTGCAGTTCAATTTCCTTGCTGATGGCGTCGTATTCGCGGTTGTTGCGCACGTTCATCTGCTGGTCCTTGTACTTGGCGATCAGCTTTTCGGAATCCTTCTTGGCCTGCTTGTTCCGGCTGATCTCTTCTTCGAGCGTGGAAATCTCTTTGGTGAACTTACTGATGCGGGTTTCGTACCCGGCAATTTCGTCTTCTAAATCTCTAACTTCTTCCGGAAGGTCGCCCCTGACTTTTTTTATTTCATCCAGTTTAGAATCAATTTGTTGGAGTTTTAAGAGGGCTTCGAGCTTTTGCGCGATGGTAATTTCCATTGAGTTCAGAGATAATTTATGGGATTGGTAACCACTTCCGATAAATGGATTGCAATATTAGGGAATATTTCCGACAAATGGGTATGAATCAATTCTTTTGTGGAAACTTCGCTTTCGTAATGACCGATGTCGGCGATCACAATTTTGTCGTCGGCGTCAAAGAATTCGTGGTATTTTACGTCGGCCGTCACGAACACGTCGGCCCCCGCCCGGATGGCGTCGCCCGTCAGGAAACTGCCCGTGCCGCCGCACACGGCTACCTTTTGTACCATTTTTCCCCGCAGCGGCGTGTACCGCACGCAGCCGGCGCCCATGCGCTCCTTGAGGAAGGTTAAGAACTGCATTTCGGGCACCGGTTCGGGCAGGGTACCCACGGCGCCGGCGCCCACCTCCTGGTTTTCGTTTTCGAGGGCCGTCAGGTAGTAGGCCACTTCTTCGTAGGGGTGCGCCCGGCGCAGGGCCGCCAGCACTTTGCCCGACCGGTAGGCCGGGAAAATCACCTCCACGCGGTCTTCGGCCACTTCTTCCTGCCGGCCGGCCGCGCCGATGTGGGGGTTGGCCGCGGCGCCCGGCTTGAAGGTGCCCGTGCCCGGCGAACGGAACGAGCAGTTGGTGTAGTTGCCGACCTGGCCGGCCCCCGCCGCGTAGAGGGCGTCGAGCACGGCGGCCGTGTGCCCGGCAGGCACGAAGGCCACCAGCTTTTGCAGCACCTGCTTTTTGGGCGCCAGGATGCGTACTCCCCCCAAGCCCAGGCGGGCGGCGAGGTGGAAATTGACGCCGCCCTGCACGTTGTCGAGGTTGGTGTGGGCGGCGTACAGGGCCACGTCGTGTTTCACGGCGCTCACCACGGCGCGGCCCACGTAGCTGCCGGTGTTAATCTTTTTGAGCCCCTTGAACACAATGGGGTGGTGGGCCACCACGAGGTTGCAGCCCCGCCGGACCGCCTCGGCCACCACCGCCTCGGTGGCGTCGAGGCAGACCAATACGCCCGTGAGCGGCGTGGGCGGGTCACCCACGAGGAGGCCGGCGTTGTCGTAACTTTCCTGGTAGGCCGGCGGCGCCCAGCTTTCGAGGGCGGCAGTAACGTCTTGAATGCGAACCATGTAGAACAGACGGGAGAGGTTGGACGGATGACTTCAGGCATTGGCCGGCAGACGGGAGATACCAGGACGGGAAACCGTGACCCAAGGTCCCGTATCTGCCTGCTGCCTCCAGGCAATGATAGCGACAATATTTTAACGGCGTTGCTTTTTCCCTTTGGCGCTTATCCTTAGATTGTGCTTTTCGCCGGTAACTGCCTTATTTTTAACCCTTATCCCGTCAACGGTGGCGCCCCCGGGCCGCAAAGCCAATTGCCTATGGAGAATACATCTACCCAGGAAGCGTACCAACGGGAAATGGCCCGGCTTACTGAGGAAAATAACCGGCTCCGGGCCGAACGGGACCAGTTGCAGTGGTACGCCCGGTTGGGGCACATTTTGGGCGAACAGACCGTGCTGGACCTGACCGACGCGGCCGGCCGGCCCGCCCGCACCAACGACCCGTCCGCGCCGGCCTCGGTGGGGGAACTGTACCGCCAGCTGGAGCAACCCGCCCGGGAAGCCGCCACGGATTACGCCTCGCCCGGCGCCGGGGTGGTCGAACCCCCGGGCACGTTCCGGTTCCCGGTGGGGCAGCAGGGGGGCAACCCGTTGTACGCCACGGTGCGCTGGAACGAAGCGGTGCGCCGGGAGAATACCCTGCGGGTGCTGGACCTGCTGCGCGAGGCGGCCGAAACCAACGAGGAACTGCACGCCGGGGAGGAAGAACTGCGCCAGACGCTCCAGTACGTGCTGGACACCAACCGGAAACTGGCCGAAAGCGAATCCCGGTACCGGGTCCTCTCCGAGAGCAGCCGCGACCTGATCACGCTGCACCGGCCCGACGGCGCCTTTCTGTACGTGTCGCCCTCCGTGCGGAGCCTGCTGGGCTACGACCCCGAAGAACTCGCCGGGCAGGACCCCTTCGGCTTTTACCACCCCGACTGCCAGGAGAATGTCCGCGCCGAACTGGACCGCCGCGTGGCCCTCGGCCAGCCCAGCATTCTCATCCAGTACCGGTTCCGGCACAAGCAGGGCGGGTACGTGTGGCTCGAAACGCTCAGCCAGCCGGTGCTCGACGAAAACGGGCAGGTGGTGCAAATCCACGCTTCCTCGCGTGACATCTCCGACCGCAAAAAGGCCGAACGCGAAAGGGATCACTTTTTCAACCATTCCCTCGACCTGATGGTGATGATGGACGCCGAAGGCCGGATGCTGCGCGTGAACCGCCGCTGGCAGGATACCCTGGGCTGGCGGCCCGCCCAACTGGAAGGCAAACAACTTTTCAACTACCTGCACCCCGACGACCTGCAAGCCTCCCGGGCCACCCTGATGGGGCAACTCCGCGGTGGAGCCGCTTCGGTTGGGTTCGAAAACCGGTTCCGGGGCCACGACGGCTCGTACCGCTGGCTGTCTTGGTTCGCGGTGATGCTCAAAGACGAAAAGGTGAGCTACGGCTTTGCCCAGGACATTACGCTGTACCGGCAGTCGGAGGAGAAACTGCGCGAGACGCTCCGGGAACTGCAAACCCGCAACCACGAACTCGACCACTACGTCTACAAGGTGTCGCACGACCTGCGGGCCCCGCTCTGCTCGATCAAAGGGCTGGTGTCGCTGGTGCGCGAGGAGTCCGACCCGGCCACCATCCGGCATTACGTCAACCTGATTGACAAGCGGGTGGACAAGTCGGACCGGTTCATCCAGTCGGTGCTCGACCACTCCCGGATGCTCAACACGCAGGCGCAGCTTTCGGTGATTGACTTCGACGCCATCATCGGCGAATGTTTCGACGAACTCAAGTACATGGAGGGCGCTGACCGGCTCAGGCGGCGGGTCAACATCGTGAACCAGGTGCCCTTCTACAATGATGCCTTCCGGCTGCGCATCATCTTCAAAAACCTGATTTCCAACGCCATCAAGTACATGAACCTGCGGCGGCCCGACAACTACATCTGGTTTTCGATCGCCACCGACGCCAACGCCCTGCGGCTGAAGGTGCAGGACAACGGCATCGGCATTGACCAGGCGTACGTGGACCGGATCTTCAGCATGTTCTTCCGGGCCACCGAACGGTCGGAAGGCTCGGGGCTGGGGTTGTACATCGTCAAGCAGACCGTGCAGCGCCTGGGCGGCACGATCAGCCTGCAAAGCACCCTCGACGAAGGAACGCAATTCAGTATTTTCCTGCCCAACTCGCCCCCGGCCGTATAAACCGCGGGGAAGGGAGAAAAATAACGATATTTCCCGCGACAGTTGCAAGAGTGTCAATAAGTTACTTGCTTTGAGGCAATCCCCGGTATCTTATTCATTTTCGGAGGAGATGGATTATGTCTGACAATGCTTTTTTGCACCGGCTTCAACCCGTAGTGGAGCAGCGGCACGGTGCAGTGTACTACGACCCCGGGCACCGCGCCGTGATTCTGAAGGTGCAGACCACGTACCTGCCCTACGAACACTTCCTGCTTTTCCTGCAAGGGATTGAACAACTGGCCGACCGCCAGCCGGTGGAGGTCATGATTTTTGACAAAAGTTCCCTGCGGATTTTTCACCAGCCCTCCATGGAGTGGTACCACGTGGTGTGGAAGGAGAAGATGCACGCGAAAGGGCTGCGGACGTACCGCAAAATCCTGCCCGCCGACCCGCTGTTCCGGGAAAGCGTCCGGATCGGCCGCGAACGCATTGAGCGGGAAAACCCCGGCTTCCGGATCGAAAAATTCGACGTCCGCTACGTGGATTCAGTCGAGGCGGCCTGGGCCGAACTCACTGCCCAAAGGTCCAACGGCAGCAATCCCGCGTGAGCAATAAGTAGTCGGTAGTAAGCAGTCGGCAACGTGCGCGTATTGCCTATTGCATACTGGTTACTGCTTATTGCTTACTGCCTGATCCCGCCAAATACCGCTCCCGGATGATGCCCAGGTGATGCGCTTCGTGGCCCGTCAGCACGTAGAGCATGGCCCGGGCCGAAATGTTGTTGCCGTTGGCGTTGCCCACCTGCCCGAGCATGGGTTCAGTAAAGCTGCGGAAGAGGAGCAGGTTGGCCCCGCGCACCAGCCGGTACTCCTCCAGCACGTCGGCGAAGGGGCGGCTGCCGTACGCGGCGTGCTCGGCGTAGGCGTTTTCGTCGAAGCCGGGCAGGGGTTGTTTTTCGCCCCGTGCCATGCACAGCACCCGGTACGCCATGATCCGCTCGGTGTCCACCATGTGCCCGAGCAACTCTTTGAGCGTCCACTTGCCCTCGGCGTACCGGTACCCGCTCTTCTCTTCGTCCAACGCCCCAAAAATGCGCTGCATCTCGGTGAATTGCCGGGCCAGCACTTCCAGTACGGGTGCTTCACCCACCTGCTCAATGTACCTGCTTACGTAGGGGCTCTGCGCGTATTCCCCGGGTTCTGGTTTATGCATAATGAATGAATAATGAATTTGTGAAGCAAATAAAGGGGAATTACGGCACATCCTCCCCTCGCTGTCATTCCCGGAGGGAATCTTTTAGGTGACGAGTGAATCCATGCGTACACTGCAAAGATTCCCTCCGGGAATGACGGCTAGAGGGAGCTAACTCGAACACGCGTATATTTTGTTTGCAATTTACGCGTGCCTTCCTCGTCCCACCCTCCACTCTTTCCGGCAATTTATGCTTCTTGTTCGAATTGTTACGCGCAGGACGCATGCGTTGGGCACCGATCATCCTATTTTGGCTTATTGTAATAAATACACTAACTTGCCGGGCAAGCAACCATTCTTCTTATGGCTTACAGCAATGCTTTCCTGATTATTGACGCCCAGTACGACTTCTGCCACCCGGAAGGGGCGCTTTTCGTGCCGGGGGCGGTCCAAGACATGCAGCGGCTGAGCCGGCTCATCACCGGGCAGGCCGACCGCATTGACCACATCGTCGTGACGCTCGATACGCACCCGGTCAATGACATTTCGCACCCGTCCTACTGGCAGGACGCCCAAGGCAACGTGCCGCCGCCTTTTACGCCCATCACGGCCGAAGACATCCGCAACCGCAGGTGGACGCCCCGTTTCGAACCCGAAAAAGCCCTGGCGTACGTGGAAAGCCTGGAGCGGCAGGGCGAATTCGGGCACTTCATCTGGCCCGAGCACTGCCTGTGGGGTTCCCGGGGCGCGGCCCTCGACGACACGCTGCTCACGGCATTGCGCACCTGGACGCGGCGGGGACGCGATTACCGGGCCGTCATCAAAGGCACGCACCCGCAAACGGAACACTTCGGCATCTTCAAGGCGCAAATCCCAATCCCCGGGGCGCCCGAAACGCAACTCAACCAGCCCCTCATTGACCAACTGGCCGCCTACGACCGCGTGTACCTGGCCGGGGAAGCCAAGTCGCACTGCGTCGCCACCAGCCTCCGGCAGGCGCTGGACTTTGCGCCCCAACTGGCCGCCAAAATGATCGTGATCGAAGACGCGGCCTCCGACGTAACCGGCCTCGGCCACCTCGGCGACCCCATCTACGCCCGGGCCCGCCGCCAGGACGTGCAGTTCGTCCGCAGTTCCGACCTGGACTTGTAGCCACAAAGAGAACTTAACCGCAAAGATCGCAAGGGGGAACGCAAAGGGCGCAAAGAAGTACGCGTTCCCTTTGCGTTCCTTGCGTCTCTTTTGCGCCCTTTGCGGCTCAGTTTGTTGCTACAGGCCGGCTGCCGCCGCGGTTAGTTGCCCTTTTGCCATTTCTTTTCGAGCATTTTGATGAAATACCCGCCCACCACCGAACGGGCCCGGAAGCCGACCGCCTTGCCGTCGGTGGTTTCGTGCCAGTCGCTGACGGGAATGCGGCTGGGCGTTTCGTTGACGTAGCGGTACACCGGCAGCACCAGCTTCCGGAAGTCCCCGGGACTGTCGGCAATGGTGGCCGTCCAGATGATCCAATCCGACTTGGTGTAAGTTTTACGGCTGTCGAGGGGCAGGCCGTAGGGCTGCTGTTTGGTGAGGTAGTAGGCGATTTCCTGGCGGGCCACCTCCGGCGGGAAGACGTCCAGCTTGAGGAGTTTGTCCCACACCAGGTTGTACTTCTGGCTCCAGGTGCCCTTGCCTTCGAAGGTAAGGCTGTAGTGGTCGCCGTCGCCGGCCAGTTGCATCCAGCGCCGGGCCATGTCGCGGGCCAGGGTCTGGTACTTGGTGGCGGTCTGGGCGTCGCCCAACTGCCCGGCCAGCTTGCCGTAGCAGGCCAGCCCCAGGATGGCCTTTACCGAGAGGTTGGCGTTGCGGGCCAGGTGCCCGGCAAAGTCGTCGGTGCTGAGCTGGTTGGCCGGGTCGAAGCCTTCTTTTTCCAGGTAGCCGGCCCAGGTGGTGAGCGTCGGCCAGTGCTGGCGGGCGTAGTCGGGCTTGCCCTCGGCCTGCACCACCGCGGCCGTGAGGATGAGCATGTTGCCGCTCTCCTCCACGGGCATGTCTTCCGAATACGTCTGGCCGTTGGCCTGCGGGTAGGTGCCCACGTCGTGCGCCGCGAAGGGCTTGGTCCACTTGCCGCTTTCGCTGTAGTAGAAGATGGGTTCGAGCATCCCGCGCAGCAGCACCGGGTTGTAGCGCAGGAACAGCGGCGCCGACGGGTAGGTTACGTCCACCGTGCCGATGGAGCCGTTGCTGAAGTTTTCCTTCGAAAAGAACAGCGGCACGCCGCCCGGGCCGGCCACCAGCTTGTGCGCCGCAATGGCCTGCCGGTACGCCAGGGCACAAAGCTGGGCGTACTCGGCGCCGCCGGCCTGCCGGGCTTCCGCCTGCAACGCTTCGTCGAACTGCCGGCACGTTTGGAGCAGGGCCGCGTAGTCTTTTTCGGCCGACTGCAACGCGTCGTTCATCGTCGCCTTGCCGTCTTTGCGCCACCACGCCGGCAGGGTCTGCCCGAAGTACTGCACCGACGAAAGGTCGTCGTAGCCGATGAGCAGGTGCTGGGAAACGACGTTTGGCCCGACCCGGCCCGGGGTGAGCACGGTAGCCAGTTCCACCATCTGTTCGTTGGCCGGGCGGGGCATCCGCCGGTCGTCGGGGCCGCTCAG
The DNA here is from genome assembly GCA_902805615.1 of uncultured Cytophagales bacterium. GTDB lineage: Bacteria > Bacteroidota > Bacteroidia > Cytophagales > 172606-1 > CADCTQ01. The sequence goes on from CADCTQ010000585.1 coordinate 18,588, forward strand.
CTTGCCGGTTTGGGAGAATTGCCTGCGGGCGGCGCTTGCCTCGGCAACGACCATCTGCCCGCCGCCGGCCTTTGGGGCGGCCAGGTAGAAGTAACCCCAGTCAATGCGCACGTCGTCGCCGCGGCGCACGAGGACCGGCTGGCTTTCGGTGCCGGTGCGCAGCCACTGCACGTCGCCGGCCTCGCCGCGGCTCCAGGTCACGGGCTGGAAGTGGGAATGCACGGCCCACTCGGGGGTAGCGCCGAAGTACACCTGCACGTCGTGGGGTTTGCCGTCGCCCGACTGCGTGTCGAAGGTCAGGTAGGCTACGGGGCGGGAAAACGTCTCCAGGTTGTCCATGAGCAGGGGCGAGGTGAACGTGGCCGTGAGCCGCGCGCCGCCCGCCGCAAAGGTGTAGGCGCTGCCCGTAGCCGTCACCCGCACCGATTCCTGGGTGGCGGTGGGCACGGTCGTCTCCTTGCCTTCGTCAACGAGGCCGGCGTCCACGAAGCCGGGACCGCCGGTGTTTTTGCAGTGCAGGGCCAGCACGTTCCGGCCCTTTTTCAGCGTTTGCCGGGCGGCGGCCGGCACCGGGATCGTTCGGTAGGGCGACGACACGCAGGGGGCGCAGCTGTACACGGGTACGCCGTTGAGGTACACGTTCACGTCGTCGTCGTGCCGTACTTGCAGGAGCAGGTTGTTCACGGAGGGGTCCTTTACTTCGAATTCGCGCCGCACCCAGATTTCGGGCGTTTCCCAACGGGTCTTGTTGTCGGACTGGCTGCCGTAGTCGCCGGCGCCGGTCTGCCAGGCGGCGTCGGCAAAGGCGGGCTGCATCCACTGGGCGGCCGGGGCCTGGGTGGTGTAGCGGGAGGCGTAGGCGGTCTTTTCGACGGTGGGCGCCAGCACGTTCACGGGCGGCGGGGTTTTGCCCATGAACTGGTAGGTCTTGCCGTCTACCCGGATGAGGCCGGTCATCTGTTGGGGCCGCCCGGTCCAGTGCCGGGTGGGGTCGGCGTGGAGTTGGTCGGCGAAGGACCAGACGCTGGTGTACGGGTCAATGGTGACGAGGGGTACGGCCGGCGGACGAAATTCCTGCGCAACGCCCGGCAACAGCGGGCAGAGGAACAGAGGCAGCAACCAGAGGGTAGTTTTTCGCATGGGGGTTACGCGGGGAGTTAGGCAGATATTTCCCAAAATAGGTAAAAATGGAATGGGAATTGCCACGCCGGTGCGGCAGTTGCGGGCGAAGGGCAGCAGGCGGGCAGAAGGCCACCGGGGTAGGGGAGAGGGCCTATTGGGTATCCACTACGCGTTGCCAAATGTCACGGCAAACAGAGGGTTGGAAGGCTTTGATTAAGCAAAGGTTGAAGTGATTTGGGTTGCTACGTTGGGTAGCAGAGGGTTGACTACCCCCTGTTCAAGCAACGCGTGAGAAGCAAAGGCGTCCGGTGGGTGTGCTACGGGTGGTTTAATATCACTGAAAAACTGGCTTGCTGCCACATCGCTTGTTACTCCGGCCCGGGGCCGTGTATCAAAAGGGTACATTTATTTCCCTCATTTTATGAAAATCAAGAACATCGAAGGATTGACTGCGCAACAACTGCAACGCGAAGTGGAGTCGGGCGGCAAATTTGTAGTCTACCAGTACACCATTTCCATCGTCGTAATGACGTTCAGAAACGCCAGTGACATCTACTTCGTGCGGCCCGGCGAACAAGCCTGGGTCAAGGGGCTGCCGTACACGGTGCTCACCTTGTTGATGGGTTGGTGGGGCATTCCCTGGGGGCCGATCTACTCGGTTGGCTCGTTGTACCGGAATCTTTCGGGGGGACACGACGTAACGCAGGAGATCCTCGCCGGTGAGCAAGCCGCGTAAGATCAGGCAGGCATCACTTTACAAATAAGACCGGAGCAATTGACAGTACCCGAATCAGGTATTGGCAACTGCTCCGGTTACTGTTTTTGGGGGCGGCAGCGGGACGGTTACACTTCGAAGTTGAAGCCGTGTGATTTGAGTTCTTCGTAGCGTTGCCGGTCGAAGCGGTAGAGCCGGGCGGCGCGGTGGGGCACGCCGGCCTGCCATTCTTCGAGTTCCACCAGCAGGTTCATTTTCTGGATCTTCTTGCGGAAGTTGCGTTTGTCGAGGTCGGTGCCCAGCACCACTTCGTAGAGGTGTTGCAACTCCGACAGCGTAAATTTTTCGGGCAGCAGTTCAAAGCCGATGGGTTGGTAACGCACCTTGCCCTTCAGCCGGTCGAGGGCCGTTTGCAGGATTTTGGCGTGGTCGAAGGCCAGTTCGGGCACCTCCGAAATGTTGAACCACTGCGCGTGGCTGGCGTCGGAGCCGGCCTGCACCTTGTAGTCGGCCAGTTTGAGCAGGGCGTAGTAGGCCACCGAAATGGTCCGTCCGCGGGGGTCGCGGCCCACGTCGCCGAAGGTGTAGAGCTGCTCCATGAACACGTTGGTGAGGCCCGTCTCTTCTTCGAGTTCCCGCTTGGCGGCCACTTCGATGCTCGGGTCGGTGTCTACGTCAAGGAAGCCGCCGGGAAACGCCCACAAGCCTTTGAAGGGTTCGCCGCCCCGCCGGATGAGCAGCACCTTCAGGTCGCCCTCATCGAAGCCGAAGAGGATGCAATCCACGGTGAGGGAGGGGCGGGGGTATTCGTAGGTGTAGGGCATCGGGATCAGTGGGTTTTGGGTCGGGGTTCTTTACGGGGTGGTCCAAAAATGGATGGGCTGCCGCAAATAAAAAAATCCGGCGCGTAAAATCACTGCGCGCCGGATGATAATTGGGTAAACCTACACCAAAAAGACCGCCCCCGGTGGTCCCACCGGCTCCTGATCGTGGGCATCACTCGGATTTGAGGTGATCCACCGGGTTGGCCAGGGCAGCTTTGAGGGACTGGTAGCTGATGGTCAACAACGCCACGGCTACTGCCGACAGACCCGCCAGTCCGAACAATTCCCACGCCAGGGGGATGCGGTACGCAAAATCTTTCAGCCATTCGCGCATCAGGTACCACGCCAACGGGGTCGCCAGGGTAAAGGCAATGAGCACCAGCTTGATGAAATTGAAGGTCAGCAAGCCGACCAGGTGCCCCAGCGAAGCGCCCAGCACTTTGCGGATGCTGATCTCCTTGCTGCGCTGCTCGACCATAAAAGCCGAGAGGGCAAACAGGCCCAGGCAGGCGACCACAATGGCCAGCAAGGCAAAGCTGCTGAAAATGCGTCCCGTCCGCTCCACGTCGGCGTACATCGCGGCGTACTGCTGGTCCAGGAAGGAGTACCGAATGGGTTGGTGGGGCGAAAATTGTTTCCAGACCCCCGTTACCGCCCGCAGGGTAGCCGTCATGTCGGTGGCTTGTACTTTCAAGAGGATCGTATTGGGGCTGGGGCCCAGGAACAAGCCCATGGGCTGGATCTTTTTTTTCAGGGATTCCAGGTGAAAGTCTTCCACCACGCCGATCACCGTCCAGCCGCCCCGCCCGTTGAAAATCTGCGCCCCCACCGGTTTTTGCAACTGCAAAGCCCGGGCCAGCGACTCGTTGATGATCACGGCCTGCGAATCCGTCGCCATCCGGGCGGAAAAGTCCCGGCCCTGCACCAGCTTCAGGCCCATCGTTTTCAGGTAATCGTGGTCCACGTTCCAGTGCTGGCTGCTGATCTTTTCCGGGTCAGCCATGCCTTTCGTCCACATGGGGCCATTGTTGCGCTTGCGGCCGGCCAGGGGCAAAAAATCGCTGATGCTTACGTGCCTGACCTGGTGCAGGCCCAGGAGTTGCTCCCTGAAGGGGACAAGCTTCTCCTGCAAGGTGTGCGTTCCTTCCAGCAGCAGCACCTGCTCCTTTTCGAAGCCTAGTTTCTTGTTGAGAATGTAGTCCATCTGCCGCCCGATGACCAGCGTGCCCAGGATGAGCACGACCGAAACGGCGAACTGGAAAACGACCAGTACACTCCGGACGGAGGCGGCTTTGCTGCCCCGGCTCACGTTGCCTTTGAGCACCCGGATGGGCTGGAAAGCCGACAGGTAAAAGGCCGGGTAAATTCCCGCCAGCAGGCCCACGCCCCCGGCACCGGCGGCCAGCAGGGGGAGCAGCCACCAGGCTTGCCAGGGGAAGGCCAGCGATTTGCCAACCAGCCCGTTGAAAGGAGGCAACAGCAGACCGGCCATCACCACGCCCACGGCGAAAGCAAAGAAACTGTAGAGCAAAGATTCGGTTAAAAACTGCCCGATCAAACTGCCGCGCCGGGAGCCGATCACTTTCCGGATGCCTACTTCTTTGGCCCGGTTGGCGGAGCGGGCCGTGGACAGATTGATGAAGTTGATGGACGCAATGAGCAGAATAAACACGGCAACCGAGCCGAACAACCAGATGTACCGCAGGTCGCCGTGCGGCAAGTCATCGCGCACCTGCACCCGGTTCAAATAAATGTCCCTTACTGGTTGCAATTCGAACCGGAAGCTCTTCAGCCAGCCAATCTCCTCGGCATTGGCCCCGCCCTTCACGGCGTAGGGCATAAAGTATTTGTGTACCGTCGCCGAAAGCTGCTTTTCGAGTTGGGCAATGTCGGTGCCCGGACGCACCCGGACGTAGTTGATGTAGTTGCTCGACCGCCAGTCGGTCTGCTCGCCGGGCCAGAACTCCTTGCCCGCCAGGCTCATCAGGAAATCGAACTGGAGGTGCGAAGTAGCCGGAAAGTCGCGGACCACGCCCGTTACCCGGTACTGCCGCTGCGGGTCATTGTTCAGGACGAGTACCTTGCCGATGGGGTCTTCCCCGGGAAAATACTTCCCGGCTTTGCGTTGGGTGATGACCAGCGTGCCCGGTTCGGCAAGTGCCCGGCGCGGATTGCCCGCCACGAAAGGCAGTTCCAGGATGTCGAGCAGTTCCTGGTTCGCGTGCACGAACCCTTCCTCGTGCAGACTCCCGAGTTGGTCGCTCCGCCGGACCTGGTTGTCCTTCGTTTCAAAGACGGCGTTGTAATGCCCCGTTTTTTCCAGGGCCGGGTAGTCGGCCTGCAACGTCCGGGCCAGGGGAGCCGGAAAATGCACCCCAACCCCGGCTTCTCCCCGGTGGGCGCTCCGGTGCAGCAGGCGGTATATCCGGTCGCCGTGGGGGTAGTGCCGGTCGTAGCCCAGTTCGTGCCGGATGTAGAGGGAAATGAGCAGGCAAGCCGCAATGCCGGCCGCAAGCCCGCCGATCTTGATGGCCGAATACAGTTTTTGCCGGGCCAGCGTCCGGAGGGCAACGGTAAGGTAGTTTCGGAAGAGGGTCATACGATGCGAGGGGCTAGGTAGAGCGTTAGGCTTTGCCTGTTGCCGGTACCCATTCAGCGGAATCACCGGCTTGCGTGCTCCTTGCGGAAGGGAAAGTAATGACGAGGCCATGAGCACTGTACGCTTTTTGTTGCGCATCAAACTGTGAGCCACTTGGGTAAAGATGCCCGCAGGGGGCTGCATAGCCCGTTTAGGCGGTTGTTTAAGGCGTATCCCTGTCCTAAAATGAACAAGTGATGTTCAGTATTGAACAACCCCGGGAGCCGCCGGGAGGATGGGAAGTTGATCAAAAAAATGGAGGGACGACCACAAATAAATCTGCTCGTCCCTGATTAGCGCCTCTAACTCATCCACTGATACGCCGAACAACTGACGGTCTTTGTAATACCCTCGCAAATGAAGTAATGGGCGGTTGATGTTGAATTGTTTTGTACGCTTAAAGTCGCTTATTGCGGTAAGCTTCTGATTCGGATTTTGCTTATCGTTATCGTAGTGAACTTACCAGAAAGGTCGCTCAGACGGGTTTGGAGTAAATTGAGCACGATAGTGGTAATCTGAGCGGTATCTTTGAAATCATACCGGAGGAAAAGCACGCTTACATCCTTGACATGGTGCGCAAAGACCCACTCTCCAAAGTCCTTGTCTTCGGTAAGAATGATTCTGGGTGGATTGCGGGACATTTCAATGACTTCGAAGTCCTCAATGCCCGAAGCGGATTCCGCTATTGAATACACTTCAAGTCCTATGCCTCTAATTGCCGTAATAATACTCCGGTCAATGTTCTCGTCGGCAAGTATCACGGTACCACGTTAATTACTTCTTCGTTGGCAATCACTTCCGAAGCGTACGTAAGCGCCGCTAACACATCCGCTTCCTGGAGATGGGGATACATGGCAAGCAAGTCCTGAACGTTTGCGCCCTGGGACAGTTTTCTCAAAATGAGTTCGACCGTAATGCGAGTACCCCTGATGACGGGCTTTCCCAGCATCACCTGGTAATCGGCGGTAATTCTTTCCTGGTAATTCATCTCAGTTACTGTTTTCCTGCCTATACGTGTTTCCTCACTCCGCCGTTTGCCCGGTTTTGGCCTTGCCGCCTTCCGAGAGGGCGCCGAACTTGCGCGTCATGGTCTTGATGTAATCCACTTTGCGGAACCGCAGGGCCGTCCAGTCTTCGTCAATGGCGACCTGCCGCACGCCTTCCAGGCCGTGGGGACCCAGCACACCCCAGCCGGTGTCGCGGTTGAAGTTGCAGGCGTAGCGTTTGGAAGTGCCCTTGGGGTAACAGAACCACAGCACGGCGTCACCTTTCAGCCTGGGGGCGGCCTGCGGCACCAGCCGGTCAATTTCTTCCTGCCGGGTCACGAAGGCAACCAGGAACTCAATTTCCGGCGCCGCCTCCAACTCAGTAACTACCTGTGCTTCGCCGGCAATGCTTTGCAACCTACCATCGAACGAGGCCGGCGCATTCAGGCAAACCACGACCGGTTGCCCCTTGTAGTTGAGCTTTTTGAAAACGGCGTCCATGAGCAGAAGAGGCAGGATGACGGCGGGGAGGAGCGAAGTCGGTGAAATTTATGGGAACTTTCTTTGAGATGCAGTATGTCCAGTGCAGTAAGTTATTGGGAAGCGGCAAAAGCCTTACTGCTGTTGCGCTTCCAACAACTTCTTTGCAACGTCCCGGGCAATCTCCAACGTTTGGGTAATGGTACGGCCCTGGGCTACTAATCCTTGCAAATTGTCGGAAGTAGCCAGGTAGTATCCTTCCGGTAGTTTTTCGATATGTAAATTGACTTTCTTCTCCATCTGGCGTTTTGTTTGAACAACCCACTTCGGTACTTCCATTGCCGGCATCCCTGCTTTTGGCAGTGAACTTCGGCACTGGTCACCCTACTTACGACTCTGGACTTACGACTCCTTACAAGCTCATCATCTCCTTGAAGCGAATCGCCTGGCGGCGGGAGATTTCGATCTTTTCGCCGCCCTTGAGCGTCACTTGCAGGCCGCCGCTGAACCAGGGTTCGATCTTTTCGATCCACTGGAGGTTGATGATGTGCTTGCGGTTGGCCCGGAAAAAGGCGTGCGGGTCGAGCTTTTCGTCGAGGGCGTTGAGTGATTTGAGGATCAGCGGCTTCTGGTCGTCGAAGTGGAGGCGCACGTAGTTGCCCATCGATTCGAACAGGCGAATCTTGCCCAACTTCACGAACCAGCACTTTTCGCCGTCCTTCACGAACACCTGGTCTTCGGTGGTGAGCAGCTTGACGTTCTCCTTGCGCTTGATCTCGTGCTGCTGGTAGTCTTCCACCTTGCCGATGGCTTCGGCCAGCCGGGCGGGCTCAATGGGCTTGAGCAGGTAGTCGAGGGCGTTGAACTCGAAGGCTTTGAGGGCGTACTCGTCGTAGGCCGTGGTAAAGATCACGTCGGGCACGTTGCCTTCGATGGAAGAAAGCAGTTCGAAGCCGTTCTTGCCCGGCATCTGGATGTCGAGGAACAGCAGTTCGGGACCGAGCTGGTCAATTTTTTCGAGGGCTTCTTCCGAGTTGGCGGCCTCACCCACGATTTCGATGCGGGGAAAAGCTTCGAGCAAGCGCCGCAATTCGTTCCGGGCCAGTCGTTCGTCGTCAACAATCAGGGTCTTCATGGGTGCAGTGCAGAAAGTGCGTTAGGTAAAGTGATGGGAGGAACCGGCCGGGGGCAGTTGCCGACATAAAAATAAAGGAATAACCGGATTGTGCAAGGGCCGGGGGCTACAGCACGGGCAGTTTTACCTCGGCCCGTACCACTTCGGGCGATTCCTGGCTGATGCGGAAGGAGGCCGCTGAACCGTAGATGAGGCTCAGGCGCTGGGCCGTGTTGAGCAGGCCGAAGCCGCCCGAGTCGGTGTTGCCGAGTACGCCGGTGTTGCGGATGGCCAGGTTGAGGAAGTTGCCTTCGCGCCCGGCTTCGATGGAGATAAAGCCGCCCTTGAGGGGTTTGGAGATGCCGTGCTTGACGGCGTTTTCCACCAGCGTCTGCACCATCATGGGGGGAATCTGCACGCTGAGGGAGTCGGGGGTTACGTGCGTCTGCACATTCAGGCGGTCTTCGTAGCGGATCTTTTCGAGGGAAAGGTAGTCCTGCACGGTTTTGAGTTCTTCGCTCAGCGTAACGGTCCGCTGGCGGTCGGCCACCAGGCAGTTGCGCAGCAGGTTCGAGAGCCGGGTCACCGACACCTGGGCCTTCTCGGGGTTTTCGAGCACCAGGGCCCGGATGCTGTTGAGCGAGTTGAACATGAAGTGCGGGTTGAGCTGCGCCCGGAGCATCTTCGCTTCAAAATCCTTCACGGAGGCTTCCAGCTTGAGGCGTTCCACCTCGTTGTTCTTGGACCGTTCGAAGTACTGGAACACGTGGTAGAGCAACGACCACATCAGGATGTGCTTGCACCAGCTGAGCAGCCCCATGAGCACGAAATTCACCGGGATGCCGCCCTTCTCCAGTACCTGTTCGCGGAACCGGGGAATGGTCAGGTAGTCCACGGGCAGGTTGACCAGCACCATGATGATGCCCATGACGGTCACCGAGAGAAAAATCCGCGGGAGGAGTTCGCCCAGCGGCAGGTCGAGCCAGGAGAGTTTCTTGAGGAGGAGCCGGTACACGTGGGTGATGAAGATCCCGAACAGGATCACAATCGAGGAGTTGATGATCAGACCGTGGTTGTACCCGTAAAACGCACTGTACCGCCATATGTCGGAAATCATGTAGGCCGTCCAGCCCACCACCTGGCACGTCCAGTACAACTGTTTTCTGCTCATGATCGCCGCCTGCGACTTGCCGGCAGTTATGGTAGGGGAAGAAGCGAGATTGACAAGCATGTTCAAAATCAATACATTAAAGGGGCGTCTCCGCCCGTCCAATGCCGAATACAGGTAAATACTATTCCGAAGATACCCCCTTTTCCCCAAACCTCTCCCCGGAAATCCATCAGAGGGAGAATACGGGGATGGAAGGAATAATCAGTCGGCAATACGCAGTCGGCAATACGCAGTCGGCAATACGCAGTCGGCAATACGCAGTCGGCAATGCCGCGTTCAGCCGATTGCCGACTGCGTATTGCCTACTGCCCACTGACCAATTCCCCCAGGTGAGCTACGTCGTTGAAGCGGTTGACGGTGAAGAGGGTGCCGGTGTGGGTGAGTTGGTAGAGGCACAGGTTCTGGTGTTCGAACACGTCCATGCAGTGCAGCGGGTAGTGAAGCATCAGGCAGAGGAACATGCGCATGGCCCGGCCGTGCATGCAGATGAGTACCTTCTCTTCCTCGGGCCGCGACAGGATCAGGTCAAGTACCGGCTGCTGGCGCCGCGCCACGTCGAGGGGGCTTTCGCCGCCTTCGAGCCGCAGGTCAAGCTGCCCCTCGTTCCAGCGGCGGAGGGTTTCGTAGTAGTAGGCGTCCTCCTCGGGGGTGATGCGGGTGCCTTCCCGCACGCCCCAGCTCATTTCGTTGAGGCCGGCGTGCCGTTCCCAGGGCAGGCCCCGGTCAATGAAGCCCTGCACCGACTGGATGGCCCGCTTGAGCGTGGACGTGTACACTTTGTCGAAAGCAATGTGCCCGTACGCCCGGAAAAACGCCTCCGCCTGTTGGCGGCCCCGGTCGTTGAGGTCGGTATCCACGCCGCCGCCCTGCACGATGCCCAGCAGGTTGTACTGGGTTTGTCCGTGGCGGATCAGGTAAATTTCTTTGGTTTTCAAGATAATTGCGGTAGGTTGTTGGTGCGCCCGAAAGCGGCGCAAAAATACGTGATTCTCCGCTAATTCCGCTTATCCTCCCAAGTCATGGCGCTAAAACCCGGCATTACCCTCCACCAGCTCAACCAGATGAACCAAGGCAACATGGTCGGCTTCCTGGGCATCGAATTCACCGAAGTAGGCACCGACTACGTGTGCGCCCGGATGCCCGTGGACGAACGGACCCGCCAACCGATGGGCCTGCTGCACGGCGGGGCTTCGGTGGCCCTGGCCGAAACGCTGGGCAGCATCGCCGCCTACTGCACCATTGACGCCGACAAGCAGTACTGCGTGGGGCTCGACATCAACGCCAACCACATCCGCGGGGTGTCGGAGGGCTTCGTGCACGGCAAAGCCTCGCCGCTGCACCTGGGCCGCTCCACGCAGGTATGGGAAATCCGCATCACCGACGAGGCCGGCAAACTCGTGTGCATCAGCCGCCTCACCATGGCCGTGCTCGACCGCAAACTTTAAGGCACTATTTTTGGTTCAAATGATGGTATACTGATCGGTTATGATGATTACGATTTATTATGATTAAATGAATGGGGGATTGGAGGATTGCAAGACTAGATGACAAAGTGGCTCTACGAACTAACTTACTCAATCACTTTTTCATCTAATCATAATAAATCGTAATCATCATAACCGATCAGTGTACCATTATCCCTACTGCCTGTGCTTACCATTCACGCGCATATTCATTCCCCGGCGACGTTGCAGGGCAGCCTCTGGCGGGCCGCCCGGGCGCTGGGGTTGCCGGTAGCCGTCTGGCGCCTGCCCCGCACCGAAACGGTTCACGTGCTGGTGGACCTGTCGGGCACTCCCACCCAGACGCCCCTCGACCTGGAAGAATTGTCCCGGGGTTTCGCCTTTTGTCCGTTCGAGGGGCCGCCCGGCGAAAACGCCCTGTTCCTGAAAGCCCATTTGCACTATATTTTCCGTCCCGGGGGTTGGGAGGAAGACGTCCGCCCGGTACCGGCCGAACTAGGCGGCGTGCAGTCCCGTTTTGAAACACTCGTGGAGGAATACAGCGTTGATAGCCAGCCGGTTGCGGAAGAGGTGCTTTCCGGCACCGGCGGGTACGTACGCGACGGGGAAGAGGAGCGGCGCTTCAGGGCGTCGGTGGCCGAAGCCGTGCGGGCCATTGACCGGGGCCGCTTCCAGAAGGTGGTCCTCTCGCGGCAAAAGCGGATTGCCCTGCCGCCCGGCCTCGACCGCGTACGCACTTACCTGCGCCTGTGCCGCTACTACCCCCAGGCCTTCGTGTCGCTGGTGAGCGTGCCCGGCAAAGGTACCTGGATGGGGGCTTCGCCCGAAATCCTCATCAGCGTGGACAAGCACCGGGTGTTTCGCACGGTGGCCCTGGCCGGCACGCAGGCTTACCGCCCCGAAGTGCCGTTGTCGCAGGTGGCCTGGACGCAGAAAGAGATTGAAGAACAGGCGCTTGTGAGCCGTTACATCATCAACTGCTTCAAGCAAATCCGCCTGCGCGAATTCGAAGAAGACGGCCCCAAAACCGTGGTGGCCGGCAACCTGCTGCACCTGCGCACCGACTTCCGGGTGGATACGCAGGCCACGGGTTTTCCGCAACTGGGCACGGTGATGCTGCGCCTGCTGCACCCCACGTCGGCCGTGTGCGGAATGCCCAAAGAGGCCGCCCTGCAATTCATCCGGGAGCACGAAGGGTACGACCGGGCCTTTTACAGCGGCTTCCTCGGGCCGGCGAACATCGGCGAAGAGACCCACCTGTACGTGAACCTGCGGTGTACGCAACTGCTCGAAGGGGGCGCCATCCTGTACGCCGGCGCGGGCATTACGGCCAGTTCGGTGCCCGAAAAGGAGTGGCGCGAAACCGAACTCAAGTGCCAGACCATGTACCGGGTGCTGGGCGCCGCCGACTAGATAGACCTTAGACGTGAGACACGAGACCGTTGTCGCCAGTCTCACGTCTTCGTACTTCCAACCGGAAATGCCTATATTGTTTCCTCGCGCTTCTCCTGATCCCACGTCTCATATCTCCCGTCTGTATGTCCGAGCCAACCTTTATTGCCCGCCTGTTCCAGTCGCACGCTTCGCACGGCAACCTGCCGCAGAAGCCGGCCGTGTACCGCTTCGCCGACCGGGTGCTCGAAGTCCTCTTCCCGCACTTTGCCGACGAACAAACGTTTCCTTCCGAAGACGCCATCAGCGCCCAGCTCTTCCAACTCAACAAGGACCTGCGCAAGGTGCTGCACCCGCTGAAGGATGAACTGCCGGCCCCGCCCGCCGTGCTCGCCGACCGTTTCTTCGAACAACTGCCCGCCATTTACGAAACGCTCTGCAAGGATGCTCAGGCGATTGTGATCGAAGACCCCGCCGCCTCCGACGAAGACGAGGTGATGCTCACCTACCCGGGCTTTTACGCCATCTGCATCTTCCGCCTGGCCCACCAGCTCTGCGGCCTGGGCATTCCGCTGGTGCCGCGGATGCTCACCGAGTACGCCCACCAGCAAACCGGCATTGACATTCACCCCGGCGCCACCATCGGCCAGTACTTCTGCATTGACCACGGCACCGGCATCGTGATCGGGCAAACCACCGTGATCGGCAACCACGTGAAGCTCTACCAGGGCGTTACCCTCGGGGCGGTCAGCGTGGAGAAGGGCCTGGCCAACACCAAGCGCCACCCCACCATCGAAGACCACGTGGTGATCTACGCCGGGGCGACCATCCTGGGCGGCAACGTGGTGGTGGGCCACCACAGCATCATCGGCGGCAACGTGTGGCTCACCGAAACCGTGCAGCCGTATTCCAAAGTGTACCACAAAAGCCAGATCAAGGTGAGCAGCAGCCGCCAGCGCGAAGAATACCTGGAATACTATATTTAAATTGAAAATGGACAATTGGAAATTGAAAATGCGTAATCGATTGGTGTATAGGTATTTGGAATAAAGTGTGCGGTACCGGCTACTGGAAAAGTTATTCCTTTGTAATTTTCCATTTTCCATTTTCCATTTTCCATTTTCCATTTTCCATTTTCAAATTCTCTACTAATTCTATATGAAAGTCAACAATATTCTGCAAACCATCGGCAACACGCCCCACATCCGGATCAACCGCCTGTTTGCCCACCGGAAGGTGGAGGTATGGATGAAAATGGAAAGAGCCAACCCGGGCGGCAGCATCAAGGACCGCATCGCGATGTCCATGATCGAAGACGCCGAGCGGCGGGGCATCCTCAAGCCCGACAGCATGATCGTGGAGCCTACTTCGGGCAATACAGGCGTCGGGCTGGCAATGGTGGCGGCCGTGAAGGGCTACAAACTGGTGTTGGTGATGCCCGAGTCCATGTCCATCGAGCGGCGGCGGCTCATGTCGGCCTACGGGGCTACGTTTGAACTCACGCCGCGCGAAAAAGGGATGAAAGGGGCCATCGAACGGGCGCAGGAAATGGTGGATACCAACCCCAAAGCCTGGATGCCCAGCCAGTTCGACAACGAGGCCAACATCACCATTCACCGCGATACCACGGCCCAGGAAATCCTCCGCGACTTTCCCGAAGGGCTCGACTACATGATCACCGGCGTGGGCACGGGCGGCCACATCACGGCCTGCGACATGGTGCTCAAAGAGAAATTTCCCCAGATGAAATCCTTCGCCGTGGAGCCGGCCCTCTCGCCGGTTATCAGCGGCGGACAGCCCAGCCCGCACCCCATCCAGGGCATCGGGGCGGGTTTCATTCCGCGCAACCTGCACAAAGACCGCCTCGACGGCGTCATCCAGGTGTCGAAGGAAGAGGCGTTCAGCTACGCCGTGCGCGCCGCCAGGGAAGAAGGCATCTTCATCGGCATCTCCTCGGGAGCCTCGCTGGCGGCCGTCGCCAAGAAACTGCCCGACATCAAGGACGGGGCCCGCGTACTCACCTTCTGCTACGACACCGGCGAACGGTACCTTTCCATCGAAGGACTGTTTTCGTAAAGAAGTGAGAAGCGAGGAGTGAGGAGCGAGAAGCAGGTGAAAGTTATTGATTCCGGTACCAAAAGAAAAAAGACGACTGCGGCTTCTGAAGCGGCGGTCGTCTTCTGTTTTGAGCGAAATGATAAACGCCAATCGTACCCTGATCGGTTATGATGGTTATGATCTGTTATGATTTTATTGGACTTTCTTTTAAATCAGTCCTAATCATAATCATCATAACCGATCAGTGTACTATTTTCCCGCTGCCTCGATGTACGCCAGCACGGATTTGATCTCGTCGTCGGAGAAGGCGTAGGGGGGCATTTGGATTTTGTTGTAGGCGTTGTAGAGGTCCACGGCGTACTTGTCGCCGCTCTCGATCACTTTCTGCGAGTTGCGAATCCAGGGAATGAGCCAGGCTTCGGGGCGGCGCTTGGTCACGTCTTTGAGGCCGGGGCCAATCACCTTCTCGTCGCTCAGCGCGTGGCACACCACGCAGTTGGCGTTGAAAATGGTTTTGCCCTGCTCGGCAGCGGCGGTAAGGGTGGCAACGGGTGGCGCCGTTTCGGGCTGCGGTTCTGTTCCATTCTTGGCCAGTTTGGGAGTGGTTACGACCGCGGTTGACTTACTGGAAGTGTAGAACAGGGCGCCACCGGCCGCGATGAGCAGCACCAGGGCGGAAAGCAGGATCGTCAGGGCCAGTTGTAATTGACGAATGTGTTGCATGAAATGAGTGTTTTTTTGCGGTAAAGTTAGGGTAAAAAAGCTACGGTGTACTCACGCGTGCCGCCCGGATTTGTTTCCCCATTTTCACCATGACCGGAGAGCCTTCCGCCAGGAATACCGACACCGGGGGCGCCGCGAGGGGCTGGGCAAAGGCCGGGCCGTAAAGCGTGGCCGCGCTGCACCGGATGTCAAAATCCCGCACCGGGTGAATGTCCCAGCGCGGGTGCGCCACTTCGTACTCGGAAGTAACGCGGTCGCCGAGCCGGGTGTAGCCCCAGAAGTGTTCGGTGATGTATTCGGCCTCGCTGCCCGCCGCCAGGGGCCGGCCCAGGGCGTCGGCCGTTACCCGGATGTGGTCCCACGCATCTCCCACCCGCCAGGCGTACTCCACGCGCTGGGTGCCGTCGCCGGGCGTTTCCCACCGGTGCCGCATGGGCCGGGTCTCGTAATGCTCCTTGTACAACCCGTTGGCGACCAGCGTAATGAGGGGCTTGGGCACGATCTCCTTGAGGAACACCACGCCCCGCTTCCATTCGGCCCCGTCGTGGTGGCGCACGTAGAAGCGCAGGTTGAACTCCTCGAATTTGCCGTGCCCGGGAAAGCCGATGCCCAGCACTTTGGTCCGCAGGAACAGGAAGCCGACCAGGCTGACGTAGCAGGTGCCGTTCCACGTATCGAGTTCGGTGTAGGCGGGGAGGTAGGGCCGGAGCAGGGCCGGGTCCACGGCGTAGTTTGCCATGACCAGCTTGCGCCATTCGGCCGTCAGAAAGGTTCTTGCCATGCGGAGGAGGGGAAACGGGGGTGCAATGAAAACGGGAGGAGAGGGGCAACGGGGGCGGCCTAGCCGTCCGCCGAATCGGTCCGGGTCGAGTCGCTTTCCAGCCGCCGCTCGATGCGGTCCTTGAGTTGCCCTTTGCGGCCCGGCCGGGTGGTGCGCGAAAGCATGTCGTAGGTAAAGTAGATCATCAGCAGCACGAACAGGATGGAAACCACCTGGAAGATGCGCTTTTGCGTTTGCGGATTCGCCATAGGGAAGTGGTGGAGTGAGAGCGTTTGAGAATTAGAGCGTTAAGGAGTTTGAGAATAAAGGTGTTCGTTCCTTAACTCTTAAACTCCTTAACGCTCTAACTCCGTCACTCCGAAACCCAAATGTAGCGGAATATGTTTTTAACGCGGCCGTTCACAAAAATGCGGCGGCGGCTCGGTGCTGCCTGAAAAAATAGTTAGATTACTGTTATTCCCGCGGACCAAAAAATTCACCCGTATGCGAATTCCCATTGCCTGCATTGCCATTTTATTGTCATTGGTGTGGTCATCGGCCACGGCCCAGCAGCCCATGATGCTCGGGGCGACCTTCGGCGGCACGCCCGAACCGGGCAGCATTACCACGCTGGCCGAAGCCCGGGCCACCACCCGCCCCGACACGGTGAAGGAAGTGGACCTGACGGGCCAGCAACTCACAGAGGTGCCCGCGGAGGTGTTCCGGTTTCCCAACCTCCAGAAACTGATCCTGAGCAACAACCAGATCACCCGGCTGCCCGGCCGCGTGAGCCGGCTGAAGCACCTGCGCGTGCTGAGCCTGTCGGGCAACCGCCTCGACCCGCGCCGCGTGAAGTTCCGGCGCAACCGGCACCTGCAAATCCTTAACCTCCAGTACAACCAACTGGCCGCGCTGCCCCGCGGCATTGCCCGCAACAAGTCGCTGACCCAGCTGGTGATCGGCAACAACAAGCTGACCCGCCTGCCGGGAAGCCAGGTGAAGCGGTGGCGGAACCTGCGGGAAATCAACCTCTACAACAACAAGCTCACGGCCCTGCCCGACGAGATCGGCCGCCTGCACCACCTGACCACCCTCGACCTGTACCGCAATGACCTGACCTCCCTGCCCGAATCGGTGACGGCGCTGCGCAACCTGTCGGTGCTGGCCGTGGCCTACAACCGGCTCGACCAGTTGCCGGCCGGGCTGGGGCAACTGACGGGCCTGCGGGCGTTGTACTGTCACCACAACCAACTGTACCGCCTGCCCGAAAGCACGGCAAACCTGCAAGGGCTGACCGTGCTGGACATGGGCTACAACTGGTTCGACGCGGTGCCCGCTTCGGTGGCTTCCCTCCGGCAACTCGAAGACCTCGACATCAGCTACAACCACATCGGCCACCTGCCCGACGAACTGGCCTCGCTGCCCGGGCTGCGGCGCGTGATCCTCAGCGGCAACCCCTTCCTGGCCCCCGACGAGACCCGGCCCAGGTACGAAAAGCTCATTACCTTGCTGACCAAACAAGCCCAGGTAGTGGATTGAACGACAAACCGCCTTCACCGATATGAATGTATTTTTACCGTTTTTCCAGCGGGCAACCGCGCGACTGCTGCTGGCGGGAATGTGCCTGGCGGTTGCCTTTTCATCCGTTGCCGCACCGCTGGGGGGCGGGGATGAGCCCAGGGCAACCGGCCTGCACGTGGAATTTTACCGGGGCATCAACTTCAACTACATTGAACACGTGCGGGTGGAGGACCAGGTAAACTACCAGTGGGCGCACCCAATCTACGCGCAGGGCCTGGAAGGGCTGGAGTTTTCGGCCCGCTGGACCGGCCGGCTCCGGGCGCCGGTGGACGGCATGTTCCGGCTCTGCCTGAAGGTGGACGACGGGGCCCGGCTCTGGCTGGCCGGCAAACTGCTCATTGACCAGTGGTACAAAATATCGAACAACTCCATCACGCTCCGGGTAAAGCCGGTGACCTTTACCGCCGAGGTCCACCTGAAGAAGGGGCAGTACTACGACCTCAAGATCGAATACTTCAACTACCTGGGGCCGGGCGTCATCAAGCTCTACTGGGAGTCACCGCAGACCGAGACCGAGCACTTCTTCGGGCTGATCACCCAGCGCAAGCGGGAACTGGTGCCGTCCGAGTTCCTGTCGGGGCCGCCCGAGAAGCCCGCCGTCAAGCCGGCGCCCCCGCCGGTTGCCAAAAAAGACCCGAAGCCGTCGCCCGCAAAGCCGGCCGTGGCCCGCCGCGAACCGGTGGCCCCCAAAGCCGTAGCGGCACCGGCCGCCCGTACGGTGGTACCTCCCGTAACCGCCGCCGGCAACCGGAAAGAGCCGTCCGCCCCCCGGGAGCCCGCCGTGTTCGAACGCCTCGAAGCGGGCAAGCCCGTGGTGCTCGACCGCGTGCTCTTCGAGCAGAGCAAGTACGTGCTGCTGCCCGGGTCGTACGCCGAACTCGACAAGCTGGTCAACACCCTGAAAAAATACCCTGCCATGCGCATCCTGGTGGCCGGCCATACCGAAAACGTGGGCGACCCCCGCCTCAACCAGGCCCTCTCCGAGCACCGGGCCCGGGTGGTTGCCAACTACCTGAGCCGCAACGGGATTGCCGAGGGCCGCATCGAAACCCGGGGCTACGGGGGCACCCAACCCCTGGCGGGCAACGCCACCGAGGCCGACCGGGCCCGCAACCGGCGGGTCGAATTCACGGTGAAGAACCCCTGAGCAGCTGTGGTGGGGAGCAAAATTTACTACGGTGACACGGAGGGCACGGAGTTACACGGAGAAAGAGGAGTGAGAAGCGAGGAGAACTGAACCGCAAGGATCGCCAGGGAGACGCAAAGACCGCAAGGCGTACGCGTATTTCTTTGCGCAGCGAAAAGACTGCATCGCGGGAAGGGGTCGCATCGCGGCTCCCCTCCCCGGAGGGGCCGGGGGTGGGTTTACTGCCAGGCAGAAGCGTTATCCAAGGTTTACCGCACCCCTTGATGGGAATCGTTGACCGCACCATCCTGATGGAGATCACAGTAAGAGAGTAGCTGCATAAGCGCAACCTGCATAAGGGCAAGCGCCAGAAAAGACTTTGCAGTGATCCCGGTGTAACTCGTAGCATATCAGTAAACCCACCCCCGGCCCCTCCGGGGAGGGGAGCCGCGACGCGATGCTTTCCCGCGAGGCGACGCTTTCCCGCGAGGCGACGCTTTCCCGCGAGGCGACCGCTTCCCCCGAGGCGACCGCTTCCCCCGATGCGACCGCTTCCCCCGATGCGCTAAGTACCCTTATCCAAGTCCGCGTGTTAACCCCATACTTCTCCTTTTTTCTCCGTGCTCTCTGTGCCCTCTGCGGTTCAGTTCCTCCCGTCTCCCTTCCTCCGGTCTCCCTTTTTCTCCGTGTAACTCCGTGCCCTCCGTGTCTCCGTGGTAAACCTTTTTTGTACCATAACCTTTATTGTCAGTACAATTCGTCATTCGTAATTCTCTCCCCGGGTGGTCGTTTTTTTACAAGCGGGGAAAGGCGGGGTTGGGCATCTTTGTGGAGAAATACCGAGTAACCCCCCATTCGAGCAACTTAAAAAGATGAAAGCCCAGATTATCAAGCCCAGCCCCCGCCTGAGCGGCGTCATTGACAACTACATGCTGGTAGACATTGACTGGCAACGGCTGGCCGTCGAAGGGGCTGCCGCCCTGGCTTCCGTGTGGCGGCTCGTCCCGTACGGCAAAGTTTCGATGCTGTGCGTGTACGGCGACGCCCACGAGTACAGCCTGGAAGGCCCCGGCGACGCCATGCGCAAAACCCGTCAGGCGTTCCTGGTGGGGCAGCTCACCAAGCCCATCTGGCTCAAATTCGCCGGCCACACCCGCCTGGTCAAAATCCAGTTCAAGCCGGGTGGCTTGTCGCAACTGCTGCCCATGAACCTGGATGAGTTTACCAACGTGCCCAGCCTCGACCTGGAAGCCGTGTGGGGACGCGCCGCGGCCGACCTCGTGGAGCAACTGCACGAAGCCGGCACCGACGCCCAAAGGGCCGGCCTGCTGGATGGCTTTTTCGAGCGACGCCTCCAGCCGCGCAAGGACGTGATTGACTACGTGGAGTACACCATGACCCAGTTGCAGCAGACGCAGGGCAAGGTGGCCATCAAGGGGCTGGAAGAAAAGCTGGGCATCAGCACCCGGCAGCTCGAACGCCTGTTCCTGGCCAAAGTAGGGCTGTCGGCCAAACAGATGGGCAAGATCATCCGCCTCAACGGCGCCTTCTCGCAACTGGAATCCCGGCCCGCCCTTTCCATGACTTCCCTTTCCTACGAATTGGGCTACCACGACCAGGCCCACTTCTGCCACGATTTCAAAGCCATTGCCGGGGTATCGCCCTCCAAACTGCTGTCACAGTCCCCCGGTGAACTCTTCGTTACCCACGGCCAGTGCTTCCTCAAGCAAAAGCCGTCGGGGGCCGCCCGGGAGAACCAGCCCGCCGCCTGATGCACGCCTGTTCCCGCATTTAACAGCCAACCCAAAAAAATTCCCAATCCGCAGCACCCGTAAAGTGCCGCACCGGATTGGTTTTGCCATAAATGACTGATTGGCAAAGGGAAAATAACCAAAAGGTTTGTCGTTTTATTACAATTTTCTGCCCCTCGCCTCCACTACCTTTGTAACACAATACGCAGCTGATCAAACCTTCCTTTTTAACAAGCGTAAATCAAACTCTACCAAAACCATTTATCATGCAAAAGATCGAAGAACTCCTTGCCAGCGCCACGGCCGGCGGTTACCGGCAGTACCACGGCGGCTTTTTCAAAGTGCTGCTCCCGGCGGAGCAAACCGGCGGGGCAATGGCCCTGATGGACACCACGTTGCCGCGGGGCGCCGAGCCGCCGCCCCACCTGCACACCCGCGAAGACGAAATGTTTTACCTGCTGGAAGGAAAAGCGCGGTTCATCATTGGCGACCAGGTCACGGATGCCGTCCCCGGGGAAGCCATTTTTGCGCCGCGGCAGGTGCTCCACCAACTCATCATCACCACGCCGACGGCCCGGTTCCTCACGCTGCTTACGCCCGGCGACTTCCTGGCGTACTTCCTGGAGACCAGTGTTCCGACGGACGAGCCCAGGATCGTGCCGCCGCAGGGCCCGCCCCCCGCGGAAGTGATCCAACAGATGACGGTCCGGCTGCGGGATGCGTACGGCGTGCTATTCCGGTAACTTCCCATGCATCCCCAATCTCCAGGCAACGCGGCCCGGCCCGTGATTCTCTTCAAATCGCCGGCGCTTTCCGTGCAGCAGGTCCCGGAAGCCGGCGGGCTTCCGGGGACGCCCGGCACCCTCCTGCTGGTATCCGGCGGGGCCATCCCCCTGGAAGCCGGGGCGGCCGAACTGCTCATCGGCTACCTGAAAGTGGCAAGGGCTTATTTTACGCCTTTTCCCGGTTCCCGGAAGTTCATTGCCGGCTTTTACGCGGAGCTGGCCCGGCAACTTGAAGCCTCACTCCGCGGTTCGGGCCGCCGCGCGGCGGCGCACCAGGACATTGCCGGCCTGATCCAACAATTGGGCTGCATTTCTGACTGGCAGCAACAATACCCGCCCGCCGGCTGATCCTCCCGTTCGCCGCCCGGCCCTCATGGGCCCGCCCACCACGCATCACCAGACCCGTACGCTTACGATCCAGTCTCCCCGGAGGCCGGCCGGGAAAGCCTTTGCCCGAACCCCGGCAACGCCTGCGCAACCCAATGAATTACCCTTCACCCACCCAACTTTACCCCTCAAACCCTACAAAACCATGAAAACGATCAAAGCCCTCAAATCCCTTTTCGCAATCACCTCATTGTCCGCTGCTTTCCTGCTGGGAAGCTGTAAAAAGGATGATGCAATCAAGGCCGACCGCTACGCCCTGGATGCCACTTCCCGGGCCGAGTGGAAAGGCTACAAGCCGGACGGCCACCACGCGGGTTCCTTTGCCGTAACGAGCCAGAACCTGGTGGCCGAGAACGGCACGCTCAAGAGCGGCGACTTCGTCATCCCGATTGCCACCATCGAAAACTTCGACTTGCCCGATGCCGTAAAGCCGGCCCTGCTGGAACACCTCAAAAGCCCCGACTTTTTCAACCTGGCCCTGCACCCGGAAGCCCGGTTCACCATTACCGGCTTGACGCCGTACGCGGGGGGCGAGACCCCGGCCATTGAAGGCGCCAACTACCTGATCGCGGGGAACTTTACGCTGCTGGACAAAACCAACCCGATCCGTTTCCCGGCCCGGGTCACGATGACCGGCGGGAAGATCACCGCCGAGGCCATCCTGCACATGGATCGCACGAAGTGGGGCATGCACAGCTTCTCCGACCCCGCCGCCCCCCTCTACATCCTGCCCCGCGTGGACCTGCACTTGAAGCTGGCGGGGAATAAGCTGTAAGGAGTCGTAAGTCCAGCGTCGTAAGTCGTAAGTGGATCGGGGAGGAATCTTCTGCGGGCACGACTGATAAGTCCTTTTCCGAAGGGGTTGTCAGTCGTAACTGGAAAAGTGTACTTCCCGATCCACTTACGACTTACGACGCTGGACTTACGACTATTTCCCTAATTCCAACGACCGGCGGTAGGCGCTGTGGAGGCCGGACATGATGCCGGGTTCGAGGTCTTTTTCGTCGAATACGCGGAAGGCGGCTTCGGTGGTACCGCCCCTGGAAGCCACGCGCCGCATGAGGTCTTCGCAGGAGAGGTTATTGCGGTTTTGCAGGTGCACCGATCCCATGAACGTCTGGTTGACCAGCAGCTCGGCCTGGGCCGGGGTAAAGCCAAGTTCCACGCCGGCCTTGATCATCGCGTTCATGAAGTAGTACACGTAGGCCGGGCCGCTGCCCGACACGGCCGTGGCCGAATCAATGAGCTTTTCGTTGTCCACGTACAGGGCCTTGCCGGTGGTGTTGAGCAGGTTCTGGATGATGAACAGCTCCTTGCGGTCGAGGTCGGGGCTGCAACTGAACACCGTCATGCCCATGCCGATCTGGGAGGGGAGGTTGGGCATGGCCCGCACCAGTTTGGGCACGTCGAGGCTTTCCCGGAGGGTGGGCAGGCTCACCCCGGCCATGATGGAGATGATGATCTGTTCGGGGTGGAGGTACGGCCGGATCACCGGGGCCAGCACCGGGAAGTCCTGGGGCTTCACCGAGACGATCACGATGTCGGCCTGCCCCACGAAAGCTGCGGGGCGGCGGTGTACGTTGGCATTGGGAATTTCCGGCAGGCGGTCCCGGCTGGCTTCGCTCCGGATGAGCAGGGCCATTTCGTCGGGGGTGGCAAAGTGCGAGGCCAGCAGGCTGCGGGCGTAGGTCGTGCCCATGTTGCCGGCACCGATGATGAGGATATTCATGGGGTTGTAGAATTGGCTAAAACCCCAAGATGGCAAAAAAGTCTGACCGTACGTAAGAATTTTTAAAGGATCAGCCCTTCCAAATGACAAATGCTCAATGCCGGTCGTGCCGTGACGGATCATCGGGCACCAGGCATTGAGCATTTGTCATTGTAAAAGGCGGAAGGAGCCGCCGGCGGTGAGGCCAACGGCTGTCCGGTTATTTCTGTTCCGCGCCGTCCGTATTGGCCATCGGCTCTTCGGGCAGGGGGGCCGGCTTTTTGGCCTTGGGGGCGGGTTGCTGCTGACGCTTGTAGTTGTCCGGCGAAGTGAGCGGGTTGTTGGTGCGTTCTACCGGCTTGGCGGGCAGGATGAGCAGGGCGTCGGTACGCTTCCGGTTGCGGTCCTGCACCTTGTAGTTGCGGCGGGTAGCCACGGGGTTGACCTGGCCTTCCATGCCCGAGAACGTAGAGGCGCTCAGCGTCTGGTCGTCCTCGGCCTTCGCCACGGCCGCCTTCTGCGGGTGCTTGTAGTTGTGGCGCGAGTAGGCGGGATCGGTTGCCTGCCGGGAGGGAGACGTTTGGGCGGAAGCCGTCAGGGTGGCTACCCCAAGCAGGCCGGCCGTAAGTATTGCAAATGCTTTCATGACTGAGAATAGTTATAGTGGTAGCAAAACGGTCGGATAGAACCGACGATTCTCTTTTGCGTTTAGAACTGTGCCTAAACTAACAATTTAACGCAATTGTTGAAGCAAATGTTCCTAGAATTTCCGTAAACCGAAAGCGCCTGAGTCAATTCTAACAGCTTTCTAATACGAGATTGAACGGCAAGGACGGTGGTGAAATGAGCGGGTTATTGGTAAAATGCAAAAATGCGTCCCGTGGCCTTGCAGGGTTGAATGGCCCATTTAGGATCCGCCTGGGCAGAAGCCTCTTTTGACAGAAGGGAGAAAATGGAAAAAGAGGGGAGAGCGGCGAAAAGAAGGTTAAAAATCGGGGTTGTTTTTTCAAAACAGCGTTTTTTTCGTTTTGCCCGCGAGGAGGCATTTTTTGGAAAACTTTCTATCCCCGTGAAGGAGAATGATCGTGGCAGGTGGGAACGCGCGTCTGGCGGCAAACAGGCGGTATTTTCAAAATAAGGCATATCGGTTGCCGGCACACGCCGTCCTCCTGAACCGACAGGCATCAAACAGGACTTGTGCAAATGGTTTGTACCCGCTCTGCGGCTTCCGGCGTTTTTCGGCTTGGCCCTTGCCAGGGCAGAGCTGGCGCAGGCGTCCGCATGTGCCTTTTGCTCCCAAGCATCCGCTTGCCATTTCCACCCAAAAGTGTCCCTCTTGCCGGTCCTAACGTGAATGGCTCATCATTCCTGCTTGACCAGGATTGGCGTCCTGCAAACGGGAAGAGTTGCCCCGAAGCAATAAGTGAGAAATGGAAAATATTGAAATGGGGAAAAATGGCCTGCAATGACCGAAATCATCCCCCTGCCCCCTTCGGCTAGCCCACAAATCATCCCACAAGGGGGACCAGTAGTTGGCGGCTCCCTGGCAAGACAATAGTCCGTACCCATCCAATACTGGACCTTTCCCTTGGCGCAGCACCGCCAAGTACGGGGTCCCCCTTGCGGGAAGGTTGGAGGGTAAGGGAAGGGGGCAGGGGGATGACTTGCTAATCATCTGTGTATGACCGCCCCTCAAGTAATAAGCGAGGGACTTGATGTGCGAAAATGGCAAGCGGACGCTTGGGAGCAAAAAGCACAGGCGGACGCCTGCGTCAGCTCTGCCCTGGCAAGGGCCAAGCCGAAAAACGCCGGAAGCCGTACGAGGGAAGCCCGACGACGACCAGGCACCCGACTTCCAAACCCTACAACCGCAGAAAGTTGCCCAGAATCTTCGCCCCGGCCTCGCTGCTGATTTCGGTGTGGAACTGGGCGGCGTAGAAGTTGTCGCGGTGCAGCATGGCGCTGAACGGCACCAAATATTCGGTTTGGGCCACCGTGTGGGGGCTCAGTTCGGCGTAGTAGCTGTGCACGAAGTACACGTAGGCATTCTCCGGCAGGCCGTGCGTAAGGGGCGTTCCGTAGCCGAAAATGGTGTTCCAGCCCACGTGGGGCACCTTGACGCCCGGCCGGGCCGGAAACCGCTTCACGGCGATGTCGAAAATGCCCATGCAATCGGTGTCGCCCTCCTCGGAGTGGCGGCACATGAGTTGCAGGCCCACGCAGGTGCCCAGGAACGGCTGCTTCAGCGTGGGAATCACCCGGTCGAGGCCCGTTTCCCGCAGCGAATGCATCGTGGTGCCCGCTTCGCCCACCCCGGGCAGAATCACTTTGTCGGCCGACCGGATTTCCGCCTCGTCGTCCGTGAGCAGGTACGACACGCCGAGGCGTTCGAGGGCGTAGAACACCGACTGCACGTTGCCGGCGTTGTATTTGATGATGGCTACTTTCATGGCGGGAGCGCGGCGTAAGCCTTTGGGCGCGGGGCAAAAGTAACCATATTATTGTCTTTTGCACTTCCACCGGGCAAATGGAAGCTCAGCCCATCAGGTTCATCCCTTCATCATGTAAATCAAGGTTCAGACAATCAAGCCCATCAAGGTTCAGACCTACTCGCTCCGCAGCGACTTCACGGGGTTGGTCAGCGCCGCCTTGAGGCTCTGGTAGCTCACCGTCAGCAGCGTAATGAGCAGGGCGCCGGCTCCCGAGGCGGCAAAAATCCACCACGGCATGGTGGTGCGGTACGTGTACCCTTCCAGCCAGCCGCGCAGGAAGTACCAGGACAGCGGCGCCGCCACCCCGAAGGCCACGGCCACCAGCCCCGCAAACTCCCTCGACAGCAATCCCCACAGGTGGAACACCGAAGCCCCCATCACCTTCCGCACGCCGATCTCCTTGGTGCGCCTTTCGGCCACGTAGGAAGCCAGCCCGAACAGGCCCAGGCAACTGATGAGCACGGCCAGCCCGGCAAAGCCCGTCGCCAGCGTACCCATGCGTTCTTCGGCGGCAAACTTGGCCGCGTACTGCTGGTCAATGAACTTATAGTCGAACGGACTGCCGGGGCTGAACCGCCGGAATACCGCCTGCACTTTCTCCAGCGACGCCCGGGCCGGCAGCGCCGGGTTCAGCCGGATGTTGATCGCCCCCGCCCATTCGTAAATGAGCAGGAACACGACTGGCTTGGTGGGTTCGTAGGGCGACTCCATCACCAGGTCCTCGACCACGCCCAGCACCCGGTAGGATTTGCCGTTCCACTTCACGGTCTTGCCCACCGGGTGTTGGAGGCCCATGTAGGCCGCCGCCGTCGCGTTGAGGACCATGCCCGACGAATCGCTGGCGAACTGCCGCGAAAAGTCCCGGCCCGCCGCAAACCGCCAGCCGATCGTGTTGCCGAAGTCGTGCGTAACGGCAACCACGCCGAAGTTGTCCTTGAAGGCCGGGTCCTTGCCTTCCCACGAGAAGCCGCCGCTGTGGTAGTCCACCATCGTGATCGGGCTCGACGTGGTCGCCATGTCCACCACCGCGCCGGTCGCCAGCAGGCCGGCCCGCAACGCCTGGTAGTTGCCGCTCAGTTCGGGGGTGTTGATGGCAACGGTGATGAGGCCGTTGCGGTCGTAGCCGATGGGCCGGTCTTTGGCATGCTCGATCTGGCGGAACACCACCAGCGTGCCGATGATGAGGCTCACCGACACCGTGAACTGCAACACCACCAGCGCCTTGCGCGGGAGGGAGGCCAGGCGCCCCACCCGGAAGGTGCCCTTGAGCACTTGCACCGGCTTGAAGGCCGACAGGTACAGCGCCGGGTAGCTGCCGGCCAGCAGCCCGGTACCCAGCGTAAACCCGAGGCACACCCCCCAGAACGCGGGGTTGGTCGCGGGCAATGCAATGCGCTTGTCGGCCACCCCGTTGAAGAACGGCAGCGCCAACTGCACCAGCAACAGGCTTACTCCAAAGGCAATGGCTGCCATCAGCACCGACTCGCCCAGGAACTGGCCGATCAACTGGCTCCGTGCCGAGCCGACCGCCTTGCGGATGCCGACTTCGCGGGCCCGCTGCCCCGACCGGGCGGTGGAGAGGTTCATGAAGTTGATGCAGGCCAGCAGCAGCACGAACCCGCCGATGATCCCGAAAAGCCACACCTGCCCGATGCGGCCTTCGGGCTTGCCCGTCTGGTCCCACCCCGTGTGCAGGTGCCACCGGCGCATCGGGTGCAGAAAGGTGGCCGGGTGAAACACCGCATCCGCCTTGGGCAGGTGCTTGTTGCGCACGTACCGGATCTTGGCCGAAACGGCATCCAGGTCCGCGCCGGGGGCCAGTTGCACCAGGACGTGAAAGGAGTGCTCCTGCCAGTCGCCCAGGTCCCGGAGGCGCTTCGCCGACCCGTTCAAATCAAGGTACAAGTCCCAGGGGGCAACGAAATCCATTTCCGAAAAATCACTGTTGTAGGGAAGGTCTTCGTAAACGCCCGTCACCTTCACGTTTACCTTGTTGGCGAGCTTCACGGTCTTGTTCAGCGGGTCGGCCGTGCCGAAGAGGGCTTCGGCCGCCGATTGGCTCAACAGGACCGAGGCCGGGTCCTGCAAGCCCGACCGGGTGCCTGCCAGCATCCGCAGCGTAAGCATGTCGGGGCCGCCGGCGCTCAGGAAGTTGCCCGTCCGGGTAAACTTGCGGTCGCCGTACGCCAGCACGTGCTCCTGCATTTTCGACGACATCACCACGTGCTCGAAGTCAGCCGCGTAGGCCGTGCGCAATTCGTGGGCCAGGGCGTACGGACTGTTATTCCCCCGGCGCATCACGCCCTGGTACGCCGACTGGTGCCAGACGTGGGCGATGCGGTCGTAGTGCTGGTGGTAGGTGTTGTACGAGAGTTCATCCCACACCCACAGGCCGATGAGCAGGGCCACGGCCATGCCCGCCCCCAGGCCGGCAATGTTGAGGAAGGAGTAGCCCCGGTGGCGGGCCAGGTTGCGCCAGGCAACGGTGAAGTAGTTGCGGATCATGGGGGTATGGAAAAAAGGTGGGGATGGGTATTGGGCGGGGCGCCGCCGCCGGCGTACCCACGGGGGCAGCACCGACAGCACGGCCAGCCCGTAACGGAGGGCGGCCCGCCGGCGGCCCGATTGCGCGTACCAGTACGGGTACAGTTCGGCCAGGTCGCCCTCTACTTCTTCGAGCGTTTCGGGCGGGTGCAGCCGGGCCAGCAGCCACGCGGCCCAGCGGGGCGGCCGGGGCGTTTCGTCGTTCGGAGGAATCATGCCGGGGCGGGAGGCTTGTCCATTAGTTTCCATTTTATCGTACAAATGGTTTGCCAGAACGGGGCGGGTGCCCGGGCGGCCCGGAAAAGCCGTTTTTGCGCCCGGAGGGTGGGGGCGGCTGTCCGGTACCGGGCAACGGTTGTCCCGTAGCGGACGGCGGGCGGGGCGGCGGGAGATTTTTCCGTCCATTCGGGCCGGAGCCTCAGGCTTTCAGCGGAATACCTCGTATTTTTGCGGGTGTTTTAACCAAACCACGTTTATTCCCCTTATTCATACATGCTTACGGTATCCAATTTATCCCTGCGTTTCGGCAAGCGCGTGTTGTTCGAAGACGTGAACATCAAATTCACGCCGGGCAACTGCTACGGCCTCATCGGCGCCAACGGCGCGGGAAAATCCACGTTTCTCAAAATTCTGTCCGGTGAAATTGACCCCACCAGCGGCTCGGTGGACATTACGCCGGGCGAACGGATGGCGGTGTTGAAGCAGAACCAGACGGCGTACGATGAGTTCCCCGTGCTGCAAACGGTGATCATGGGCCACGAACGGCTCTACAAGATCATGCAGGAGAAGGACGCCATCTACGAAAAGCCCGACTTTTCGGAAGCCGACGGCGTGAAGGCCTCCGAACTGGAAGCCGAATTTGCCGACCTCAACGGCTGGGACGCCGAGTCGGAAGCGGCCGAACTGCTGAGCGGCCTGGGCGTGAAGGAAGACCTGCACTACCAGCTCATGAAGGACGTGCCGGCCAACGACAAGGTGCGGGTGCTGCTCGCCCAGGCCCTGTTTGGCAACCCCGAAGTGCTGCTGCTCGACGAACCGACCAACAACCTCGACATTGAATCGGTGCTCTGGCTCGACAACTTCCTGGCCAACTTCAAAAATACGGTGATCGTGGTCTCCCACGACCGCCACTTCCTCGACCAGGTGTGTACGCACATCGCCGACCTCGACTTCAGCAAGATCACCCTCTACACGGGCAACTACACGTTCTGGTACGAATCTTCGCAACTGGCCCTCCGCCAGCGGCAGGAATCCAACAAGAAGACCGAGGAAAAGCGCAAGGAACTCCAGGAATTCATCCAGCGGTTCAGCGCCAACGTGGCCAAGTCCAAGCAGGCCACCTCGCGCCAGAAGCTGCTCGAAAAGCTCACCCTGGAAGACATCAAACCGTCGTCGCGCAAGTACCCCTACATCGCTTTCAAGCCCGAACGCGAAGTGGGCGACCAGATCCTGTCGGTGGAAAACCTGGCGGCTTCCTTCGAAGGGGCTTCGCTCTTCAAGAACGTGAGCTTTACCCTCACCAAGGGCGACAAGGTGGCCATCCTGGGCCGCGACAGCGTGGCCGTATCGGCCTTCTACCAGATCCTGATGGGCGAACGCAAGGCCGACAAGGGTTCCTTCAAGTGGGGCGTGACCACCACGCAGGGCTACCTGCCCAACGACAACGCGGCTTTCTTCGGGAGCGACCTCAACCTGGTGGACTGGCTGCGGCAGTATTCGAAGGAAAAAGACGAAAGCTTCATCCGCGGCTTCCTCGGCCGGATGCTCTTTTCGGGCGAAGAAGCCCTCAAGAAGGCCAACGTGCTGTCGGGAGGGGAGAAGATGCGCTGCATGATCTCGCGGATGATGCTGCTGGGCGCCAACGTGCTGCTGCTCGACGAGCCCACCAACCACCTCGACCTCGAATCCATCACGGCTTTCAACAACGGCCTCAAGGACTTCAAGGGCAACGTGCTCTTTACCTCGCACGACCACCAGTTCGTGCAGACGGTCGCCAACCGCATCATCGAACTCACGCCGACCGGCATCATTGACAAGATGACCGAGTACGACGACTACATCACCGACCCGGCCGTCAAAGCCCAGCGCGAAGCCATGTACGGCGGCGTACTTGTATAAAAGGAGACCGCAGACCGGAGGAAAGGAGACCGGAGGAGGCGTGCCCATCCGGTGCGAAGAAGTGTTGGTCTGGCGAATGAAGCGGGCCAAAAGGGAAAAAAGGAGAAAGGCGCTTGGACGAATACGCGTGTTCGTTCAAGCGCCTTTCTCCTTTTTTATCTCATTCCATCGCCAATCCCTACCGGACCCTCACTTAAGTTTCCTTCCCGATCCCTCCTCCGGTCTGCGGTCTCCGTTCGTTCCGGTCTCCTTCTGATGTTTGATAATTGCCCACCGTACAATTTCTGCGCCCTCCATCACAAGGAAGCTTGCTTTTCGGGGCGGCCGGGCTAGTTTAGGGCTCACAAACCACTTACAAAAAATTTTACTCTTCATACTTACCACCGGATAACCTGCTCCACCTGGGAGCAGGTTATTTTTTTGTCCTTTTTGGGTTTTAACCAAGATTGTGTTCTTTTGGTATGACCGACCTTACAACCAGCATGTCCTTGATAAAAAAAGATTACCCTTACGTATTGCTATGGCTGGCCCTCCTGTGGCTGCACCCTCCTGCGCCGGTGGTCGGCCAGGACAAAGCAGAAGCCCGGGGCCTGGCCAAAAAAGGCGTGCGGCACTTCCGCCGCGAAAACTACCCCCAGGCCCTCGATCACTTCAACCGGGCCCTGGCCGCCGACTCGGGCAACGTAAAGGCCCTCTACTACGGCGGCATTACCAACCAACTGCTCTACAGCAACGCGACGTCCATTGACTACCTGCTCCGGTCGTACGCGCTCAAGCCCAAATTCGACAAGCACTACTACTACTGGCTGGGCCGCGCCTACCACGTCAATTTGCAGTTTGACCGGGCCATCGAGGCGTACCGCAGTTACCTGGAGGGCATCAAATCCAGCGACAGCCGCCAGAACAGCGTAAAGGTGCTCATCCTCCAGGCCACCGTGGGCAAGACCTACCTGGTCAACCCCACCGACCACTACGTGGAACCCCTGGGCGAAGCCGTCAACAGCCCCTTTACCGAGCACACCCCGGTGCTGACGGGGGACCGGCAAACCCTGTACTTCACCTCCCGCCGCCCGACCGACCCCAAAGACCTGACCTACCGCGGCGACGGGTGGGAACGCATCTACGTATCGTCGTTGCAGAACGGGCAGTGGGGCGCCCCCGAGCCCCTGCCGGGGGAGGTCAACCGCGACAACGAACACACCTCCAACGTGCAGCTCTACGACCGCGACGACCGCATGATCGTCTACAAGTCGGTGAAGTTCGGGTCGCTGTTCGTGACCGAGAAGGAGGGCGGCAACTGGTCGGCCCCCAGGGAACTGGCCGAATTCACCAACACGGCCCGGTTTGAGCCCAACGGCTTTCTGCTCCGGGGCGGCAGCCTGGTGTACTTCGCCTCGGGCCGGGGCAACAAAAACGGCAACCTCGACCTGTTCGTGGCCCGCCGCCGCCCCGACGGCCGGTGGGGCGAACCCCAGCGGCTGCCCAACATCATCAACACCGACGCCGACGAAGACGCCCCGTACCTCACCGAAGACGGCAATACGCTGTATTTCAGCTCCCGCGGGCACGACAGCATGGGCGGCTACGACGTCTACAAGTCCATCTACGAACCGCTGTCCAAGTCCTGGACCCGGCCCCTCAACATGGGCTACCCGATCAATACGCCCGGCGACGACGTGTACTTCGTGACCGACAGCCTCAACAAGGTCAGCTACGTGGCCTCCAACCGCAAGGGCACCTCGGGCCAGGAAGACCTGTTCCGCATCAAAATGTTCGAAGACGTGCTGGTGAAGGGCCTGGTGACGATCAAGGGCACCGACCGGCCCCTGCCCAACTACACCCTCCTGTTTGATTCGCAGCGCCGGGTGACCGTCCGGGGTACTTCGTACTCTTCACCCACGGGCACGTACGGCCTGCAACTGCGTTCGGGTCACACCTACACCGTGGCGATCCGCGGGCCCAACGGCGAGACGGTGCACACCGACCAGCTCGAAATTCCGCTCCTGCGCACCGAGAATTCCGAGATCGTGCGCAACTTCCAGGTGGACATTCCCGACACGCTTTCGGCCGGGGCGGCCGACCGCCTCGTGGTCAAAAACCTCAACCTGGTGAAAGTCCGGTACCAGGAGCAGGATTCGCTCATCATCAACGGGGAAGTGGTGGACAATGCCGGCGTGATCGAAGGGGCCTCCGTGCGCCTGCGCGAGGAAAATTCCCGTAACTACCTGTCACAGGCCGTCACCGACGTGGACGGCACGTACCGGTTCAGCTTCGTGCCGGGCAAAAAGCAAGACTACGTGGTGGAGATTGACAAGCCCGGCTACCTGCTCTACAGCGTGGCCGTGCTGCACAACGAGACGCCCAACCGGTTCACCAACGAAGAAGAGATCAACGCCACCCGCTTCAACCGGATTGACGTGCGGTCGGTGCTGACGGGCTTCCTGAACAACAACCTGGGCGTGGGGGCTACGGCGGTGCTGGGCGGGGTGTACTTCGAGTTCAACAGCGCCAACCTGCTGCCCGAAAGCAACGTGGTGCTCGACAAGCTGTTCGACTTCCTGCGCAGCAACCCCCGCGTGGTGATGGAGATCGGCGGCCACACCGACAACGTGGGGCCGGCGTACGTCAACAAGTTCCTCTCCCAAAAGCGGGCCCAGGCCGTGGTGAACTACCTGTTGGGCAAAGGCATTCCCCGGGCCCGGCTCACGGCAATGGGCTACGGCGAAACCCGTCCCATCACCACCAACGACCTCGAACTCAACGGCCGCGACGTGAACCGGCGGGTGGAAGTGAAGATTTTAAAGCGGTAGGGAGAAGAGTGGTAAGTAGAGACGCGATTCATCGCGTCTCCTGAACACGCGCGTCTCGGTGAACCCGGTATCGCAAGGAGATCGGGAAGTGGTTTTGACCTGGAATAGCGACGGAGGACTGGAGAGTGTTCAGTGGAGAATTGATGACCGAGAGTGCGTAGAACAAAAGATTGAGTTGTGCATTAATCGTACACGTCGCGGCGATGGGCGACCCGGCGTACGTCTACTACCAGTACCATATCCTCTACCGAGTAGATTACCCGGTAATCTCCTACCCGTATCCGGTACAAATCCTGGCTGCCTTCCAGTTTCTTACAACCGGAGGGGCGGGGGTTATCCGCCAGGGCGACTATTCGCGGGATAATGCGTTGTACCACTTTTGGGGTCAGCTTCTCAATTTCCTTAGCAGCCTGCTTGCTCACTACTACCTGGTAAGCAGCCATAGGTGAGTCAGTTTAATTTAGGCGAGTTTGCCGCTTTTTTTCAAGTCACTAATCAGTTGTTCGAGAGGAACCTTTTCGTCGTTTTTGCGCTGTTCGGCTACCAACACATCATAAAAGTCCTCCCACAAGGCTCCGTACTTGCGCAAATCAATCTGAACCGCAATGCGGTTGTTCTGGTCGTCGGTTAAAAAGTGAATGCCTTCCATAAAAATCAGCTTTTGTCTTTACAGGAAAGATAACGGTTTTGGACTGCTATTTCGTTGCTTTGATGCACTACTTTCGGAGGGGTCTTGGCAACAGGGAATGATTGCTTCTCTCTGGCGTTGAACCGCGGTATTACTTACCACTTAACAACTGGTTCAACATCCCTTCTTTCAACGCGTAGCCCGACACGCGGATTTTTCGCAGGTCGTACTTGCGCAGCACGAAATCGAGCAGGCAACTGGCAACGACGATCATGTCTACCCGCATCGGCAGCATGCCCGGAATGGCGAGCCGCCCGGCCCGGTCGTTGGTGAGCAACTGGCTGAGGATGGTTTGAAAGGACGAAAGTTCCAGCGTGCCCTCTACGAGCGTCGCTGCGTCGAGGGGGCGGCCCCTTTTTCCGGCGTCAATGGCGCACAGCGTTTCGAAGGCACCCGAGGCGCCCACCAGGGCCACCGGCTGGTACTGGTGCACGGCGTTGGTGAGCGGAATGAGCGTTTCTTCCAGGGAATCGTGCAGCCGCCGCACGGCGGAGGGCGAAATGGGGTCGGTGGTCAGGTAGCGGTCCAGGAGCCGTTGGGCGCCGATCTCGAAGCTCCGTTTCCAGTACATCTTTTCGGCGTTGGCGAGGATGAATTCCACGCTGCCGCCGCCAATGTCCATCACCAGCGCAGTAGCCGTTCCCAGCGGCACGGCGCTCCGCACGCCGTAGTAGATGTATTCGGCCTCCTCGTCGCCCGAGATCACGCGCACCGCAATGCCCGTCCGCCCGGCAATGGCTTCCACCAGCGCCGCCCCGTTGCGGGCGTTGCGGATGGCACTGGTGGCCGTGGCAAAAACGCTTGCGGGCGGCACGCCAAATGCATCAATGCGCCGGCGGAAGCCCTCCAGGGCCGAGAGCGTCCGGGCAAATGCTTCGTCCGTAATCAGGCCCTGGCTGATGCCGCCCTGCCCGATTTTGGCCACGAACGTCTCGCGGTGCAGGACGGCAGGCGGGCCGCCCGGTTCGCCTTCGGCAATGAGCAGGTGAAACGTATTGGTACCCAGGTCAATGACGGCTACGCGCATGGGAGAAGGGAGGAGTGAGGAGCCAGGAGTGAGAAGCGAGAAGGTTGCACACGGACGTATGCGGTTCAAAGGTACAAAACCAAAGGTACAAAGTACTTCTCGCGTTTTCTTCTTCTCGCTTCTCACTCCTCGCTTCTCACTTCTCACGCCTGCCTTCTCACTTCTCCCCTCACTTTTCGTAACTTGACGCGTTATTTCAAACCCTTACCAACCCCATGATCCAGGAGAGCCAATCTGCCCACGCCCTTAAATTCGCCGAACTCGAACGCAAAAACCAGGAAGCCCTGCTCGGAGGGGGCCAGCCCCGCATTGACGCCCAGCACAAAAAAGGCAAGCTGACGGCCCGCGAACGCCTCCAACTGCTGCTCGACGAGGGTTCCTTCGAAGAGATCGGCAAGTTCGTGACCCACCGCACCAAGGACTTCGGCCTCGACAAGGAATACTACCTGGGCGACGGCGTGGTGACGGGCTACGGCACGGTGAGCGGCCGGCTGGTGTACGTGTTTGCGCAGGACTTTACGGTGTTCGGCGGCGCCCTCTCCGAAACCCACGCCGAGAAGATCTGCAAGATCATGGACCTTGCCATGCAGAACGGCGCCCCGGTGATCGGGCTCAACGATTCGGGCGGGGCCCGCATCCAGGAGGGCGTGGTGTCGCTGGCCGGCTACGCCGACATCTTCTACCGCAACACGCGGGCCTCGGGCGTGGTGCCCCAGATTTCGGCCATCATGGGTCCGTGCGCCGGCGGGGCCGTGTACTCACCCGCCATCACCGACTTCATCCTGATGGTTGAGAATACTTCTTATATGTTCGTGACCGGTCCCAACGTGGTCCGGACCGTGACGCACGAGAACGTGACGGCCGAAGAGCTGGGCGGGGCCAGCACGCACAGCACCAAGAGCGGGGTCACCCACTTTGCCTGCCCCAACGAGGCCGACTGCATCCTTTCCATCAAAAAACTGCTCTCTTACGTTCCCCAGAATTGCGAAGACGACGCGCCCCGGCTGCCTTACCAGGGGGACGGCAACGAGTCCCGCCCGGCCCTCAACGGCATCATACCTGAAAACCCCAACCAGCCCTACGACATGCGCGAAGTGATCGAAGGCGTGGTGGACGCGGACTCCTTTTTCGAGGTGCACCGCAACTTTGCCGAGAACATCGTGGTGGGCTTTGCCCGCATCGGCGGCCGGAGCATCGGCGTGGTGGGCAACCAGCCGGCCGTGCTGGCCGGCGTGCTCGACATTGATGCCAGCACCAAGGCGGCCCGCTTCGTGCGGTTCTGCGACTCGTTCAACGTGCCCCTGCTGGTGTTCGAAGACGTGCCCGGCTTCCTGCCCGGCACCGACCAGGAGTGGAACGGCATCATCACCAACGGCGCCAAGCTGCTCTACGCCTTCTGCGAGGCCACCGTGCCCCGCGTGACGGTGATTACCCGCAAGGCCTACGGCGGCGCCTACGACGTGATGAACTCCAAGCACATCGGCGCCGACCTCAACTACGCCTGGCCCACCGCCGAGATCGCCGTGATGGGCGCCAAGGGTGCCGCCGAGATCATCTTCAAGCGCGAAATTGCCGAGGCGGAGAACCC
>CADCTQ010000586.1 GCA_902805615.1 uncultured Cytophagales bacterium
ATCTTATTCATTACCAGCGGGGCCGCCCTGTTCGTCGCGCTGGTAGCCCTCCGGCCGGGTGAATCCGCCGACAGCACCCTCCGGGAAAGCAAAAAAGCGGCCGCCCCGGTCGCCGCCGCCCCCACGCCGCGCGTCCCGGTGGACGCCTACGCGGTAAAAGCCGCTACGATTGAAGACGAATTGCAGACGACCGGCATTGTGGGAGCCCGCCAGGAAGTAGACCTGGTGAGTGAAGTCGCCCGCAAAGTGACCGGCATTTACGCCGGGGAAGGCAGCTTCGTCAAGGAGGGCACCCTGCTCTTCAAACTCGACGACGCCGACCTGCAAGCCCGGCGCAAAAAGCTGACCCTCCAGGAAAAGCTGGCTTTGCTCGACGAAAAACGTTTCCGCGAACTGCTGGCGACCGAGTCGGTGAACCAGCAGGAATACGACCAGGTGCTCACCAACCTGAAAGTGCTGCAAGCCGAGATTGGAATCGTAGACGTGGACCTGGCCAAAACCCGCATCCGGGCGCCGTTCAGCGGCAAGATCGGCCTCAACAAGGTAGACGTGGGGGCGTACGTGACGCCGAGCACCGTGCTCTCTTCGCTCGAAGACGTGCGCCGGGTGGAAATCAACTTTACCGTGCCCGAGAAATACGCCTCGGAAGTAAAGGCTGGCCAGACCATCCGCTTTACCACCGAAAACAGCAACCAGCCCTTCCGGGGAAAGATCGTAGCGACCGAGCCGCGCACCGACCTCAACACCCGGAGCCTGCTGGTGAAGGCCGTCAGTGACAACGCCGGCGGCAAGCTGGTGCCCGGCTCGTCGGCGAAGATTCAGTTCTCGCTGCGCAAAACCGAAGACGGCATCCTGGTGCCCACCGAGGCGCTGATTCCCACGCCGAAGGGCTACTCGCTGTTCGCGGTGAAAAACGGGCAGGCCGAACCGCGGGAAGTCAAAACCGGCACCCGCACCAAGGCCACCGTGCAGATCCTGGCGGGCCTGGCCCTGGGCGACACGGTCATCACCTCCAACCTGCTCCGGCTGGGCCCGGGCGTTCCCGTGCAGGTCGTAGGCACTGAGTAAAAGGTTTATCACGGAGACCCGGGGCCGCACCGAGGAAGGGATCGGGTTTAAACCCGATCCTACGGAGATTGCGCATGCGTACTCCGTTCCAAGCAAACCAGGCGAAGCTTTTCCGTAGGGTAGGGTTTAAACCCTACCCCAACCGGCAGCACCGCTTGACCCTTCCGTCCCCCTCTTTCTCCGTGTTCACCCACGGTTGAAATCGTGGGCTACGTGCCCTCCGTGTCTCCGTGGTAAATTTTATAAGAGGCGCCAGCCCCATCCGTTTCCTCCCCACCTACTTCACTGCCACTTTCATCATGAGTTTATCCGGAATCAGCATTCGCCGGCCCGTACTGGCCGGCGTCCTCTCAGTACTCATCATCCTCTTCGGGATCGTCGGGTACACCTACCTGGGCGTGCGGGAGTACCCCGTCACCGATTCGCCCATCGTCACCGTCACCACCACGTACCCCGGCGCCAGCCCCGACGTGATTGCCTACCAGATCACCAAGCCGCTTGAAGAAGCCGTGGGGGAAGCCAACGGCATCCGCACCATCTCTTCCGTTTCCCGCGAAGCCGCCAGCATCATCACCGTCGAATTCAACCTCGACGTGGACCTGGAAGCCGCTGCCAACGACGTGCGCGACAAGGTGACCAAGGCCCGCCGCCTCCTGCCGGGTGACGTGGACCCGTCCATCGTGGAGAAATCCAACAGCGGCGAGGCCGTCATCTTCCTGGCCATCGAAAGCAAGACCAAAAGCATCCTGGAAGTGAGCAACATCGCCTCCACGGTGGTCAAAGAACGCATGCAGACCATTCCCGGCGTGAAACGCGTGGGCATTGCCGGCGAGAAGAAATACGCCATGCGCCTGCGCCTCGACCCGGCCCGGCTGGTGGCCTACAAACTCACGCCCCTCGACGTGGAAGCCGCCCTGCGCCGCGAAAACGTGGACCTGCCCTCCGGCCGCATTGAAGGTGACAAGAGCGAACTCACCGTCCGTACGCTGGGACGGCTCACCAAAGAAGCGGACTTCGACAACATGATCATCCGGCAGGAGGGGAGCAGCATCATCCGCTTCAAAGACATCGGCTACGCCGAGCTGGGCGCCGAAAACGAACGCACGGCCATCCTCAACAGCCTCAGGGGCAACGCCCCCACGGTGGGCGTGTTCGTGGAACCCCAGCGGGGCGCCAACGCCGTGGCCATTGCCGACGAGTTTTACCGCCGCCTGGAAGAACTGCGCAAGGAGATTCCCAAAGACTACGAAATGACCATCGGCAAGGACTTTACCGAACCCATCCGCGACTCGATTGCCGAAGTGGAAGAAACCCTGCTCATCGCCTTCGGGCTGGTGATCCTGATCCTGTTCCTCTTCCTGCGCGACTGGCGTTCGACGATCATTCCCGTGGTCGCCATCCCGGTGTCCATCATTTCCGCTTTCTTCATCATGTACGTGGCCGGCTACTCAATCAACATCCTCACGCTGCTGGCGCTGGTGCTGGCCATCGGGCTGGTGGTGGACGACGCCATCGTGGTGCTCGAAAACATCTACGCGAAAGTAGAAGAAGGCATGAGCCCCATGGAAGCCGCCTTCAAGGGCTCGTCGGAAATCTACTTTGCCGTGATTTCGACCACCATCACGCTGGCGGCGGTGTTCCTGCCCATCCTGTTCCTGCCCGGCATCACGGGCAAGCTCTTCCAGGAATTCGCCGTGGTGGTGGCCGGTTCGGTGCTCGTGTCGGCGTTCGTGGCCCTCACGCTGTCGCCGATGATGAGCGCCTACCTGCTCAAGCGGCACGACAAGCCCAACTGGCTGCACCGGAAAACCGAACCCTTCTTCGTGGCCCTCAACCGCGGGTACGAAAAGTCGCTCGACCTGTTCCTGCGCTACCGCTGGGCCGCCTTCGTGGCCCTGGGCCTGACGTTCGGGCTCATCTACCTGGTGGGCCGCCAGTTGCCCTCGGAGCTGGCCCCGCTCGAAGACCGTTCGCAGGTGACGCTGGTGGTGGTAGCGCCGGAAGGCTCTTCCTACGAATACACGCAGAAGTACATGAACGAGGTGGCTAAATTCGCGGCCGACTCCACGCTGGGCCTGTTCCAGACCTATTCCATCCTGGCGCTGACGTTCGGGCCGCCCGCCCCGGTGAACGTGGCCGTGCAGAACACCTTCCTGCTCAAGGCCCACGACCGCAAGAACACCCAGGCGGAGGTATTCAACGCCTACGCCCGCAACGCCGGGCAGTTCCGGGGCGTGCTGGCCTTTCCCGTGCAGCCGCCCACCATCGGCAACCGGTTCGGGCAGACGCAGCC
Organism: uncultured Cytophagales bacterium; assembly: GCA_902805615.1. Lineage (GTDB taxonomy): Bacteria > Bacteroidota > Bacteroidia > Cytophagales > 172606-1 > CADCTQ01. The sequence goes on from CADCTQ010000586.1 coordinate 3,362, forward strand.
CGTGCAGTTCGTGCTCCAAGGCCAGAGCCTGGCGGCCATTACGGACGTGCTCCCCAAGTTCCTCGACGAAGCCCGCAAAAGCCCCGTGCTGCGGTTCGCCGATTCCGACCTGAAGGTCAACAAGCCCGAACTCATCCTCCAGATTGACCGCGACAAGGCCGCCGAACTGGGCATTTCCACGGCTGAAATTGCCCGCTCGCTGCAACTGGCCCTGAGCGGCCAGCGCTACGGCTACTTCATCTACAACGACCGGCAGTACGAAGTGATCGGGCAACTGCAACGCAATGACCGCGACAATCCCTACGACCTGCAAACCCTGTACGTGCGCACCCGCACCGGCGACATGGTGTCTTTGGACAACCTGGTTTCGTTCCGGGAGAGCATCAGCCCGGCGGCCATTTACCGCTACGACCAGGCCCTTTCGGCCACCGTTTCGGCGGGGCTGGCCCCGGGCAACACCATCGGCGACGGCGTGGCGGAAATGCAGCGCATTGCCCGGAAAGTGCTGCCGCCCACCGTCAAAACGTCGCTGGCCGGCGAGTCGCGCGACTACGCCGAGAGTTCGTCGAGCCTCTTGTTTGCCTTCGTGTTCGCCCTGGTGCTGATCTACCTGGTGCTGGCCGCGCAGTTCGAGAGCCTCGTGGACCCCTTCATCATCCTGCTCACCGTGCCCATGGCCCTCACGGGTGCGTTACTGAGCCTGTGGCTGATGGGGCAGAGCCTCAACATCTTCAGCCAGATCGGCATCATCACCCTCATCGGCCTGATCACCAAGAACGGCATCCTGATCGTGGAATTTGCCAACCAGCAGAAGGAAGCCCACGGGCTGACCACGCTGGAAGCCGCCCGGGTGGCCGCCGCCGCCCGGTTCCGGCCCATCCTGATGACGAGCCTGGCGATGGTCTTCGGGGCGGTGCCCATTGCCCTCACCGAAAACAGCCGCAGTTCGCTGGGCACCGTGATCGTGGGCGGTCTGCTGTTTGCCGGCCTGCTCACCCTCTACATCATTCCGGCCGTCTACTCCTACTTCTCCCGGGCCCACAAGCCGGCCGCCGTAGCCGCGGGAGCTTAAGAGTTTAGGAATTAGGGGGTTATGGAGTTTGAGAATTGGCGCATCGTTATGGATCACAAACCTGGATGCGACGCCTGACTCTCAAACTCTCCAACTCCCTAACGCTCTAACTCCTACCCTCCCCAACTCCCAAACTCCTACATTCCCATGAAACCTACCTATAAAATCTTCATCCTCCTCCTGGTGGTGCTGTTTGCGCTCTACCAAAGGACGCAGGCGCAAGACCGGCAACTGACCCTCGAAAGCGCCGTGACGCTGGCCCTGGAAAAAAACCGCGACCTGCAAGTCGCGCAGCTCGAAACCCAAAAGGCATCCGAACGGGTGCGGGAAGCAAAGGGCAGTGCGTTGCCCACCATCGGCGCTACGGCGCAGTACCAGTACTTTTTCCAAAAGCAGGTTTCCTTCCTGCCCGGCAGCTTCATCGGCCTGGGCGAAAACCAACTGGCCGCCGTCCGGGTCGGGGGAGAGAATGCCGTGACCGGGGGCGTGAACCTGTCCCAGCCGTTGTTCCAATCGGGCATCCGGGCGGGCATCCGGGCGGCCCGGACGGCCCGGCAGGTGACCCACGCCGAAAAGGATGAACTGCGCGCTGCCGTGATCACCCAGGTGAAAAAGGCGTACCTCGACGTGCTCATCACCCAGGAAAGGCTCCACTTGCAGCAGCAGAGCATTGTCCGCAACGAACAGGCCCTGAAAGATGCCCGCTCCCTGCTGGCGCAGGGCCGGGCGTCGCGGGTAGACACCCTGCGGGCTTTCGTGACGGTGGAAAACCTGCGGCCCGAAGTCATCCGCCTCACCAACGGCATCGAAATCGCCGGCACGGTGCTCAAGCGCATCATCGGCCTGGATGAAAGCGAAAGCATCACGTTGCGCGACTCGCTGCGTTACGACCCGTCGGTGCCGGTGGGGGCCGGGGAAGGTGCTTTCGCGGAAGCCCTCGCGGCGCGGCCCGAAGTGCAGCGGCTGGTGCTCACCAGCAAGCTCAACCAGCAGCAGATCGCCGGGCAGGCGGCCGAACGGCGGCCCAAGCTGTGGGCGGTGGGGTCGGTGCTGGGCCAGTCGCAGGCCAACAACTTCCGCCTGGGCGACTACCAGTGGCCGGTGAGTTCGTTTGCCGGCCTGCAACTGAACGTCCCGATCTTCTCGGGGTTCCGGACGGTGGCCAAGGTGCGGCAGGCGCAGATCACCCGGCAGCAAACCGAAAAGCAACTGGAAAACTACCGGGAAATCGTGCGGGCCGAGGTGAAGACCGGCGTTTCGGGCGTGGAGGAAGCCCGCCGCCGGATCGAAGTGCAGGGGCAGACGGTGGCTACGGCCGAACTGGGCTACCGCATCACCCGGGACCGCTGGAAGCAGGGCATCGCCTCGCGCCTCGACCTGTCGGATGCCGAGCTGCTGCTGACGCAGTCCAAGTCCAACTACCTGCAGGCCGTGTACGACTACCTGGTCGCCGGCGTGGAACTCGACCAGGCGCTGGGGCGCACCGCCAGCGACCTGAACCGGTGAACGGGGATGGGTTTTCCTCTCCGCCATTGAACCGGTGAAGGGGATGGGTTTTCCTCTCCGCCATTGAATTGACAATGAAGGTTGGGCTGGGGAGTAAAATTTACCACGGAGACACGGAGCGCACGGAGTTTCACGGAGAACGAGCCCACGGTTTTGTGTGTGATTAGCGCTGCTGTAGGTGATTGTGGTGGTTAAAGGGGAACTGGGTTGTGAGAACGGCAATGTACCGTCACGGCTGGGACAGTATCTTGAGAACGGCACGTGCTCCTTACGGCTGGGGGTAGTCTCTGACTACCCCCTTTTTTCGTGCAAAACTTTGTTTTGCCTTTTGCAGCCATTCCGTCCCTACCGCTCCGGTGGTAGGGATGACTGCCCCCACTGCATCCTTGTGGGCAGGTCGCAGTGGTTAGAGGAGATTGATCATAAAAGACCAGCGGAGGGCAAAACAAAGTTTTGCACGAAAGAAGGGGGTAGTCACAGACTACCCCCAGCCGTAAGGAGCACGTGCCGTTCTCAGGATACTGCCCCAACCGTGACGGTACATTGCCGTCTATACAATGCTGCCTGCTCCGTGGCGCTAAGCGCATACACGGTTTTAACCGTGGGAGGACCCAAATGCTCCGTGATGCGCTGTGTCCTCCGTGTCTCCGTGGTAAACCTTTTTCCAATCATCACCTCCCTGGTCAGTACATCTGTGCACGCTTCAAAAAGAGTAAGCCTGACGGCTGGAAGCGGGACGCTTCCGGTCCGGAACGACACCAGCGGACGCCGGCGCCAGCCGTGACGTTACTTGACCGTGCGTTCAAAAGTAATCCGGCTTGCCGGGCAAAGGGAGGGGTATACCGCTGCGGATGGATTCATCGCCGGGTCAACCCCTCCCTTTGTTTTCCGACGTTCCGCCCCTGACGCCGCTTTGCGGCAGGGAATGTTTGAATTTCGTAATCCTTGGTTTGAATCCCGCAAAAGATGCCCCGCCGGAAATGCTTATTTTTACCTTTCGGGTGAATGCCCCGCGCACGGGCCGCGGAATGGTCTTTGCCTGTCTGGTTAATCCATCCTCCCTCATGGCTACTGCGGAAACCCTCGAAGAATTTTACCAGCACAAGTTCAATCACCTGCCCGGCAACCTGGGCCGGCAGACCGGGCACTTCAACGTATTCCGGGTGGAAGATTGCGTGGGGGAGGGGGCGACCCCCGTCCGGTACAGCCGGAGGGATTTTTACAAGATCAGCCTCATCCGGGGCGATAACATTTACCACTACGCCGACAAGAGCCTCCGGGTCGCCGGCAGTGCGTTGCTGTTTTTCAATCCGCAGGTGCCCTACACCTGGCAGCCGGTTGCCGCCGGCAGTACGGGTTTCTTCTGCATCTTCAAAGCGGGCTTCTTTACCGGGCAGGTGCGCACCAACCTGGCGCATTTGCCCATGTTCGCGCCGGGCGGCAAACCGGCCTACTTCCTCGATCCACCCCAGGACCAGCAAGCCAGCCGGATCTTCGAGAAAATGCTGGGAGAGATTGACTCCGACTACCCCTATAAGCATGACCTGTTGCGAAACTACGTCACCGAACTGATGCATACGGCCCTCAAGTTGCAGCCCTCCGAAACGCTCTACCAGCACCCGGACGCCAACTCCCGCATCACGGCCATTTTCACCGAACTGCTGGAGCGGCAGTTTCCCATCGAGTCCCCGGCGCGGCGGCTGGCGATGCGTTCAGCCCGGGATTTTGCCGAACAACTGGCCGTGCACGTGAACCACCTCAACCGGGCCGTCAAGCAGACAACGGGCAAGACGACCACCGAACACATCGCCCAACGGCTCACCGGCGAAGCCATTGCCCTGCTCAAACACACCGACTGGAACATTTCGGAAATCGGCTATTGCCTGGGCTTCGAGGAACCGGCTCATTTCAACAACTTCTTTAAAAAACAAACCACGGTGCCTCCTTCCGCCTACCGGGCGGTTTGAATTTCGCAAGCATCGGTTTGAATGCCGTAATGCTTCCGACAACGGGCGGTTCTACTTTTGTGCCACACCAAAACCGCAAAAGCATGGATACCCAAAAAGTATGGTTCGTTACGGGCGCCTCCCAGGGGCTGGGCCTCTCGCTGGTCAAACAACTGCTCGAACAGGGCCACCGCGTGGCGGCGACCTCCCGCAGTGCGGAAGCGTTGCGTAAAGCCGTGGGCACCGGTTCGGCGGCCTTGCTGCCCCTTGCCGTTGACCTGAAAACGGAAGCCAGCGTGGAGCAGGCCGTTGCCCGGACCATCAGCCAGTTCGGCCGGATTGACGTAGTGGTCAACAATGCGGGCTATGGTTTGGCCGGCAGCATCGAGGAACTGACCGACGAGGAAGTCCGGGCCAGTTTTGACGTCAACGTGTTCGGTTCCCTGAACGTGATCCGGCAAGTGATGCCTTACCTGAGAAAACAGCGGTCCGGTCACATCTTCAACATCTCCTCCATTGCGGGCTTCTTCGGGTCGTTTCCCGGCTGGGGCATCTATTGCGCCACCAAGTTTGCCGTGGAAGGACTTTCTGAGTCGCTGGCCGCTGAAGTAAAGCCCTTCGGGGTAAAGGTAACGGTCGTGGCGCCGGGGTACTTCCGGACCAACTTCCTCACCTCCAACTCGTTGAATGTGCCCCGGCACCCGATTGAGGACTACCGGGAAGTGCGGGCGTCGCAGGAGATGCACCAGCACCAGTTGAACGGCAACCAGGCGGGTGACCCCGAGAAGGCCGTGGCCGCGATCATCCGGGTGGCCGCCGCGCCGAACCCACCTTTGCACTTGTTCCTGGGCCAGGACGCCCACGACCTGGCCCACGGGAAGATCGCGGCCGTGCAGCAAGACCTGGAAACCTGGAGAGCCGTGGGTACGGCAACCGCCCTCGTCGAAGAACCCGTTGATTCCTCACCGGGCAGCTCGTTCAAGTGAGTTGACAACAGGGGTGCGCGAAGGAACAAATTGGCATCCCAGCTTACTGGCTCCCGTAAAACCGCTCTTTGCCTCCCCTTATTGCCTCCCCTTATTGACTGCTGCGCCCGAAACGAGCCGGGGCCGTTGTGAAAGAATTCGCAAAAACCTGACCGGGTCAGCGGCTGGCCGACAGCGCCCGGACCGGCGTGGCGGCCCGGAGGGCGGGCAGGGGTTGGCCGGTCTTGTTGAACCGCAGGTGCAGCACCCGTCCGTGGTTGATCTCCAGCCCGGTCACCTCGCCGTTGCCGCCCCGCACGAACAGGAGGTTGCCCATCCACCAGTGCGGGCAGGAAAACTGTTCCCGGGTCACGGCTTGCAGGGGCACGTCGGCGTACTTGCGGTGGCGCAGCAGCAGGCTGTCCCCCGCCAGCACGACCTGGTACCGCTCATTGAGTTCGTCGCTCTCGAAGGTGCCCGTGTAGGCCGCCAGCTCGCGGGCGGTGAGTTTGACCGGCTGGTAGCGGGTGTAGCGGGCCGGCTCGTTGGTGGTCAGCGTCAGGGCCGGGGACGGGGCCCCCTTCCCGGACGGCGGTTCAAAAGCGATCTTGAGGTGTCCGCCCCAGGCGGTGAAACTGCTGTCGGAGACCGCCTCCAGCGGCGTCCGGCCGAAGCCGCCATCCATTTGCAATTTTCCGTCCTCTACGACCACCCGCAGCGGGTTGCCTTCCGGGTTGGTGTACGAGCCGGCGTACTGCGCCAGGACCGACGCCCCCGGTTTACGCGCCGCGGCGGGTGCCGCCGGCGCTTCTTCCCTGGCAGTCAAAAACAGGTCGGCGATCTTGGTGGCCGTTCCGGGGGCGTCGAAGCTGCCGACGTTGCTGAACACGACGATGCCCAGCTTCTCGCCGGGAAAGCGCACGGCGTACGACCGGAACCCCGCGTCGGCGCCCCCGTGCCCGATGCGCTGGTGGCCCTTGTAGGAGTCAATGTTGAGGGCAAAGGCGTACTCGAGCTTCTTGCCGCCGTTGAGCAAGCCGAATTCCTGCATCTGGGCCAGGGCCTTCGGGCCGCCTACCTGCCCCGTCTCGTAGTTGCGCAGCCACCTGGCCTCGTCTTCCACCGTGGTAAACAAGCTGGTGGCCCCCACCGTGGAATAGCTGAGCACGCTGTTGGTGAATTTGTCGTCCGGCGCCGGGTTGTACGAATACGTGCGGCCTTTCACCACTTCCGTGTAGTCGTCGTGGAAGTGCGTGTTTTTCATCCCCAGCGGTTTGAAAATGCGCGCCTCGGCGAACTGGCGGAGCGACTGGCCGCCCGCCTGCCTGACGATCTCGGCCAGCAGCGTGTAGCCCGTGTTGCAGTACAGGTGCCGTTCCCCGGGGGTAAAGTTGAGGGCTTTCTGGCCCGCCACCAGCTTGAGGATGTGCTCCTGCGTAATCACGTCGTCGAGCCGGGTGCCGCTGATGGCCATCAGTTGCCACTGGTCGCGGAGCCCGCTGGTGTGGTGGATCAGGTGGCGGATGGTGATGGGGTGGTCGAAGCGGGGCACCAGCGGCAGGTGCTTGCGGATGTCGTCGTCGAGCGAGAGCTTCCCTTCCTGCGCCAGCAGTACGATGCAGAAGGCCACGAATTGCTTGGACTCGGAGGCCACGTGAAACACCGAGGAGGGCGTGATGGGAACGTTGTACTCCAGGTTCGCCAGGCCGTAGCCCTTGGTGAACACCACCTCTCCGTCCTTGAGGATGGCTACGGCGGCCCCCGGCGAACCGGGTTCGTTCCAGGGCTTGAGGATGTCGTCTACCTGGCGGGAGAGGTCGGCGGGCAACTGCCCGGGAGGCGTGGTTTGCTTGGGGCCGCAACGCAGCAGTACAAGCGACAGCAGGAGCAGCAGGGGGAGGGAAGCGGATGCGCGCATGGCAGGACAGGTTGAAGTGAAAACGATAAGATAGCACGAAAGCAATATCGGTTGTACACCGTTCGTCACAATCTTTGCGGAAAGCCCGGCGCGCATATGTTGCGCCAGCCGGTTCTCCAACCGAATGCGGTCATTGGATCACCCCTCACCGCAGATGAATAAGTCCTGCGGTCAAAAAAGAAGGCGCCGGAAATTAATTCCGGCGCCTTGCCCTTTACGGGAAATGCAAATGCTTGCCCGCTTACAGCTTCTTGAAGAGTACCTTCTGCTGGGTAAACTGGTAGGCCGCTTCCAGGAAGGCCACCATCTGGGGCCAGTCGGCGGCTTTTTCGTAGTTGTGCGCGTAGTACTTGTGCACGTTCAGCGTCAACTGGTTGCCGTTGAGGACCGCCGTGCTCACGAAGCCGCCGGTGGCGTTGGTTACGTTGGCATTCAGCTTGTCGAGCCCTTTCACCTCGTACCCGGCCGGCACGGTGATGGTGATGGTATGCCTGAAAGAACGGGCCGCGGTCATGTACACGTCATCCTTGCGGGTGAGTTCCTCCTTTTTCAGCGACACCTGGGAACCGATCAGCTTGCCGATGGGCATCATCAGGTGGGGGCCGTTGCTCTCCAGCAGTCCTTCCATCGCGAATTCATCCTTGTATTTGAGCGCCGGCTGTTCGTGCCAGAGCCCGGTTTGTTCGAGTTCAAACGCATCGTAGGAAGCCACTTTCGAACCCAGCGTCTCCTGGAGTTCTTCGGTGAGGCGGGTCGCGCGGTCTTTGTTGTCCTGTTCTTTGCGCTGGGCCATCTTCTGGTCTACTTCCGCCCGGGTCTTTTTGCCCAACGACCGCTTCTCGTACAGTTCAATGCCGTACTGCTCGGGGCGGCAGTCGTAGAGGTATTCGTAGGGCGTGACCACCGTGCTCATTTCCTGCAAGCGATTATTGCCGGAGGCAACCACGGCTCTTTTTACCTTCACCTGCTCGGGCTGGTCGGGGGCAAATGACAGCGCCAGCGTCGTGTTGGTGAGGTTGTCGCCGCTCTGCGTAGCCGGGATGACCACGGGCTTGATGGTGCGGTAGCGGGTCTTCTTGGCCACGTTGATCGCATAGGCATTGGCGCCCTGGTACACCGGGTACACGTCGTTGTACTGCGAGTAGCGGTTGAACTGCCCGATGTAGAAGGGCTTGGGCGTGTTGACCCGGATGAGGTAGTTCATGTCTTCGCGGGCGACCAGGTCTTTCACGTCGCACAGCGTGCGCGGCGTGGTAATGATGATGTCATGGCTGATCTTCTTTTTGTGCAGGAAACGGCTGAAGTTGAGGACGAACTGCGCGTTGTTGACGCCGTACTCGTAGCCGCGGTCGTAGAGCAGGTCCTCCTCGTAGTTGGCCGCGAAGGTGCGCTGGCGCCAGTGCGTATACGCTTCCCGTACGATCACTTCGGGGTTGGTTTCCTTTTTGTGGTGCGTTCTGCTGTAGCTAAGCAGCGCTTTGCTGTAGGGGTAGTATTTGTCCTTCAGCGTGGAAAACATGTTTACGTAGCCCAGCAAATGTTCCGTGGATACGGTACTGTGCACCTCGCCCTGCTCCCCGAGGAAGTGTTCCTCCCAGCCGGATTTTTTCTGCGAGTAGTACGCCTGGAAGGTAAGGGTCGGCACGGAGCGGTACGTGTAAAACCACTGCTGGTCGGAATTGATCTTGTCCCGGTTTTTGTCGAGCAGCGTGTAGAGGTCATCGTTTTTGGCGGCCTGGGTGTTGCGCCTGAGTTCCGGCGCCCCGTTCAGCGACTTGGCGTTGAGGTAGCACTTGCGCATGATGCGCACGTCCATCTTTTGCCCGGCAATCGGGTACTTGCCGGCCAGCGGGTAAGTGACCCTTTCGAAGTCGCCGAAGATCGTTTGTTTTTCCACGCAGCGGTAGTAGTCAATGATGTCGCCGGGCTCCAGGTCCGGAATGGCGATCTTGTTGTACTTCTCCTTGTTGTAGCCCTGCTTGGCCTCAATGGTAACGGCCTCCTTCAGCGAAATTTCCCGTTCCTGGCCCCCCGGCTTGACCACCTTGATGCCCACGAACACGTTCACCTTGTTGCTGGCGCCGAAGGCATCCATCAGCTGGCTGGTACTCGCGTCGAACGACATTTCCGAGAAGTCCTTCACGGCCGCCTGGTCGAGCAGTTTGATGCGGTTGCGGGTGTACAGGTTTTCGTACACGTAGTTGAGGAACACTTCTTTTTTTACTTCGTATTCCATGGTGCGGTACAGCACCACGGCCGATTCGTTTTTCCACTTGTCGGGCACCTGCGTCTGGGTAAAACCCGCATCGGGCAGTTGCCACATTTTTTCCCTGACGGTGCGTTTCTGGCTTTCCGTCTGGCCGAACACGGCCCCGGAAAACAAGCAGCAGAGCAGGATGAGTTTGGGGGTAATTCTATGCGTGCGCATGGAGGGGAATGGAGTTATTTTTGGGTAAGAATGAGCTTATCGTTATAGGCCTGCTTCAGTTGTTTGACGGCTTCGTTCCAGGCGGCAAAGTCTTTCCGGCAGATCAGCCCGCGGGGGATTTCGACCCGCTTTTCGTACCAGATCTCGCCGTTCTGCTCCCGGTAGCGGAGGGAGAACCCGAACGCCTCGTGCTTCTTTTCCAGCCCTTTGGGCAGGTGGGTGAGTTTGTACCCGGCCGGGACGGTGAGCCTGACCCGCGTGGTTTGCAGCATTTTCTCGTGGAAGGCCACGTCGCTCACCCGGCTCGTGTCAATGGTGAAGTCGGCAAAAGCGTCGTCGGCATCCAGGTCCACGTACACTTCCCCTTCGAACGAACCCACCTGGTGGGCGACTTCCAGGTCGTACTGCACCCGCCAGGTGCTGTCGCGGGCAAACAGGGGGCTGTGGGTCAGGTTGCCGACCACCTGGTTCTTGTCGCCGCCCGATACGATTTTTTTCAGGGTGGTGGCCCGCTGGTCGGTCGGCGCCTCGTGCAGCCAGTGGAAGACGGCCGTTTTCATCTCGCCGTTGTACTCTTTGCGGCCGGTGCCGGTCAGCCTGGTGCCCTCCAGGCGGAAGGCGAGTTCGGTACGCACCTGGTTTCTTTCCTGGGTGGCCGCCGGAATCCGGTCCAGCAGGTAGCCCTTGCCGTTCTCGATGAGCACCTGCCGCCCCTGGATGCGTTCGGCATTGTCGTCCAGGGACACGAATTTCTCGGTGGCGTCCAGGAAGTACTTCCGCCCGTTGAGCAGTACGCAGCAGATCATGTGGTTATCCACCGACAGCGAGGGGGAACTGTAGTCGTAGGCAATCCGGCTGGTGCCGATCCACACGAGGCGGGCGTCGTAACCGGCCGCCTTGAGCATGGTTTTGGTCAGGTTCGCCATGCCTTTGCAGTCGCCGTACTTGTTGCCGAACACGGTTTGCGCCGCCTCCGGCTTGAACCCGGCAATGCCGTCCTCGAAGGCGATGTAGCGGATGTTGTCCTGCACCCAGTAATAGACGGCCCTGATCTTTTCTTCGTCCGTTTTTTTGCCCGCCAGCAGTTGCTTGAGGGTGGCTTCCATGGGCTTGGGGTCGTTGTTTACCGCCTGCGCAAGGGAGGCGTACCAGCCGTACAGGTCATCCACCGAACCGATCAGCGGCGTAGCCTGGCCGCCGCGGGTGAATCCTTTGGAGAGTACGAGCAGGTGCGGGTAGGTGTAGGAGGGACCCTGGGCGTGCGACTCGGGCTGCAAGGGTGCTACCTCGCGGGCCGTGTATGCGTAGTGCGTGGTGCCCGCCTGGGCGTCCTTGGTTACGTTTTTGGTGATCTTGTACCCCTCGAAGTTGAATTCCTTCAGTTCGATCTGGAGCCAGTCGGGCACCACAAAAGTTATTTTCCTTACGCCGATGGGGAAAATATCATTAAAATAGACGCTGGTGAAGTACTTCAGGTCCCCGTAACGCTTCTGCGTGCTCAGCCGCTGGACTTCGCCGAGGGCGGCAAAGTTGAGGCGGTACTGGCAAAGCTTGGCATCCGAATAAAAAATCTCGTCCGACTCGTGGTTGCCGCAGATCGGGCTCATGCTGATCTTTTTGCCCCGCTCATTGGTGAGCGTGGCCCGGGTGATTTCCGACTGGTCGTCGTAGTATTTGTTGCGGGCCACCGTGTGGTTGACGCGCAGCGACATTACCTGCAAATCCTCCTCTTCCGTCAGGTAAGGGGTTGCCGTTTTGGCGTCGAGCCCAAACTTGTACACCACCTCGGCGTTGAGCAGGGCGGCGGCACTTTTGGTGAATTTTTGCTGGTACTTTTTGGCTAAGGCAACCTCGTCCGCCGAAGCAATATTTTGGCCTATGGCAGGAAAGACTAACCCCTGCATAAAGCACAGAAGTAAGATTTTTTTCATGGAAAGTTGGTGAACGGATGGAAAAAAGCGGGTTCAGCGTGAAAGATATGCTTTATCCGCTGCCGTAAATAAACGTTGGCGGGGGGATGCGCGGGGCAGGGGTAAGGTTGGGAGGGGTTGGGGAAAAAACGAAAGCGTGGCCCCGGCCGCCACTGCTCCTGATTACATACCAGGCGGGCCGGTTGCGGCAAAAATGAGGTCCTGGGTTTGGTAGATCGAACAGATTTGTTCCGGTTGCCCTTTCAACCACGCAAAGACGTAAAACCGGCAGCACCATCACTGCCGGGCGCCGCACTCCCGGTTGGCATTCGGGAGTGTGGGGCGGTAAAGGGCCGGGACGGCGGCTGGGGGATATGCGGATGTTGTCCCTGGCCCGGACAAGGGCCCGTTCACCGGTTTCAACCGGGGCGCACCCAATGCCCGCGGCTCCCGGGGCCGGTGCCATCCTCAATGCTGCTTTGCGGAAAAACCTGCCGGTGGTGGGTATTTACCGGGAAGTCAGCCCCGAACCGTTGTCCGCGCAGGGCGCACGGGGCATCCATTACGGAGGGGCGACCGGGCGGGGTTATTCCGACAGGCGAAAGTCCTTTTTGTTCACCTCCGTCTGCCACACGTGCCAGTAGAATACGAATTGGAGCAGGGCCATTTCGGGCGTGTGGTACAACTGGTGGTAAGGCCGGTTGTTGCAGTACCAGTTGTAGAAGCCCGTGTCTACCTGGTCGGGCAGGATCTGGTAAAAGGAGCCCTCTTCGAGCGGACTCCCGGCATCGCCCCACCGCCGGTGGCCGGTCTTTTCCAACCGGTAGCGGCAGCCGGTGACGTAGCGCAAATAGGGAGTGACCTGTTGGGCATCCTCAAACTTTTCCGCGTCCCTGCCTAAGGCAAGAATCTGTTCGAATTTACTTTGTATCGCCGTATCCATCTTTTTCCGGTTGAGAGTAGTTGCCAGTCTGCACGTATTGCCAGGAACGATACGGCTGTTTTTTGGTTGACTCCCCGGCAACTTAATGTGCTTCATTGCCGAACCATTGACATTTTTTAATATTTTTGGGACAATATTGTCATAAAAATAAGACGATTGTCTACTTTTGTCGCATGGCGCAGGATTACGACAAAATCTTCCGGGAAGTGCTCAAGGACATTTTTCCGGCCGTGGCCCGGAAAGTACTCGGCATCCCCGCGGGTCAGTACAAGCCCCTGCCGGTGGATTTGCAATACACCTCCGAACGGGAGGCCGACCAGGTGTGGGAAGTAACGCCGGATGCCGGGGCACCGTTCGTGCTGCATTGCGAGTTCCAGGCGAACAACGACAAAAGGATGCTCTCCCGGATGCTGCTCTACTACGCCTTCCTGCACTACCAGCGACAACAGCCCATCCGGCAATTCGTCGTGTACGTGGGCAAGGACAGACCCAACATGGCGCACCGGTTGCAGGAAGATTCGCTCTCCTACCACTACGGCCTGGTGGATTTGCGGTCCTTCCCCTACCAGACCTTCCTGGAATCCGCGCACGGCCAGGAAGTGCTGCTGGCGATCCTGGCCGACTACGGGGGAGAACCCGCGGAGTTGATTGCCGAACGGATTCTCCTTAAATTAGGGCAAGTCTCCGGGAGCAAACTTCAGTTGGCGCAACGCGTGCTGCAACTGGTTCGTTTAGCCGTACTGAGAAACGTAAACACCACCGTGTATAACCTTGCACAAAAGATGGCGCTTCACATTGATATCAAAGACGATACCCTATACCAACTTGGTAAGGAGCAAGCAGCCCTCAACATGCTCAAGGAGGGCTTTGGGCAGGAATTAGTGGCCCGCCTGACAGAAGTGCCGCTTGAACGGGTGGCGCAGTTGAAGCTGGAATTGGATGCTTCGGACAAAACGTCCTGACCTCACTGTTGGGTGCGTACCCTTAGTATTGGGACTACGCAGGCTTTAAAGCAATAAATCAGCAGTTACCAGCCTGGGAGCGGCGTTAAGCCTATTGGCTTTGCTAGGCATTGTTATGCTGTTTCACATCTAACGGCATTATTTTCAAAGATGGCGCTTCACTTTGATATCAAAGACGATATTCTTTACCAACTCGGGTATGGAGAGGGACTGCGAAAAGGCTTGGAGAAAGTAGCCCTCAATATGCTCAGGAAGGACTTTGGGCAGGAACTCGTAGCACGCCTGACGGAACTGCCGCCCGAACGGGTAGCGCAACTGAAGCTGGAACTGGACACCTCAAGCAAAGCGTCCTGACCCACGTACGCCTGTACGCGTATATTACCCACTGCCGCCAACCAGCGCAGTACGGACAGCAACGGGTCCCGGTGCCCGCCCCCGGCCGTGCACGTACGGCCGACTTCGCCCCGGGCACTTACCCGTACACTTTTTACCGGACACGTTGACGATTGCACGAACACGGAACGATACTTTGCGTTCAAGTGAAGAATTGCGGGTATTTATTCCTAGGTTTGGCGTTGCCCGGCGGGGTATCCGCTAAAAAAAATGCCGGGTGACGGCTGTGTAAGCAGCGGGCCCTCCGCCCCACATGATGAACAGATAAAAATGGCTACAGGTCTTCTCGCCCTACTGGATGACGTGGCTGCCCTCGTAAAAGTGAGTGCGGCAAGTCTCGACGACGTTCCCACGCAAGTGGCTAAAACCACCGGCAAAGTGTCCGGCATTGTCATTGACGACACGGCGGTGACGCCCAAATACGTGGTGGGGCTCGACCCCTCGCGCGAACTGGCGATTATCTACAAGATCGCCAAAAAGTCACTGGTCAATAAACTGATTTTCCTGGCCCCGGCGGCGCTGCTGCTCGGTAACTTCCTGCCGTGGGCGATCACGCCGCTGCTGATGCTCGGCGGGGCCTACCTGTGCTTCGAGGGCTACGAAAAAGTGCACTCCATGTTCAGTCCCCACGACGACCACGAGGAACAGGAGGACGCCCTGAAGGTCATTACCCCCGAGGAACTCGAAAAGGAGCGGGTCACGGGTGCCGTGCGCACCGACTTCATCCTGTCGGCCGAAATTGTCGCCATTGCGTACGCCACCGTGGCCGACAAACCGCCGGTCACCCAGGTGGCGGTGCTGGTGGCCGTGGCCGTTTTCATCACGGCGGCCGTGTACGGGTTTGTGGGGCTGATCGTAAAAGCCGACGACATCGGGCTGCACCTGGCCAAGGAGAAACATTCCCCCGGGGTGCGCGGCTTCGGCCGCGGCATTGTAAAGTTCATGCCGCGTTTTCTCAAAATCCTCAGCTACGTCGGCACGGCGGCCATGTTGTGGGTCGGGGCGGAGATCGTGGCCCACGGCATTCCCTTCATCCACCACCAGCTGGAGGCGTTGGAGCACGCCCTGGCCGGGGTTCCCGCCCTGGCCTGGCTGGCCAAGGTAATCGCCTGCGCCCTGGGCGGATTGGTGCTGGGCGGCATTATTGACAAGATCGTGGGGCTGTTCCGTAAAAAGAAGTAAGGCGGTAAGCCGGCCCGTCGTTTGCGTTCAGCCCCGCAAAGGTTGCTTTTCGAACCACGCGCCGCCCGTTAAAAAAGGCCGCGTACAATCATTCCTGCAATGGCTTTGGGTTATAATGATCCTCCGGGGGTGCAAACCGGAGGGAAGTGAACCTTGTGCGCTTAAAGAGAACAGGGCAATTTAGTAACGTGGAATTGTGGGTATTCTTAGTGTAAATATGATTATTTGCACTTCTTTATCATTAAACCCACCGTTCATTATGAGAAAAATTTTACCAGCCCTGTTTTTTCTGCTGCTATGCCTGGCGACCCCCTCCTTTGCCGATGAAATACTGGTTCCGGCGGGTTCGACCTGGAAGTACCTCGACAACGGGAGCAACCAGGGTACGGCCTGGACCGGCACCGCCTTCAACGACGGGACCTGGGCGAGTGGCGCGGCGCAGTTGGGCTTCGGCGACGGCGACGAGGCAACGGTGGTCAACGGCGGGCCTTCCACCAGCCGCTTCGTGACTACCTACTTCCGCCGGTCGTTGGGCATCACCAACGCCTCTTCGTTCACCGGTTATGCTTTGCAGGTAAAGCGCGACGACGGGGTGGTGGTGTACGTCAACGGCGTGGAAGTGTACCGTAACAACATGCCTTCCGGTGCGATTGCCTTCAATACCTACGCCTCCACGGCCGTCAGCGACGACGGGGCCACGTTCCAGGCCGTCAACCTGGGCGCCGGTGCTTTCGTGACGGGCAACAACGTAATTGCCGTTGAAATCCATCAGTCCAACGCCACCAGCAGCGACCTGAGCTTTGACCTCGAGTTAACCGGGATTACGCCCGTGGACCAGGTACTCGTCCCGGCGGGTTCCACCTGGAAGTACCTCGACAACGGGAGCAACCAGGGCACGGCCTGGCGCGGCACCTCCTTCAACGACGGGACCTGGGCGGAAGGCGCGGCGCAACTGGGCTACGGGGACGGCGACGAGGCAACGGTGGTCAACGGCGGACCTGCCACGAGCCGTTTCGTGACCACCTACTTCCGCCGGTCGTTGGGCATCACCAACGCTGCTGCTTTTACGTCGTACGCCCTGGAGGTCAAGCGCGACGACGGCGTGGTCGTATACGTCAACGGCGTGGAGGTGTACCGCAACAACATGCCTTCCGGTACGGTTGCCTTCAACACCTACGCTTCCACGGCGGCGGGTGACGACGGGGCTACGTTCCAGACCGTCAACCTGGGCACCGGTGCTTTCGTGACGGGCAACAACGTGATTGCCGTGGAAGTCCACCAGTCCAACGCCACCAGCTCCGACGTGAGTTTCGATCTGCAACTGACCGGCGTGGGAAGTTCCACGGCCGGCGTCAACGAAGTGATCTACCTGTGGAGCGGCGCGGTGCAGCCCACCTCGGCCACGGTGGTCGCCAAGCTTACCAACGCTTCCACCACCTGCCGGCTGGTGGTAAGCACGTCGGCCTCACTGGCAAACCCGGTATTGTCGGCGGCCGTGACGGCTTCGGCGGCCAACAATTACATGGCAAAAATGCCCATCACCGGGTTGACGCCCAACACCCCGTACTATTACGCCGTGCAGTCCGGCGGGGTCACCGACGGGTCGTCCGACGACATCGGGCGGTTCCAGACGCCGGCGGACGGCGCCTTTTCGTTCAAATTTACGCTCGGTGCCTGCGCCGTCAACTCAAACCACCAGGCGTACACGCTGATGGACAGTAAACAGCCCGCCTTCCACCTGGCAACGGGCGACTTCCACTACGCCAACCCCAACTCGGGCACCGACGTCAACGTGCACCGGCTCCCGTACGAGCAGAACATGCTTTCGCAGGCGCCGACCCGCACCTTTTTCCTGCGCACCCCGCTGGCCTACGTGTGGGACGACCACGACTACTGCGGCAACGACAGCCAGGGCAGTTCGGTCGGCCGGACCAATGCCCGGCAGGCGTTCCAGGAGTACGTGCCCCATTACCCCCTGGCGGCGGGCAGCGGCAACGTGCCGGTGTACCAGGCATTCACCATCGGCCGGGTGCATTTCATTCTTTCGGACCTGCGTTCGGAACGCATCACCTCAACCATGATGGGGGCGACGCAGAAGACGTGGTTTAAAAACCAGTGCCTCTACGCCCGCGACAACAACCTGATGATTGCCTGGGTCACGAGCGTCTCTTTCGGGGGAACCATTGCCGACAATTGGGGCGGGTTCACGGCCGAACGCACCGAGCTGGGCAACTTTTTCCGCGACAACGACATCCGCAACCTGTGCATCCTCAGCGGCGATGCCCACATGGTCGCCATTGACAACGGCAGCAACCACGACTTCTCGACCGGCGCCAACAACCCCAACGACTACCCGGTGTTCCAGGCGGCGGCCATCAACAACAACGGCTCCACCAAAGGCGGCACCTACAGCGAGGGCGGCACGTTCCCCAACCCCAGTTCCACCACGGGGCAGTACGGCCTCGTGGAAGTGACCGACAACGGCGGCAGCACGATTACGATCAAGTTCACTGCCTACCGGACCGCCGGCAACACGGCCTCCGAAAGCGTGCTGACCAGCTACACGTTCAGCCGTACGCTGAGCACTGCGGCGGCAGCGGCCGGTAGCTTGTCGGCCCGCACGGTGGCGCAGGGGCAAAAGGTGCAACTGGCCTGGAACGCACCCTCGCCGGCCGGCCCGTACGTGCTGGAGCACAGCAAAGACGGCCGCCACTACGTCCCCATCCGCACGGTGACGGGTACCAGCGGCGCATTCACCCACGATACCCCCGAAACCGGCTGGAATTACTACCTGCTGCGGGGCGCCAACGGCCAGATCCAGCGGCGGCAGCTATTCGTGCTGGGCAACATTGGCCTGAGCCTGGCCCCCAACCCGGCCAGCAGCCACGTGGCCGTGCACCTCAGTCACGTGAAAGGCGTCGGGGAAGGGCGTTACATCCTGTACAACAACAGGATGAAGACCCAGTTGCAGGGGGATGTAAAGCTGCGCGAAGGGAACAACACGTTCGACATTGAAACGGGTCACCTCCCGGCCGGCGAATATTTCCTGCACGTGGTTCTGAACGGCAATGAAATCGTGCAGAAGCTGGTGGTGCTCAAATAATCCGGAGGACACGAGGCATGGTAAAACCTTTCGGGTTTAGAAACCCGAAAGGTTTCTTTCTCTTGCTGGTGCAAGCGCCCACACTGCACCAATGACCATTGACAACCCATCAGCATGGCGCAGGATTACGACAAAATATTCCGGGAAGTGCTCAAAGAGGTCTTTCCGGCCGTCGCCCAAAAAGTACTCGGCATCCCCGAGGGCGACTACCAGCCCTTGCCGGTGGATTTGCAGTACACCTCCGAACGCGAGGCTGACCAGGTGTGGCAGGTGACGCCGCCCGGGGGCGAGTCCTTCGTGCTCCACTGCGAGTTCCAGACCGGCAACGACAAGCAGATGCTCCCGCGCATGTTGCTCTACCACGCCCTGCTCTACTACCCGCAGAAGAAACCCGTGCAGCAGTACGTGGTGTACGTGGGCAAGGAACCCGCGCAGATGGCCCGGCACTTGCAGTCAGGCGGCCTCTCGTTCCGCTACGGCTTGATTGACTTGAAATCTTTTCCCTACCAGTCCTTCCTGGCTTCGGGCCGCAGCGCCGAAGTGCTGTTTGCGATCCTGGGCGATTTCGGGGGCGAACCCGAAGCATTGGTTGCCGAAAAGATTATTGCTAAATTGGGAGAACTGGAACTGGGGCAACGCACCCTGCAACTGGTTCGTTTAGCCGTGTTGAGAAACTTAGGCACCACCGTATTAAACGCCGCGCAGAAAATGGCCCTTAACATTGACATCAAAGAAGACGCCCTCTACCTGCTTGGGCAGGAGGCAGGTGAGCAGAAAGGTTTGGAAAAAGGCTTGCAGAAAGGTCTGGAAAAAGGCAAGGAGGAAGGCCGGCTGGAAGGCAAAGAAGAAACGGCCCTGGACATGCTCCGGGAGGGCTTTGCCGAAGAGGTCGTGGCCCGCATCACCAAACTGCCCGCCGCCCGCATTGCCCAGCTCCGCCAGCAACTGGAGGCCGGGCAATAGCCCCGTACGCCGCCATTTTTTCCATCCCGGCCACGGCCGGGAAGCGACCCGGTGATCCGCCCCCAAAACCCCGTCCGGGGAGGCCGTCCGGGTTCCGGGCAATGTTTACGCAGGGAGCCGGCCGGCTCCCTTTTTTATTGAATGGCGCGGCAACCGCAAGACCCGCCCCCGCCGTTTCCGGCCCGGTAAATTCCCGCCGCACGCACCGGATAAAGAAAGAGCCCTGCCGGCTCATTGGAACCTCACACTTAATCGTTTGGGAAAACTTCCCGGCCTGGTTCACAGTACCTTTCGTCATAAGAATGACCCCGGTGCAGCCGGTCCCCCTCTCTCAGGCTGACAAACCATTTTTGCTGACAAACCACTTCAAACCACCCCAATGCGTATGCACTACGTCAACCACTTTACTCCCCAACGAAGCCTGGCCCTGCTGGCGCTGTGGCTGCTCTGGCTGGGCCCCCGGCTGTCGGCCCAGCCCGTGCTGCTCAAAGACATCAACGCCACCCCGTCAAACCAGGGCGGGTGGCGGTACCTCGACCGCGGCCCGCTCTTCAACCTCAACGGGGCCGTGTACTTCCAGAGCCAGGACTCCCTCACCGGGCAGGAACTCTGGAAAACCGACGGGACCGTCGCCGGGACCGGCCTGGTCCGCGACATCCACCCCGGGCCGTTCCGCTCCGACCCCCAACTCTTCACCCGGGTCAACAACACGGTGTACTTCGTGGAAGACCGCACCCAGCTCTGGAAAACGGACGGCACCACCGGGGGCACCACGCTGGTCAGGAACATCCACCCGGAAGTGCCGGAGGGATTCATTTTTACGCTGGCCGCCATGAACGGCACCATGTACTTCCTGCGCGACGACGGGTCGAACGGATTCGAACTCTGGAAGAGCGACGGCACGGCCGCCGGCACCACGCTGGTTAAAAAGGTCACTCCCGGCTACGTCAGCCCGACGTCGTACCGGCCGATGGTCAGCGTCAACAACCTGCTCTACTTCGTGGCCAACGACGGCGTGAACGGCGTTGAACTCTGGAAAAGCGACGGCACGGCCGCCGGCACGACCCTGGCCAAAGACATCCATCCCGGCGCGGGCGGCTCCTTTCCCGATGGGCTGGTGAACCTGAACGGCACGCTGTACTTTGTCGCCGACAACGGCACCAGCGGACACGAACTCTGGAAGAGCAACGGCACGGCCGACGGTACCGTCCTGATCAAGGACATTTACCCCGGCTCCAGCAACCAGTACGGCACGCCTTACCCCAACGACGGCGGGGCCGCTTCCCTCACCAGCCTCAACGGCACCTTGTACTTTACGGCCAATGACGGCGTGCACGGCGCCGAACTCTGGAAAAGCAACGGCACGGCCGCCGGCACCGTGCTGGTGAAGGACCTGTTTCCAGGCACCGGCGACGGAATGCCCCAATACATCACCAACCTGAACGGCACGCTGTACTTTGCCGCCGATGACGGCGTGCACGGCCGCGAACTCTGGAAGAGCAACGGCACGGCCGCCGGCACCGTGCTGGTCAAAGACATTGCACCCGGCGCGGCCACCGGCCTGCATCCGTACCAGGTGACCCTTACCGCCGTGAACGGCACGTTGTACTTTACGGCCAACGACGGCACCAACGGCATTGAACTCTGGAAGAGCAACGGCACCGCCGCGGGCACCACCCTGGTCAGGGACATCAAGCCGGGCGTTGAGGGAGGCCTTCAGGAAACGTACGCGATCATGGGCCTGGGCAACACGGTGTTTTTCATGGCCGACGACGGCACCAACGGCGAAGAACTCTGGAAGAGTGACGGCACG
>CADCTQ010000587.1 GCA_902805615.1 uncultured Cytophagales bacterium
CCAATTGATTCCCGCCAATTGATTTCTCCTGCCGGTACCTGGCCCGGTTCTTTGCTCCGTATGCAACAGTACACCCGTTTTTTTACCCTGATCGTGCTCCTGCTGGGGGCGGCGCCGGCGGCCCTGGCGCAGTACTTCCCAATGCCCGACACCACGCGCCGCAAGCCCCTGGGGATCATTAAAATTGCGCCGCTGAGCTTGCTTGATGCGTACAATACGTTCCAGGCCGGCTTTGAATACGTACCCCGGCGCGGCATCTGGAGCGTGCAGGCCGAGGCCGGCTACGGCGATTACCACACCGGCATCAACGGGTCCAACCGCCTTAACTTTACCGGCCAGGAGAGGTTTATGCTCGAAAACTGGCGCGTACGCGCCGAGGGACGGGTGTACACGGAGGGCTACGCCACCCGCCCGGTCGGCTTTTACGTGGCGGGTGAAACGTTTTACCGGCGTTCCAACTGGAGCGGTGAGAGCAGCGTAGGCCGGGAATGCGAGGACGGCGTGTGCGCTTTCTTCGAACTTACCCGGTACCGGATGCACAAGGACGTGGTGGGCTTTCACGGCAAAGCCGGCACGCAACTGGTCCTCTGGGAACGGGTTTTGTTTGACATGTACACCGGGGCGGGCATCCGGTACGTGTGGGTGCGTTCGCGGCAGGTGGGCGCCGACGACACCCTGGGCGACGGCTGGCGGCCTTTCAACGTTGACCCGGGCCGTCCGGGCCGCTACCGCCTGCTGAGTGCGGCGCTGGGCTTCAAAGTGGGATACTTGCTGTACCGCAAATGATGGAAAGGGCCGGATTTTTGTTTATATTGTCGCCTCGTTGCGACCGGCCCGGGCCTCTCCCGCCTTACACGGAACCCGGATTTTTTGAGTACTGATTTTTAGCGCTTTGTGGTGCCTTCTGCGGCCAATGTCTCCTTGCTGCCCTTTCTTGCGGGCAACGGACGTTCGGCAATCGTAAAAAAACGCATAAAAATGCGGAAGGAACGTAACTATTTTTTTCCGGCTCCGTACGTAACCCCTAGCCAACCTCCCACCATGAAACTTCGCGAATACAACCAGCTCCGGCTGGCCGAGCAAGCCAGCTACCTCTACAAGAAGGGTGTATACCTGATGACCCGCAAGGATCATCACTTCCACATCACCTTGTACAGCGTAGACTCTTTCTTCGTGGAGTTGTGGACGGATACGCAGGGCGACGGCATCTTTACCATTATTCCTTTTAAAGACGCCGACAACATTCAGTGCTACACTGAAGAGATTCCCCTGGGCGAGCTGCTCGAATAACCCGGGCCACCCCTGCCCGTCCGGCCATTCCCCGGCCCCCTTCCGCTTCGTTCCCCTGCGTTGTTTCCGCTCCCGCCGCTTCTTTTCGTAGTTTCCGTTTCGTATCTTCATTGACTTCCGTACCCGCGTACGCAGCAGGCTTCGGCAGAAAGCCTGAACATTTGCCGCCCCGTGCTGGTTAGTGTGGTACAACGCCGCTGTTGCGCCCCGGGCAGAAGACTTCCCGCACGCCGCAGCCCCCGGTTTCCCGGTACGCGATCCGCTTACAGTTCTTATCCTAATGCATTTGCGAATCCCGCCCTGGTTCGATGCCGGGACGGTAAACTGTAATCCCCATGAAGCAATTCGACCCCACCAAACTGAATCCCAACCTGGTAGACTTCGTAGTGATCGGCACGCAGCTGGTGCTGCTGTTCGTGGGCGTCCGGATTCTGTTCTAGGCGACTTTCGCCAGGAATACCCGCCGGGCAAACGCCTCGATGCGCACGTACAGGGTGCGGGTGGCCCCATCCATGAAGTCTTTGTGTTCCTGCGGGAAGTTTTCGGCCGTCTTCAGGTAAGCCAGCAGTTTTTCGACGTTGGCGTTGACGATGGGCTTTTTCTCGTCGTCGTGCTCGGGAAAGGAGTAGGCCCGCAACTGGCCGGCTTCGTTTTCGAGCTGGTAGATCATTTTGGAGGGATCAATGAACTCGTCGTAAGCCGGTTTGCTCGGGGAAATCTGGTACCAGATCGGATGTACAGCGGTATGCCACATAGTAAGAGTGATTCCCGGATAATTTCCCATAAATTTCTCAGTTTATCAAACAAACCGCACCCGGCTTTATTTTTAGTAGCGTTTGGTTACAGAGGTGAGGATGGGTAATGGGGGATTAGGGTGTTGGGGTATTGGGTCTGGCCGGCATCGAAACACCCCCTGTTCAGGCAGTCTGGGTAAAAAGGTCGCTTACCGCCTCCGCATCCACCTTGATGTACAACACGCCCCCTCCGGCCATCAGTGCCCGGTGCCAGTCCGGGGCATTTTGCGGAATGTTCAACTGACCCATCAGCTTTTCGGCATCCGCACTTTTGACCAGGTCCCTTTTTTCGCTTTCCAGCGTGGGGAAAGGGTATATTTTCAACCCGCCCTCCTCCTTTTCGATCATCACAATCACTTTGGAGCCGTCCAGGAATTCGGCCAGGGGCGGCTCCTGGTTCGTAAGCTGGTAAGCGATGGGATCGGTGTATGCCTGCCACATGGTAATGTTTTTTTTGTTCCGTGGTGTTTACGTAAACAATGGCATTATGAACAACCTGACACCGTATTCCTTCCGCTCCCCGCATCCGCCGGAGTTTGGTTTGTTTTTTGACCGGCACGATACCCCTCGCCATTACGCTGCTCCCACCTGATTTTTCAGCGCACCCACGACAGGTTTGGGTGGCAAGGTTGTTGCCCAAAGCAACGCATCCCTCCACGGGCGACCCATCCATTGCAAACAGTATCCTTGTTCCGGTTATGAAGACAATCGTTACCCTCGTTTGGTTGCTCCTGGCAACTCCATTTGCGTACGCGCAAGACCCGTTGGTGGATAAAGGGACTGGTCTGGTGACCTTTACCGGCGTAGTTCACGTTGATTCCACCCTTTCCAAGGCCGAATTGTATTCAAGGGCCAGGGAGTGGTTTGCCAGAACGTACAATGATGCCGACAAGGTATTGTCCATGGACGACCGCGAATCGGGCAAGTTGCTCGGTGACGCTTTCCAGCACATCAAAATATATTCTTCTTTTAAAAAGATGTATTACCAGATTGGTGTTTTTGTGAAGGACGGACGCTACAAGTACGAAATCACCAACCTCCGCTACCAGGACTACCGGGCCGATGCGGCGAAAGTGCCGGCAGAAATCCATTTTGTTCACGGGTACTACAAAAACGGCAAGACAAAACCCACTTCGGAACTGTATCGCCGGGAAACTGAGGAAACCGTTCGGGCGCTTATTGCTTCTTTGGAAGTAATCATGAAAGGCAACCATGCGACCTCGGCCCGGGACGACTTCTAAGCCTTTGGTTTTCATTGGACAGCTTTGCATCAGTAGTTTGCAAACTGTAAAGGGTTCAGGCAGCGACGCCCGAACCCTTTACAATTTATAAACCATGAAATCCATACCCTGCTATCGAATCAAGCCGGCCCCTGGGCAGTGAGCGGATACTGGGGGGGTACCGGCGAGAGTTGTGCAAGTAGGGAATGTCGGAACGTTATTTCGCTGCTCTAAACGTTATTTCGCTGCTCTAATTGATTAGCTGCTAAACTCAGATAGCCTCAGATAACCTTGGATTAAACTCAACGGCGCATCAGCAGTATTACTCATTGACGACAAGCACTTATAAATGATAACTCGGATATAACTCGGATATGACTCGCATGATATTATTCCCCCAAAAGCAGGAAAGCCGCCCGGTGTGGTGCGGCGGCTTTCCTGCTTTTGGGTATTAAGACTTATTCCCGGCGAGCCGGATGACTACCGGGAAATGAGCGTAAACTTATTGATGTTATAAATGATGCCCTGATCTTTGATATCAATTGTTGTTGTTCCAGAATACGTGTCGAGAATGGTTCCCCCAGTGAACACAGTCAGCGGCTTTGAGATAAGCCCCGTTATGTCTTTTGCTTCGTTGGGCTGCACCTCAATTACGTTGGTGATTGTACGATAGTTGGTAGGACCTTGCCCAACTATGTAATCAGTGATGGAATAAATAATCGTAGCCTGGATCGTAACATTCCCCGTGTTGACCAATTTCACCGTCCTGGCGGGTTCCACGAGCCATTGCACCGTTCCCCAGGAATTCTTCGTAGGCGCTACTACACTTTCCCCGGAAAGAATCTGCGCGTCAACCACCTTGGCGTCTACCGCCACCACGAATTTTCCCTCCACGGCCACGGTATCCTTACCCGAAAGGGTCTTGCCACTCATGGTAATGGTTGCCGTGTTTTCGCCCTTGGGCAAAGTAAGGGCGTTCCCGATGCCATTCAGGTTTACGCCGTGCGTGATGCCGACGGTAAGCAGGGGAATGATGGCGCTGCCTTTCCGGCCCGGAACGAGTTGGATCTTGCCGGGAAATATTTCAAACGCCGGTTTATCGGTGGTGAGGGAGACATCGAAAATCGCTTCGTCGCCCCCATTGGCGACCATGAACAGAAACTCCTTGCTGGCTTTCAGGGTACCCAGGTCAAAACGAACGGTTTCACCGGCCGCCGTCCGGCCCGAGGGGGCAGTGGTGCGTTCAACGGATGAGATGACAAAATACCCGGCGGCGTTCACGCCTCCACCAGTGGGCGTCGCCTCGTCTTTGTGTTTCTGACAGGCAACGAAAAGCGGGCTGCACAAGCCAATAGTGAGCAAGGCAAAAAGCACTTGTTTTTTCATGGATGAGAATAGAATGATAAAGGCTATCTATGCTGCTGCGCCCGCATTGGTAATCTGCCCGGGTACGGCAACCGGGTAATGTTACCGCGGGCAGGGCACCGGCCGGACTGCGTTGCTTCCTCCTTTGCGGGTTTTACCACCCGGTGCTTCCGCCCGTTCCGGCGCCCCCGTCTCCCCTGTTCCCTCCCTTAAAACCGCGCCCCGACCACCACGTCCCGCTTGTACTGGCGGACCTTGCCCCCCATGTCGAACAGGCTGATGTGGACGATGTAGCGGCCCGTACGCACTTTGGCGCCGCGGTCGTCGGTGCCGTCCCAGGTGTAGAAGCCCGCCGTGCCGAGCAGTTCGTTGCGTACCCATTTCTTCACCTCGCGGCCCGCGGCGTCGAAAATGGTGACGGTGGCAACGTTGCCCTGGCCGGGGAAGTGGTATTGCAGCGTCGTGAAGTCGCTCAGGCCATCCTCGTCGGGGGTGAACACGGCGGGCTGGAGTTGGAAGGCATCCGCCGCCGGTTCGCCGGCGAGCCACTGCGAATTGCGGTAGCCCGGCGTGGCGTAACCTTCCGTACCCGCCGCCGAATGCCAGTTCTGGCGCGTGTTGCCCGGTGCCGACGGACTGATGCGTTCCAGCGACACGCCCTCCTGCCGGTCCACCAGGGCGAAATGGAAACCATCGCTGTAGTCGAACTGGTCCACCCGGTGGCCCCGGTCGTTGAGCAGGACCACGCTGCCGGCCTCGTCGGGGTACGACGGCAGGGCGGGCAGCAGCACGAACGTCGAATCTTTCGCCTTCGGGTACTGGTCTTTCAGGATTTGCCCGTCCGTGGTGAGCACGGCGTAGTGATGGGGCGGCAGTACGCGGTAGGCGGCCGTAACCTTTTTTCCATCAACAGGTTGGCCCGCTTCACTGGCGGCCAGTTGCCAGTCTTGCAGGTTCACGTACTTGTCGGAACGGTTGTAGAGTTCCACGAAGTCCACGCCGCCGCTGCGGGGGTTGAACAGCACTTCGTTGAGCACCACGTCGCCGGAGTCGCCCGGCTCGGGCAGCGCGAACCGGGCCGTGAAGGCGCCCCCGTTGATGTTGCCGGCGCAGTCCCGGGCGTTGCCCACGGTGAGCGTGTACACGGTGCGCGGTACCAGGTCGGCGGCCAGGGCCAGCCCCACGGCATCGTAAGGCGGACCGGCCGGTACGGCAGCGGCTACCACGGCGCCGCCATCAATTTGGTAAAGACCCGGCTGGGCCACGGCGAGGCTGTCCATGCGTTCGGTGAACCGGACGCGGAGGTGACGGGCGTCGGCTACTTCCACCGTCATGCCCTCCGGCGGCGTCAGGTCGGGCCGGGAAGCGGCGGCGGCGTTGGACCCGCCCGGCGTGCCCCCGGTTGGGTGAACGGAAGCGGTCCAGTTGCCCGTGCCGGCGCACGGGTTCTGCGGGTCAATCATTTCCAGCGACCAGCCGCCCTCGGCTTTCCGGCCATCCCCGTACCACGCCGCGCGGTATTCGACCCAGCAGAGGGTTTGGCCGGCGGCGTTGCGCAGCAGGAGCGGTTCGCCGGTGTTGTTGAGGGAAAAGCCCGGGAGGGAAATTACGCGGCCGTACGGCCGGTACAGGTCCGCGCCGGCAGCGGCGCACAGGATGAGGTACTCGCCGGGGAGGATGGTTTCGCCGGGCAGGGTGGCGGTACTGGTGCCGTCCGTAAAAGTGACGCCGGCCAGCGAAAGGATGGTGCGGGTGGGGTTGTGGAGTTCCACGAATTCGGCTTTGGGCAGGCCCACCGCCGGCTCCTCGTCGGCCAGGATTTCCGTAAGCAGCAGTTGGTGGACCTGCGGCGGGAGGCCAATGCCGGTTTTAAAAGTAGCCTTCGGCAAGGGATTGCCCGCGCAGTCGGCCAGGCCGTCCACCGCAAGCAGGTACACCGTGCCCGGCGTCATCGGCGCGGCAAACGTCAGGCGTACGGCCGCATACTCCCCTCCCGCCCACGCAACGCCCACCGGCGCTTCGGCCGCCAGCCGGTACGTGCCCGCTCCCAGGGAAACGCTGTCCATTGGCTCGCTGAACCGGAGTTCCAGGGTTTGGTTGTCAGTGACTGCTACTTCCGTCACCCGCGGGGGCGTGGCGTCGGGGGCATCGCTGAAGACGGCGTTTGCCCGGCCGGGCGTACCCCCGGCCGGGTCCGCGGAGGCCCGCCAGTTGGTCCGGTTCGAACACCCGGTCCGGGGATTGACCTGCTCCAGCGACCAGCCGCCCTCCGCCTTGCGGTCGTCCCCGTACCAACCATTGGTGTAGACCACCCGGTCCACGGGTTGCCCCGTGTGGTTGCTCAGGAGGAATTCG
This sequence comes from uncultured Cytophagales bacterium, assembly GCA_902805615.1. Taxonomy (GTDB): domain Bacteria; phylum Bacteroidota; class Bacteroidia; order Cytophagales; family 172606-1; genus CADCTQ01. The sequence continues at coordinate 7,025 of CADCTQ010000587.1, forward strand.
TCGCCCGCGTTGTTGAGGGAAGGCCAGGTGCTCAGCCCAATGACGGGGCCGTACGCGGCAAATTCCGCCGCAAACGTGTTCTTGCACAGCACCACGTATCCGCCGGGCGGCACGGTGTAGTCCGGCAGCGTCACCGCCGTACCGGGGTCGGACAGGGTGCAGCCTTTCAGGTTCACGGGTTGGCCCGTCGGGTTGTGCAGTTCCACGAACTCCGCCGCCGGCAAATCCACGCGGGGCGACTCATCGGCCAACAGTTCGTTGATGACCAACGCCCGGTACGCCACGGGCGCCGTGTATTCGAAACGGGCGGTGCTGCCCGCCGGCAGGGCGTTGCCGTTGCGGTCCGTTACGCCCGATACGGTCAGCGTGTACGCGGCCGTCCGCAGGGGTTCGGCCAGTTGCAGCACCACCCGGGCGGGGTCGGCGGGGTCCACCGCGGCCGATTGCACGACGGCCCCGTGGTCCAACGCGTAGTTGATTGCCGGTGCCGCCGTACTTTCCGCCACGGCCGTGCTGAAAGCCACTCGCAGCGTTGCCGGCCCGGTAGCAGTGGCGGCCACCAGCGAGATGGGCGCATCGCGGATGATGAAGTCGTCGAAGAAGAAACTTTTGCGGCGGGTGGCCGGGAAAGTGCAGTACACGCCGAAGAACGCCGTCGTGGCAAACGTGCTGTCGGTGGCGCTCCCCTCGGCGACGAAATGGGTGCCGCCCGCGTTGTCGGAGTAGAGTTGCCACCCGCCGGCCGCGTCGCGGGTGACTTTGACGCGCAGCCTGGGATTGACCGCCGCCCGGCCCGCCCCGCCGTCAATGAGCTTGGTGTGCGTACTGCCCTGCTGGCGGAACAGGTCCACGCCGTCGGCCGTGCCGTTTTCGCCGATGCGCACGTAATAGCCGTTGGGGTTCCCTTCCAGGTTGGGACGGTCACTCACCAGGTACACCCGCGCGTGGGCGCCGTTGGACGGGGCAAACGGGAGATGCACCCAAAACTGCCATTCCGTGCCCAGGCACTGCCCGTTGGGCGTGGCCAGGTGAATGACCGACGTGGCGTTGGGCCCGTTGCTCTGCAACTGGCCGGCCGCATTCACGATAAAAAGCGTATCGTCGCCCGCCCAGGCGGGGCCGGCGGTAAAGTTGCCGTCGGCAAACGGGTCGGAGAGTTGGGCAAGGGCGGGGAAAGACAAAAAAAGGGCGAGGAGCCGCAAATAAAACAGAGTCATTCTTCAAAATAGCCGCGGAATTCCTTACTTTGCGCGGCTAGTTTCCGCCCTTTCCTACACGGGGCCAAAAGCCGCCGGTTCTTTTGGCAGTCGTTAAAAAAGAGCGGAAAATCATTAGGCATTTTTGATAAACCAATCCTGGAAGTGCGCTTCCGGGCCGCGTAACACTTCCCGCAACCCATTCGCTCCCAGTTATTTTTGCGCCTGGGTTGCCGGACGCCGAACTTTAATTCTTCCGGGTTGCTTCCCTACGCAAGAGGACAATCCAGTATCATTCAATCACCTTAAAAACAATCAGAGATGAAAGTAGCCGTTGTAGGAGCCACCGGGCTTGTAGGTGGCGAAATGCTTAAAGTATTAGAGGAAAGAAACTTCCCGGTCACCGAACTGATCCCCGTGGCGTCGGAGAAATCGGTGGGGAAAGAGATTTCTTTTAAAGGCAAAGCATTTAAGGTGCGGAGCATGGAAGAAGCAATTGCCCTGCGGCCGGCCATTGCCATTTTTTCGGCGGGCGGCTCCACTTCGCTGGAGTGGGCCCCCAGGTTTGCCGCCGTGGGCACCACGGTGATTGACAACTCATCGGCCTGGCGGATGCACGCCGACAAGAAGCTGGTGGTGCCCGAGGTCAACGCCCACGTGCTCACGGCCGACGACAAGATCATTGCCAACCCCAACTGCTCGACCATCCAGATGGTGGTGGCCCTGCAACCGCTCCACGAAAAGTACCGCGTGCGCCGGGTGGTGGTGTCTACGTACCAGTCGGTGACGGGCACGGGCAAGCAGGCGGTGGACCAGCTCATGAACGAACGCAACGGCCGGGAAGGCGCCAAAGTATACCCCCATCCCATTGACCTGAACGTGCTGCCGCACATTGACGTGTTCCTCGACAACGGCTACACGAAGGAGGAAATGAAGATGGTGAACGAAACCAAAAAGATCATGGGCGACGACACCATCCGGGTGACGGCCACGACGGTGCGCATTCCCGTGATGGGCGGCCACTCGGAGGCGGTCAACGTAGAGTTCGACCAGGAATTTGACCTCGACCAGGTGCGTACGCTGCTCGAAAACGCCCCCGGCGTGGTGGTGCAGGACGACGTGAAAGCGTTCAAGTACCCCATGCCCCTCAACAGCCACGGCCGCGATGAGGTGTTCGTGGGCCGCCTGCGCCGCGACGAGTCGCAGCCCAAAACGCTCAACATGTGGGTAGTGGCCGACAACCTCCGCAAGGGCGCCGCCACCAACGCCGTCCAGATCGCCGAGTACCTGATGGCAAACAACCTGCTCAATACCGTTGCCGAAACCGCCAAAGCGGAAGTGTAGGGAAGAAGGGAAACCGGAGACGGGAGGAAAGGAGACCGGAGGCACTGCAACGCCAACAAAAGCCGAAGCCCCGCTTATACAAAGCGGGGCTTCGGCTTTTACATTTTTTATGGTTTCACAATCACACGCGATTCTTTCTTGCAGCCCCTAAACCACTTCTGTCCATTCCTGATACCACGCCTGCACTCATTTTCAATTGTCTGATTTTCAATTTTCAATTGACTACGTGTTGTTCCGGTCCTGGCGGGTTTCGTCTTTTACGGGGTCTTCGGCCGGTTGGATGGTCACGAAGAATGCAATGGCCGACAGAAAGGCAATGGAGCCGTAGACCATGAGCACCTTGGCGCGGGTCTTGGTTTGGGTCCACCACAGTACGTTGTAGGGTCTTATGATGCCAGCCACCATCAGCACGGCGGAGAAGATGAGAAAGAATCCGGCTACATTGTGCAAAAACTCAGAGTTCATAACTGTATTCGTTGAGGTTAACTTCCTTTTTCTCTTTTTACCGTCTTACCCGGCAATTGGTTACAGAACGGCATTTTCCACCCCAAACAAACGGATCTTTTCAGTAGGCATTCTCCTCGCCGCGCAGCACGTTGGTGATGGTCATGAAGATGATTTTTACATCCAGCGGCAGGCTCCAGTTCTCCATGTACCACGTGTCGTACTCCAGCCGTTTTTTCATCAGGTACGGGTCGGTGATCTCGCCGCGGAGGCCGTGCACCTGCGCGTAGCCCGTAATGCCCGGCGACACGAAATGCCGCACCAGGTACTTTTCGATCAGGCGCGAATACTCCTCGGTGTGTTGCAGCATGTGGGGCCGCGGCCCGACCACCGACATCTGCCCGAGCAGCACGTTGATGAACTGGGGCAGTTCGTCAATGCTGGTTTTGCGCAGGAACGCCCCGACCCGGGTCACGCGGTGCCCGCCGTACACCCGCTTGCGCCGCGCCTCATCCGACTCTTCGCGCATGGTGCGGAACTTGTAGCAGATAAACGCCTGGTTGCGCCGGCCCGAACGGTGCTGCCGGAAGATGACCGGCCCCCGCGAATCGAGTTTGATGCACAGGGCCACCAGCGGGAACAGCCAGGGAAAGATCAGCAGGATCACGAGACCCGAAAACACGATGTCGAAGCCCCGCTTCACGGCCCGGTTGAGCCACACCTGCAAAGGCTCCTGCCGGAAGGTCATGATGGGCACCTTGTCGTAAAAATCAATGTTGACTTTGCGCTGCAACAACCCGCGGAAGTCGGGGGCAATCTTGAAGTAGATGAAGTGCTGGTCGGCAAAGTCGGTGAGGTCCTTGATGAGGTGCGCCGAGGTCAGCGACAGGGCGTAGTAGATCTCCGTAATGCCGTGGTTGAGGCAGTAGTCTTTGAGGTGGCTCAGCTTCCCCTTCACGATCAGGTGGGTGAGTTCGGGGGTGTCGTCGAAAAAGCCCATGAACTTGTAGCCCAGCGACTTGTTGCTGATGAAGTAGTGGTACAGCTCGTTGCCGGCGTAGTTGGCCCCGACGATCACCACGCGGCGGTCCTGCCGGCCCACGTGAATGAAGTACCGCAGCACCAGCACGAAGGCCGCCCGGAACGTGAGCAGGCAGATCACCGTGAGCCCGTACGCAATGGCCAGGAAAATGCGGGAGTGCGGCACATCGCCGAAGCTGACAATGTAGGCGGCCAGGATGAACAAGTGGAGCAGCAGCGTGTAGGCGAAGTTGGTCAGCAGGTCGCGGGCACTGAACAGGTTGCCCAGGATGTTGAGGTTGTTGAACACGACCACTGCCAGCCAGGCCACCACCCACAGGATGCGGAACAGGAGGGCAAAGCTGCCGTAGTACTCTACGTAGTCAATGCTCGTCTCGTACCGCGCGTAGTAGGCCAGGCGGGTCACCAGGTCGAGCAGAAAGAAATCGGCCACGAGCACAAAGACGCCGATCACTTTCGAATACTGTAATTCTTTCTTCATAGCGGTTTGCCGGCCACTCCCGATGCGCTCCCCTCCTGCCCGTTGGGCCAGAGTTAAAAGTAAGGATTTTTTGTAATAGAGTCGTAAGTCGCCAGTCGTAAGTCGTAAGGGGATCGGGGAATAATCGTAAGTCCAGCCTCGTAAGTGGGATCGGGAAGTCGGCAATTCCCAGTTTGGCATTTTAGCATGTGAACAGGGTATGCGTTTTAAAAAAGCAGGCATACCCTTGGCGGAATCTCCGGTTTGGAAGCGTTGCCGAAAGCTCCGTAGGAGCGTCCTGTTCCTAGAGAGGACCACCAAAATATGTACAAGCTCCGTGTGTGTGAATAGCGCCGGGGCTAGAGATTGTGTTGGGAAAACGGGCAAGTACCCTTACGGCTGGGGGTAGTCCTCCGACTACCCCCTTTTCTACGTGCAAAACTAAGTTTTGCTTTTGGCGGCCTTGCCGGCAAGCTTGCCAGGACTTGCAATACTCACTTTGAGCAGGTAACCATCTGATCAAGGGGTTGTCATCACTGTATTGCTGGGATAGGGTCCCTAAGTCACAAAAAAGGCAAAACCAAGTTTTGCCCGTAAAAAGGGGGTAGTCGGAAGACTACCCCCAGCCCTAAGGGTACTTACTCGTTTCCCCAATACAACCTCTAGCCCTGCGCTATTCACATACAGCTCCGTAGGAGCATGCTGTTCAAATGTTGTCAGCGAACAGGTCGCTCCTACGGAGCTCTTGCTGAGGGGTAGGAGTTCAGTGCTAGGAACAGAGCGTCCCTCCAGGACTTTCCTCAGTCGCAATCTGAATCGGGAGACTGTATAAACCGGAAATTGCTGACTTTCCGATCCCCTTACGACTTACGAGGCTGGACTTACGATTATTCCCCGATCCCCTTACGACTTACGACTGGCGACTTACGACTCTATTACAAAAAAAGCCGCTTCCCCGAAAAGAGAAGCGGCTTTGTGAGGATCAGTAAGCAGTAACGCCTTACAGGGTTCGCTTGGTTTCGCGCTGTTCGAACGATTCCAGGGTGTCGCCCACGAGGATGTCGTGGAAGCCCTTGATGCTCAAACCGCATTCGTAGCCGAACTTCACGTCGCTGACGTCTTCCTTGAATCGCTTCAGGGCGTCGATGTCGCCGGTGTGCACCACGATGCCGTCGCGCACCAACCGGATTTTGGCGTTCCGCTTGATGTTGCCTTCCTGCACGTAGCAACCCGCCACCGTACCCGTCTTGGAGATCTTGAACACTTCGCGCACTTCGGCCGAGCCGAGGATGATTTCTTCCACCTTCGGCGCCAGCATGCCTTCCATGGCGTCCTTCACTTCGTTGATGGCGTCGTAGATGATCGAGTACAGGCGGATTTCGATCTCTTCCTGTTCGGCCAGCCTGCGGGCATTTACCGACGGGCGGACCTGGAAGCCCACGATGATGGCGTCGGAAGCCGAAGCCAGCAGTACGTCGGACTCGGAAATCTGGCCCACGGCCTTGTGAATGATCCGTACCTGTACTTCCTCCGTGGAGAGCCGCAGCAGCGAGTCGGACAAGGCTTCGATGGAACCGTCCACGTCGCCCTTCACGATCACGTTCAGTTCCTTGAAGGTACCGATGGCGAGGCGGCGGCCGATCTCGTCGAGCGTAATGTGCTTCTTGGTGCGGATGCTCTGTTCGCGCAGGATCTGCTCGCGTTTGACGGCGATTTCCCGGGCTTCGCGTTCGGTATCCATCACCAGGAACTTGTCACCTGCCTGCGGGGCGCCGCTCAGGCCGAGCACCTGCACCGGGGTGGAGGGACCGGCTTTCTTGATGCGCTGGCCGAGGTGGTTGGTCATGGCCTTCACGCGGCCGTAGTGCGCACCCGACAGGAGCACGTCGCCGATCTTGAGCGTACCCGTCTGTACCATTACCGTGGTCACGTAGCCCCGGCCCTTGTCGAGGGAGGCTTCGATCACCGTACCGGAAGCGTTGCGTTCGGGGTTGGCTTTCAGTTCGAGCAGTTCGGCTTCGAGCAGTACCTTTTCGAGCAGGTCGGCGATGCCGAGACCCGTCTTGGCCGAAATTTCCTGGCACTGGTACTTGCCGCCCCAGTCTTCCACGAGGATGTTCTCCTTGGCGAGTTCTTCGCGGATTTTCTCGGGGTTGGCGTTGGCCTTGTCCACCTTGTTGATGGCAATCACGATGGGTACGCCGGCCACCTGGGCGTGGTTGATGGCTTCCCGCGTCTGGGGCATCACGTTGTCGTCGGCGGCTACCACGATGATGGCTACGTCGGTGATTTTGGCACCGCGGGCCCGCATGGCGGTAAAGGCTTCGTGACCCGGCGTATCGAGGAAGGCAATGCGCTTGCCCGTGTCGGTGGTTACGTCGTAGGCCCCGATGTGCTGGGTAATGCCCCCGGCTTCACCGGCCGTCACCCGGGTTTTGCGGATGTAGTCGAGCAGCGACGTTTTGCCGTGATCCACGTGGCCCATGATGGTCACAATGGGGGCACGGTCCTGCAGGTCGCTGGCAGCATCGTCCTCCTCCTCGTCCACTTTGATCTCTTCCTCGGCCGTGATGAACTCGGCGTTGAACCCGAATTCGTCGGAAATCACCGTGATGGCTTCCGCGTCGAGGCGCTGGTTGATGGACACGAACATACCCAGGCCCATGCAGGCCGAGATCACTTCGTTCACCGAAACGCCCATCAGCGAGGCCAGGTCACTGGCCGAAATGAATTCGGTCACGCGCAGGGTCTTGGAGCCTTCCTGCTCCTGGAGCATCTGTTCTTCGCGGGCGGCGTTGGCCCGTTTGATGCCCCGGGACTTGCGGCCGGCGGGTCCGCTGCCTTTGCCACCGCTCAGCTTGGCGAGGGTAGCCTTGATCTGGTCCTGGATCTGGCGGTCGGAAACTTCTTCGCGCGGCTGGAAGGGGTTGGTTCCCGGACGGGTAATGGGCGGCTTGCTCCGGTTGTCGCCGGGACGGCCCACGCCGCCGGGCTTGGGCGCGCCGGGTTTGTTGTCGGTACGGGCGGCCGTGCCGGTGGTGGTGTTCTGGCCGGGCGTGGCTTCGCCGCCCACGCGCAGGCGTTTGCGCTTGCGCTTGGCTTTCTTCTTGTCGTCGGCCGAAGACGCTCCCGCGCCGGCGGCGGGGGTGGGCGTTGCGCCGTTTTTCTTCTTGTTGCGGTCCCGGTCGCTGGGCAGTTCGATCTTGCCGAGTACGGTGAGGCCCTTGAGCGTTTCGGCGCGGGCCGTCATCACCTGGTTGACGGGGGCAATGGGCTTGGGCGCTTCGGCGGCGGGTGGGGTAGTTGCCTTGGCGACCACCGGTTCCGGCTGCTTGGGCGGGGCCACGGGGGCCAGTTTGGGCGCTGCCGGGGCAGCAGGTGCTACCGGCTTGGCGGCCACCACGGGCTCGGGCTTTTTGGGTTCGGGTGCCACTACGGGCGGGGCTGGCGCTTGTACGACGGGGGCTTTCACCTCCGGCGCCTTCAACTCGGGGGCTTTGGCAACGGGCGGCTCGGCCACGGGAGCGGGCGGCGGCACCTCGGCAACCGGCGCTTTCACCTCGGGGGCCTTGGCGACAACCGGCTCGGCTGCGGGCGGCGTCACCGTCTCCACGGGCTTGTCGGCCACGACCGGGGCTACGAGGGCCGGCTTGGGCTCCGCGGGCGGCGGGGTGGTCGTCCGCTTGTTGTCGAGGTCAATTTTGCCAACCACGTTGAGGCCGGGCAGTTTGTGCCGGTTCGCTCCGTCTTCCGCCGGGGCGGTGGGTACGGGGGGCTTGGGCGTCTGCTTTACCGGTTCTTCCTGCCGCATGGCGGGCTCCCGTATTACCGTGGGGGGCCGGAAGAAAAGGTCGTCTTCCTTTTCTTTCTTGGTAGAAGAAGGGGTATTGTCCGGGAGGTTGTTTTCGTGTTTTTTACCGATGGTAAGACTCGAAGCCTCCTTTTTGTCCAAAGCTGACGCTTTGAACTCCTTCGCCAGGATGTCGAACTGCTCGGACGAGATCCTGGCATTGGGGGAGTTCTCCACTTTATAGCCCTTGGCGCCGAGCACTTCCTGAATGGTGGCGGTACCCACGTTCAGTTGCCTGGCGACTTGGCTGAGTCTCATCATTTTTTCTTCTGCCATATAATCGTTTTAAATAAATCTTTTCGGTTAGTGGGTCGTTGGTTTTGTTCTACCCGTACTCATAACAGGTCACGCGGGTAGTCAACCCACTGCCCGCCTTTACTCCTCAAACTCCTGTTTGAGAATGTTCATTACTTCATCAACAGTTTCTTCCTCCAATTCAGTTCGCCGCACGAGCTCTTCTTTTGACAAAGCGAGTACACTTTTTGCCGTGTCGAGGCCGATGCGCCGCAGTTCGTTGAGTACCCACTCTTCGATTTCGTCGTCGAACTCGGTGAGGGCAATGTCTTCTTCCTCAAACTCCTCATTGTCACGGAATACGTCTATTTCCATGTTCACCAGCTTGCCGGCGAGTTTGATGTTCTGGCCGCCCTTGCCGATGGCCAGCGACACCTGGTCGGGCCGCAGGTACACCGACACGTGCTTGTCTTCCTGGTCAATGGCGATGCGCGTGATCTTGGCCGGGCTCAGGGCCCGCTGGATGTACAGTTCGAGGTTATCGGTGTAGTTGATCACGTCAATGTTTTCGTTCTCCAGCTCTCGCACGATGCTGTGGATGCGCGAACCCTTCATGCCCACGCAGGCGCCCACCGGGTCAATGCGGTCGTCGAAAGATTCCACGGCGACCTTGGCGCGTTCGCCCGGCTCGCGCACCACCCGGCGGATGGCAATGAGGCCGTCGTTCACTTCGGGCACTTCCTGTTCGAAGAGCCGTTCCAGGAATACCGGCGACGTGCGCGACAGGATGATCTTGGGCGTGCCGTTGAGCATTTCCACCCGGTGCACGATGGCCTTGGTGAAGTCGCCCTTGCGGAAGCGGTCCTTGGGAATCTGCTCGCCCTTGGGCAGCGCCAGTTCGTTGTTTTCGTCGTCGATCAGGATCACCTCGCGGCCCAGGATCTGGTACACTTCGGCCACGATGATTTCGCCCACCCGCTCCTTGTACTTCTGGAACAACAAATCTTTTTCGAGGTCCTTTACCTTCTGGATGAGCGTCTGGCGGGCCGTCTGCACCACCCGGCGCCCGAAGTCTTCGAGTTTAATGGCTTCGGCTACTTCCTCGCCCACTTCAAAGTCGGCTTCGATCTTGCGGGCTTCGGCGAGGGGAATCTTGTCGTGTTCCCAGATGTCTTCCGAATCGTCGTCCACAATTTCGCGAAAACGCCAGATTTCAAGGTCGCCGTTGTCTACGTTGATGATGATGTCAAAATTCTCGTCGGAACCATATCTCTTGCGGATCATTGTCCGGAACACGTCCTCTAAGATCCGGATCATCTGTGGGCGGTCGATATTCTTCAGCCGGGCAAACTCGGCAAACGACTCGATCAACTCCTTACTATTCATTGTCTTTCCTGTTTTTTATATTGTTGTTGTCATTCTCATGAACCCAACACCCGGAAGCGGGCTCCCGGCTATCCTGTCCAACTCGAAGCGCGCAACAGCGCCGTTTCAGTTAAACGACACCAATACGAATGTTTTATCTATTTCCTCCAAGGGGATGATTACAGCAGGCGGCGCTTCTCCCTTCTTTTTTCCCTTCACGGCCTCTTCCAGCGTAATCTCCCGTTCGTTGGCCGCGGCCAGCCTGCCCGTCCGGAGGTTGCCGTCGCGCAGGTGCACCTTCAGGTTGCGGCCCAGGTGCCGGGTGTACTGCCGGGGCAGCTTCAGCGGCTGACCGAGGCCCGGCGACGATACTTCCAGCGTGTAGGCCAGCGGCACCAGGTCCTTCTGCTCGATCTGGTTGCCCAATTCCCGGCTGACCTTGGCGCAGTCATCAATGGTGATGCCTTCGTCGCCATCCAGGCTGACGGCAATCTTGGGCCTGGAGTGTTGACCGGTCACTGTAACGTCCACGATAAAAAACGAAGTGCCTTCCAAGACAGCCTCGACCAAACGGGTTATTTCTTCCTGCAGCGTCATCACGCATGTTTGAATGAAAAAGAGGGGACTAAGTCCCCTCTCCTCATAAAACTACTTAAAGTAATGCAAAGTTACGCGAAAAAAGAAGAGGCACCAAATATTTTTCCATCCTTCCGCAAGCGGGGCCGGCGGGTCGGCAAAAGAGGGTTACCTTTGCAAAACCGGACCCGGACTGGTTCGCTTTTGCTGGTGTATTTCCCCGACAGGCTCTATGGCGCGCGTTATTTTTCGCAAAAAACCCGTTACGTCGTTTCTCTTCGCTTCGCTTTCCTGGTTTTCGATCCTAGTGCTCGTGCTCAATTTGCTGCTGGCGGCCTACAGTTTCGTGGCTTTCGGGGCCGTGCACGTGTCGCCGGCCCGCTACTGGATTGCCGGATTTCTTACGTTGTCGCTGCCGGTGGTGCTGGCAGGCCACGCGGTGTTTATCCTGTATTGGCTGCTGGTGTCGCCGCTGCGGGGCCTGCTCTCGGCGGTGGTGCTGCTGCTGGGCCTGCCCCTGCTGCAACGCACCGTGGGCGTGCATTCGGGCTCCGAGCCGCCGCCCGGCGCCTTCAAGGTGGTGAGCTTCAACACGCGCCTGTTCAGCGCCCACGACTACTTCAACAAGGGCAGCAAGGAGAAGCCCCGGCAGGCCATCGAGTGGCTCAGACGTTCGGGGGCCGACATCCTGTGCCTCCAGGAATTTTACAGCGAAGACCGCATCACGGCGCTCAACTCGATCCGGCAACTGAAGGCGCAGGGCTACCGCGCGTACCTGACGCCGGTGTTCGGGCTTAACCGCTACTGGGAGGGTTTCTACGGCGTGGCGATCTTCACCAAGTTTCCCATCCTCAACACGGGCGACCTGGTGTTTGACCGCGGCAGCCTCAACAAGGGGGTGTTCGCCGACGTGCGCATCGGCAAAGACACGGTGCGCATCATCAACATTCACCTGCACTCGATGAGCATTCAGACCGACAGCCTGGGCGACAAGAAAAACTACCGCGGCCTCAAGGAGGATTCGCGGTACACGTTCCGGAAACTCAAAGCGGGCTTCACGGCCCGGGCCCGGCAGATTGCCCTGGTGGACCGCTTCGTGCGCGAAAGCCCGCACAAAGTCATCCTGTGCGGCGACTTCAACGACATTCCCTACAGCTACACGTACCAGCGGGTCCGGCGGCACCTGCGCAACGCCTTCGAGGACGCGGGCCGCGGCTTCGGCTTCAGCCTCAACGACGACAAGCTGTTCTTCCTGCGCATTGACAACCAGTTCTACGACGAGGCCCTGGAGGTGCACGACTTCAACACGCACCGCGACGTGGACTTCTCCGACCACTTCCCGATCTCGGCCACGTATTCTTTCCGGTGAATTTTTCAGTAGAAACTTAACCGCAAGGATCGCAATAGAGACGCAAAGGGCGCAAGGAGAATGCGTATCACTTTGCGGTCTTTGCGTCTTCTTTGCGCCCTTTGCGGTTAAGTTTTCTATTTCGCTTGGTGCGCAAAGAAAAAAGCCTCCCGGACGGGTCGTCCGGGAGGCTTGCCTTTTGGTACGTCAACGATTGGCTTTACTGGGCGCCGAACGGAATGGCGTAGCCTACGGTAAACTGGAACACGTTGTTCTTGGACTTGTTGGCCGCGTCGCCGCCGGTAGCCAGGTTGTTGATGTCGGTGATGCCGAAGCCGTAACGGGCATCGAGCAGCACGTTGCCCGGGCCGGCCTTCACGCCGAAGCCGCCGCCGAACTGCAAGCCGATGTCGAGCCGCTTGGGATCATTGAAAGTGATCTCACCAATCCGGGTAGGCGGGTTGAGCAGGTAGCCGAACGAGGGGCCGGCGTTCACGTAGATGGGAAAGCCTTCCCCACCGAAGTTGATCTTCAGCAACAGCGGCAGTTGCGCGTAGTTGAGGCCGAAGCTGCCCCCCGCGAGACGGGTTCCCTGCTGGATGTACAGCAGTTCGGGCTGAATGGAGAAGAAATTGTCGGACGTGATCGGGATGTTGAGCCCGAGGCCGGCTACGTAGCCCAGCCGGGACTTCTGACCAGCCAGTTCATCGTTGAAGTTGATATTGGATAAGGTGATACCGCCTTTGGGGATGAGGGAAACCTGGGCCTGGGCCACCGTTCCGAGCGTAAGCATGAACGCTAACAATAAAAATGTTCTTTTCATGGGTTGTATGGTATATGGTTTATGTAATTCCTGCTTACGAAAAACCGTGCCAGAGGTTTTACGGACGGCACGGGAGCGGTTGCCACCCGCCGCCGCTCCCGCCCCTTTTTACCCGGTCCCCGACCGGGTGGGTCCGGTGAAAAACCCGTAAATTTAAGTCTCTACAACCCCCGGCACCCCTCGGGCGTGCCCCAATCCAATAATGGCCAAAGTCAAAACCTCCTATTTCTGCCAGAACTGCGGGCAGCAAGCACCCAAGTGGCTGGGCAAGTGCCCCTCCTGCGGCGAGTGGAATACTTTCGTGGAAGAAGTAGTACAAAAAGAAGATAAAGCCGAAAAGGGCTCCTGGCGCGTAAGCTCCGGCGGCACCAAAGCGGCCAACAAGCCCCGCCCCATTTCGCAGATCGCCTACAGCGAGGAACAGCGCACGGTCACGCACGACGGGGAACTCAACCGGGTGCTGGGCGGCGGCATCGTGCCCGGTTCGCTGGTGCTCATCGGCGGGGAGCCGGGCATCGGCAAGTCTACGCTCATGCTGCAAATCGCCCTCAACCTGCCCGTGCAGGTGCTCTACGTATCGGGCGAGGAGAGTGAGCAACAGATCAAGATGCGGGCTGAACGCCTCTCCACCAAGGGCGACAACTGCTTCATCCTCACGGAAACCTCCACCCAGAACATCTTCAAGCAGATCGAACTCTTCACGCCCGACGTGCTCATCATTGACTCGATCCAGACGCTGCAATCGTCGTTCATCGAGGCGGGGGCGGGCAGCGTGTCGCAGGTGCGGGAATGCACGGCCGAACTGCTCAAATTCGCCAAGGAGAGCGGCACGCCGGTGTTCCTGATCGGCCACATCACCAAGGAAGGTACGCTGGCCGGGCCGAAAGTGCTCGAACACATGGTCGACACGGTGTTGCAGTTCGAGGGCGACCGGCACATGACCTACCGCATCCTGCGCACGATCAAGAACCGCTTCGGCTCCACCTCCGAACTGGGCATCTACGAAATGCAGAGCACCGGCCTGCGCGAAGTGAGCAACCCTTCGGAAATCCTCATTTCGCAGCGCGAAGAAGAACTGAGCGGCATCACCATCGGGGCGATGCTCGAAGGCAACCGGCCCCTGATGATCGAAATCCAGTCGCTGGTGAGCCACGCCACGTACGGCACGCCGCAGCGCAGCAGCACGGGCTACGACAACAAGCGCCTCAACATGCTGCTGGCCGTGCTCGAAAAACGGGGCGGCTACCGGTTGGGCACGCAGGACGTGTTTCTCAACATTGCCGGCGGCCTGAAGGTGGAAGACCCGGCCATTGACCTGGCCGTGTGCGCCTCCATCGTCTCGTCGTACGAGGACATCAGCATTCCGAGTTCGGTGTGTTTTGCGGCCGAGGTGGGCCTGGGCGGCGAGGTACGGGCCGTCAACCGCATCGAGAGCCGCATTTCGGAAGCCGAAAAGCTGGGCTTCAAGGAGATTTACGTTTCCAAGTACAACGTCAAGGGCGTGGACCTCAAGGGCTTCAAGATCAAGGTGCGCACCGTGGCCCGCCTCGACGAACTGTTTCAGACGCTGCTGAAGGGGTAAGGATTTATCGCAGGCGTGAGCCGTACCGGACTGGGGTAAGTCGAAAAATCCCCGGTTTAAGCAGGTCATCCCCCTGCCCCCTTCCCTTTCCCACAAACCCGCTGCACAAGGGGGACTGCGAACACGGCGGTGCCGGTGCAAGGGCAAGGTCAAATTCGGTACGGAGGACTGTCCGCGCGTACGGTCCCCCTTGTGCGGCTGGTCTATGCGTGAGGGAAGGGGGCAGGGGGATGATTTCCGGCTACCCCTTTCCTTTTTAATCCTTTAAATCTTCGGCTTATTTGCGGGAACCGGCGTAGTTTTGGGCGCCGGAAACGGGCGGGGCATCCGTACCCTGCCGCCGGCGCTTTACCCCGTCGGTGGGGGCCATACGTACGTTCTATGGAAGAGTTTTTTACCCGCACCCTGCAAATCACGCCCGACACCTACAAGTTGGTGATCCTGCCGCTGGTCATCTTCTGCGCCCGCGTCACGGACGTTTCCATGTCCACGCTGCGGCAGATTTTCGTCATCAGCGGCCGGCGCAAGGTGGCCCCGGTGCTGGGCGTGTTCGAGTCGCTCATCTGGCTGGTCGCCATCAGCACCATCATGCAGAACCTCAACAACGTCTTCTGCTACATCGCCTACGCGGCGGGCTTTGCCACCGGCATCTTCCTGGGCATGACCATCGAAGAGAAGCTGGCCCTGGGCAAGGTGATGGTGCGGGTGATCACGCGCCGCGAAGCCACCGACCTGATCGAGTACCTGCGGGGCACCAAGTTCGGGTTTACGTACGTGGAAGGCGAAGGGAAGCGGGAAAACGTAAAGCTCATCTTCCTGGTGATGCAGCGCCAGGACCTGCCCGAACTGATCGGCATCATCAACCGGTTCAACCCCAAGGCCTTTTACACGGTGGAATCGGTGCGGTACGCCTCGCAGCCGGTCGAGTATTCCACCTTCATCGGCGGCGGCGGCCTGTTTTCGCTGCTGGGCAACCTCAAGCGCCGGTAACGGGCTGTAGCACGAAAGGGCCTCTGCGCCGGCCTTTTTTGCCACCTTCCGGCGGCGAATTCCGTACCTATCCCCGTTGGCACTGATGAACCTTCTAAACCGCCCGGTATGGTTTGTTTGCGGGAACTCCCCCACTTGCTTTTTCTGCCCAGAGACTACGAAGCGGATGCGGCCCGGCAATGGCCCCTGATCCTGTTCCTGCACGGCGCCGGCGAACGGGGCGACGACCTCAACAAGGTCCGCAGGTACGGCCTGCCCAGAGTGACCGAAAGGCAGCCCGACTTTCCATTCATCGTGTTGTCGCCGCAGTGCCCGGCCGGCACGTACTGGCCTCACCTGGTCGAAGACTTAAACGACCTGCTCGACCGGATTCTGGGCCAATACCGCGTGGACCGGGGGCGGGTGTACCTCACCGGCATGAGCATGGGCGGCTACGGCGCGTTTTACCTGGCCATGGCCCACCCCGGGAAGTTTGCGGCGCTGGCGCCCATCTGCGGTGGCGGCGACCCCAGCAAGGTAAGCCGGATCAGGCACCTGCCGGTCTGGGTGTTTCACGGGGCCCGCGACAACGTAGTGCCCCTCGACGAATCCTCCCTCATGGTGTCGGCCCTGCGCAAGGCCGGCGGCAACGTAGCCTTTACCGTGTACCCCCACGCCGCCCACGACGCCTGGACGGAAACCTACGACAACCCGGAACTGTACGAATGGTTTCTGCAGCACAAGCAATAAAAGGAGACCGGAGACGGGAGGAAGGTCTGAACCATGATGAGCATGATGGTCTGAACCATGATGAATTTGATGAAAGGATGACCAGGATTGGGGCTGAATGCGGAAGGAGGCTCAGGGGGAATGACTTGTGAAGGTGCTGCGCGTGGGGTCAGGTTTGAGAACCCGACCCTCCCCCGTGCCACGGATGGCTGAAGGAATCGGTCGCCGGATGTTATTATCGGGTTTTATGAGTTGCGTCATTGCGGGGAGCAGGGTTGGCAAGCGGGCCGGGCAACGAAGCAATCTCTCCCGTATCCCCGTCAAACGTCGTGCTCCTCATGCTGAGCCCAGCGAAGCATCTGGTACATGCGTGGCATACGGGTGGGATAATTCGGACAATACCGGCTTTGGTAGCGGCGTTTGGCGGTTCTCCGGGTGAGATTGCTTCGTCGCCCGGCCCGCTTGCCAACCCTGCTCCTCGCAATGACGCATCCTTTACTTCACGGGCGGCACATATAGAACCAACCCAACCTTGCCAAAGGGCAAGCCATTGCCTTCCGATGCACCCTTGCAACTGACCATTAAAAGCAAAAAGCCCGTACCTGTTTCCAAGTACGGGCTTTTTGTTTTTGTATCGCGTATCCGCCCTCCCTTTCATCCTCCATCAGACTTCTATACCGTATCTCCGCTCAAATCCTGGTCATCTTTTCATCAAGTTCATCATGGTTCAGACCATCTTAGTCTTTGATGAACGGGTAGTCTTCCTGCATGTACACGTCGGTGAAGGCTTCGGACGGATCGGGGTAGGGCGACTCTTCGGCGAAGCGGACGGATTCGTCCACCTGGCCTTTGACCTTCTGGTCAATGGCTTCCAGGTCGGCTTCGGTCGCCAGGTTGTTGTCGAGGATGGACTTGCGCACCTGTTCGATGGGGTCGCGCATCTTGTACTCTTCCACCTCTTCGCGGGTGCGGTACTTCATGGGGTCCGACATGGAGTGGCCGCGGTAGCGGTACGTGCGGAATTCCAGCAGCGTGGGGCCTTCCCCGGCGCGGGCCCGTTCGGCCGCGCGGCTCACCGACTCGTGCACGGCTTCCACGCTCATCGCGTCAACCGGCTCGGAGGGCATGTCGTAGGCTTCGCCCAGCGTGTAGAGTTCCACCACGTTGGAGGTACGCCGCACGGACGTACCCATGGCGTAGCCGTTGTTTTCGATCACGAAGATCACGGGCAGCTTCCACAGCATGGCCATGTTGAGGGCCTCGTGGAACGCACCTTGCCGCACGGCGCCGTCGCCCATGTAGCAGATGCAGAGCTTGCCGGTCTTGTTGTATTTCTCGGCAAAGGCGATGCCGGCGCCCAGGGGCACCTGCGCCCCCACGATGCCGTGGCCGCCC